>CAZMKQ010000014.1:0-50333 GCA_964566955.1 uncultured Caldilineaceae bacterium | reverse complement strand
TGATCGCTGCTCACCAGGTGATAGAATTCGTCGTCCAGGACAGTCTCGGCGGCAGGGACTACTTCTATGGTACTGGTAAGAGATACATGCTGCCTGTTTCTTATTCCTTTGAGCAGTTCGCTCAACAATGAGCTTCTTCCTTGTTGGATGAGCTCCGCGTTGGCCTCCAAATCGTTGACTAATCTGGTGATCGCGCCGGCCCGTTCGTCATAGCCGGTTTCGGTCAGGATCTCCAGTTGCGCGGCCAAGACGGCCTTGTGGTCGGCTATCGCCGTCGCAGATTGGACGATGCCTTCCTGCGTCATCACAACGGTGGTGGGACCAGACAAGGCCACCAACTTGCCGGCGTGCCTTGAAATACTCAGGGCAGCGGCGAGAGCCTGAACGTCCGGGTTGATGTCTCCCTGTACGTTGGCGGGGGCAGACAAGCTCGGCTGGCCCTGAACCGTGCCGTCGAATACGAAGCCGCCGCCGATTGTCAAGATGGCAGCGGCAATAACCGCGATGACCGGATAGGCAATGCGTTTCAACTTCATTCCAATGATCTCCACTGTCGCTCACGGTAACAAGACGATTCGCAATGCTAGCAGACTAAACCGTCCAATCGGAAAGGCGTCAGCATCATGGCACAATTTTACTTTCGTTGATGTTGGCCCGGTCCGGGCCGCGCGGCGATTCCGGGTTGCCTCAGCATCAGTTACATGGGCGAATGTCAACCCATAACAAACAGTAATGCTCGCCGGGAAAGTTATATATTTTGTCGTTGATGTTAACTGTCAAATACTGTTCTCGGTGGATTTGCGTTATGGATTCGTGCATAAACTGGACTCGGTACCGGACCAAAATCAACGAAGTGAAACAGTGCCCAGCATCATGCAGTTGACCACCCTTGTTCCGACGAGGCATCGGCCACAGCAGTTTGAGCCCCTGGCATGGTCGGACGACTGGACTGCCCTACTACTGCATCGGGACATTGGGGTGACACAGAAGACTGCCTGGTTCAGGCTGCACCCATTCGGGAGGCATGGGCAAGTTGAGAGAATCCTTTGCCAGCCCTCGGAGGCAGACGAAGCCTACTGACCTGATCGGACGCATGCCCGGGTGGGCACTGCTTGAGCCTTCCAGTGCCTCAGTCCACGCAGTTGCACTCCCGGTACAGGTCCCGGCAACGGAGTTGAAACGCGGTTCGTATGTCAGAGGGACTGGATACCTCAAACGCGGCCTTTCAGGGACCATCGTGTTGTCCCAGTACTACATGTGTCTGAGCAACCGGTCGTACTCCTGGTGAGAGCCAATCCAGAACCAAATGATGTCGCCCCGGTCCAGTACTCCGAGAGCGCGGTAGTCCATGGTTACTCGAACCGAATACACCGGGCGTCGTTGGCTCACGCGCTTGAAATCCAGACTCGGGTGCCTGGGGTCCAACTCGAAGAATCGATAGGCTGCTCGTGCCCGCCTTTGCACTTGCACTGGGAGCTGTCGGTACGCTTCCCAAAAACTTCGGCGGGCAAAGGAACGCACGTCTACAGCTTTTCCGGATCAAGTGGCGAGGTTAGTCCGGCACGGTGGTCGGACACAGCCTCATCAGCCAGGCGTTCCAGCAAATCCTCCGATTCAGGACGGGAGAACAACGCTTGCCATTGGCGGTTCGCTTCCAGTTCGGCCAGCAGAAAGCGAGCGAATCTGGTTTGTTCGGCTTCCGGCAACTGAGACGCCTTTTGAAAAGCTTGCTTCAAATGGTGGTTCATCGGTAGAACTCCACTTTGTTCAGTAGGTTGATGGAATCAGCCCGCCTGCCTCTGCATGGGCGTGCCTTGGGAGGCTTGGGATGATGTTGGCAGGGCTCTTCGGGGAATCGTCGGACGCTGGATGCGTCACCCGGATGAGGGGCAGCAGGAATGGTACCTGCGTCGAATCCCTTTATTCTGACCATGGCCGCGGCGTTCGCGTGTACGGGCAATCCTATGGTCGCCATTGTACTGAGCAGACTTGGTCAGCACGTTGACTCGGTATTGCTGATGGATCACCGTCCTTGCAGGTTCTGCCGATGTACCCGAAGCCTTCCGTCAACGATGACTGGTTCGGACATGATGACGAAGGACGGGAACGTGTTATCTCTGTTGGCAGAAAAACGGCGTGGTGGGCCAGCCACCGGATGGCCCTGTTGTGCCGTCTACAGGAAGCGGGTCCCGGCCCAGGCTCATCGTGAGGTTTCGTTTGTTCGGCCGAAGTTCTTCTGGTGAAGGTGACAGCGCCAACGGCGGGTCCGTTTCAATAATCGATTCGCGGTGGTATGTAGCCCGTCGCAACCTGGCTGAATCGACACTGGGTCAAGGGCCTTTCGGGAGGCATGCCAGCCACGGGCATGAATCATGGCGCCCCTTGTTGCCGGAGGCGATCCGGGTGCTCACAGCTCATCATCGGTCCAGCCCTGATCTGAGCACTCTCTCACTCAATCCAACCCGGATTTGCTGTGGTACGATCCCGCGGTTTCGGCAGAATTCAGGTTGATTCCGGTTCCTTCACCCCCACTCCAATGCCTCGCCGCACCGACATCGAATCCATCCTGATCATCGGATCAGGTCCGATCGTGATCGGTCAAGCCTGCGAGTTCGACTACTCCGGCGTCCAGGCGTGCAAGGCCCTCCGCCAGGCGGGCTTCCGCATCATCCTCGTCAACTCCAATCCGGCCACCATCATGACGGATCCGGAGATGGCGGATGCCACCTACGTGGAGCCGCTGACCGTTCCCTACCTGGAGAAGATCATCGAACGGGAACGGCCGGATGCCCTGCTGCCCACCGTCGGCGGCCAGACGGGACTCAACCTGGCGGTCGATCTGGCGGCGGCCGGCGTCCTGGACCGGTACGGCGTGGAACTCATCGGCGCCCGTCTCGAGTCGATGCAACTGGCCGAGGATCGGGAGCTGTTCAAGAACGCCATCGCCGAGTATGGACTCGAATCGCCCCACTCCTTTCTGGCCACGACCCTGGAGGAGGCACGCAGCCACGCGGAAACGATTGGCCGCTTTCCCATCTTCATCCGTCCCAGCTTCACCCTGGGCGGCAGCGGGGCCGGCACCGTCCATACCCCGGACGAGTTCGATGCCAAGGTGGCCTGGGGCCTGCGCGAAAGCCCGGTCGGCAGCGTCCTGATCGAGGAGTCGCTGATCGGCTGGAAGGAATTCGAACTCGAGGTGATGCGCGACGGCGCGGACAACTTCGTCGTGGTCTGTTCCATCGAGAACCTGGACGCCATGGGCGTCCATACCGGGGACAGCATTACCGTGGCTCCGGCCCAGACCCTTACGGACCGGGAACTGCAGCGGCTGCGCGACCAGGCGCGTCTGGTCATGCGGGCCGTGGGCGTGGAGACCGGCGGATCCAACGTTCAGTTTGCCGTGCACCCGGAAACCGGCCGGGTCGTGGTCATCGAGATGAATCCGCGGGTCTCGCGCTCGAGCGCGTTGGCGTCCAAGGCGACCGGATTCCCCATTGCCAAGTGGGCCGCCCTGGTGGCGGTGGGCTACAACCTGGACGAGCTGACCAACGACATCACGCGGCAGACCGTGGCGGCCTTCGAGCCGTCCATCGACTATGTGGTCGTGAAGATTCCCCGCTGGGCCTTCGAAAAGTTCAGCGGCGTGGAGTCCAGCCTGGGCCCGCAGATGAAGTCCGTGGGTGAGGCGATGTCCATCGGCCGCACCTTCAAGGCCGCCCTGCAAAAGGGCATTCGCAGCCTCGAAATCGGGCGCAACGGCTGGGGCCCCTTGGCAGAGCCGGTCACCGACGACGAACTGGAAGACCTGCTGCGAACTCCCAACCGCGATCGGTTGTTTGCGGTGTATACCGCCCTGGAACGGCAGTGGGATCTGGAACCCCTTGCCCGCATGACCGGGTTCGACATCTGGTTCCTGGACCAGATGCAGCAGTTGTTGGAAACCGCCGCCCGGGTTTCCGGGACGGACGCCGAAAGCCTCAGGGAGGCCAAGCGCCAGGGCTTCAGCGACGCCCAGCTGGCGGAACTGCTCTCGCACAACAGGGCGGAACCATGGTCGGAGTTGGATGTCAGGGAGGCGCGCCGGCAACAGGATATCCGCCCCACCTACCACCAGGTGGATACCTGTGCCGCGGAGTTTCAGGCCTTTACACCCTACCTGTACAGCAGCTACGACGAGGGCGATGAGGCCTTGCCCACCGATCGCCGGAAAGTGGTCATCCTGGGCGGCGGTCCCAACCGTATCGGACAGGGCATCGAGTTCGACTACTGCTGTGTCCACGCCAGCTTCGCGCTGCAGGAGATGGGTTACGAGACCATCATGGTCAACTGCAACCCGGAGACGGTGAGCACGGATTACGACACCAGCACCCGCCTCTACTTCGAGCCGCTGACACGCGAGGACGTCCTGCACATCGTCCAGCGGGAAGCCGCCAACGGTGCTCTGGCAGGGGTCATCGTCCAGTACGGCGGGCAGACTCCGTTGAACCTGGCAACGGACCTGGAAAGGGACGGCGTGCCGATCCTGGGCACCTCGCCCGCCAGCATCGACCTGGCCGAGGACCGGGATCGCTTCAGCGACCTGCTGGCGGCACTGGACATCCCCGCGCCGGCCCACGGCCTAGCGCGCAATCTGGAGCAGGCCCTGGCGGTGGTGGAGACCATCGGCTATCCGGTGGTGGTGCGTCCCTCGTTTGTATTGGGCGGACGGGCCATGGCCATCGTGCACGACGAGATTGATCTTAAGACCTACATCCAGGCCGCGGCCCAAGTGTCCCCCCATCATCCCGTCTACGTCGATCAGTTCCTGAGTGGGGCGATCGAAGTGGATGTCGACGCGATTTGCGACGGGCGGCAGGTGGTGATCGGCGGCATCATGCAGCATGTGGAAGGCGCCGGAGTGCACAGTGGCGACAGTGCGTGCGTTCTGCCGCCGCATCGGTTGTCGGCCAATGTCCTGGACCTGTTGCGCAGCCATACGCGCCGGCTGGGCATGGCCCTGCACGTGCGGGGCCTGATGAACGTGCAGTACGCCATTCAGGGTGAGGATGTGTATGTCCTGGAGGTGAATCCGCGGGCCAGCCGCACCGTTCCCTACGTGTCCAAGGCCACGGGGGTGCAACTGGCCAAGATTGCCGCCAAGGTCATGCTGGGTTCCACGCTGGAGGAGCTTGGCCTGACGGAGGAACCGTCGGTGAACGGCTTCTTTGTCAAGGAGGCTGTGCTGCCCTGGAAGAAGTTCACCGGCGTGGACACCATCCTGGGACCGGAAATGCGCTCCACCGGCGAGGTGATGGGACATGCCCCGGACTTCGGCAATGCCTTTGCCAAGAGCCAGGAACAGGCTGGATCGCCGCTGCCGGTCCGCGGTGGCGCGTTGCTGACCGTCAATGATCAGGACAAGCCGGATGCCTTGTCCATCGCCCGCGAGCTGCACGAACTCGGATTCCAGCTGCTGGCCACCCAGGGCACGGCGGCGTTCTTCCGCGCGGCGGGTCTGGAAGTTCGAAAGTTGCGCAAGGCCGGGGAGGAGGGTCGCACCGTGTTGGAGGCCATGGAGGAAGGCCAGGTGGATTTGGTGGTCAACACGCCCAAGGGACCGCGCAGCCGTCGTCACGGTGCCCGTATCCGTGCCCTGGCCACCCGGCTGGCCATTCCCATTCTGACCACCATGCCCGCGGCCGCGGCGGCCGTGACCGGCATCCGGGCCCTGCAGGAACAGGATGCGGACGTGCGCAGCCTGCAGAACTATGCCATCGCGGAGCCGGTCTCGTGACCGGGCAGCGCGCCTATCTGGTGCTGTCGGACGGCACCGTGTTCGCCGGCCAGGGGTTTGGCGCGGAGACGGTGGCAGTGGGGGAGGTGGTGTTCAACACCTGCCTGACCGGATACCAGGAGGTGATCACGGATCCCTCCTATCAGGGACAGATGGTCTGCATGACCACGCCCCACATCGGCAACACCGGCATCAACGAGGATGACATCGAAAGCTCACGTCCCCGCCTGACGGCCCTGATCGTGCGCGAAGTCAGCCGCCATGTGTCCAGCTGGCGGGCCACGCGGTCCCTGCCGGACTGGCTGGTCGAGGCCGGCGTGCCCGGCATCAGCGACATCGACACCCGGTTGTTGACCCGGCACATCCGCGAACAGGGGGTGGTGCATGCGGCCCTGTGCACGGATGGTTCCCTGGACCCGGAACAGCTCCAGGCCCGGGCCCGGGACTTCGAGGGGCTGGAAGGCCGGGACCTGGTGCGCGAAGTGACCTGCGCTGCACCCTACGCTTGGGCTGAGACGACCGCTTCCCCATGGGAGCCGGTGGCTTCCGGGGAAGCGCCGGAACGGGTCGAGATGGAACGGCAGCCTCTGGTTGTGGCCTGGGACCTGGGCATCAAGTACAACATCCTGCGCCGCCTGGCCAGTCAGGGCTTCCGGGTCGAGGTGGTACCGGCCTCCACCTCCGCGGCCGAGGTCCTGGCGATGAATCCCGACGGTCTTTTCCTGAGCAACGGCCCGGGCGATCCCGGCGCCCTGCACTATGTTACGGAGACGGCCCGGCAGTTGATTGAGAGCAGGGTGCCCTTGTTCGGCATCTGCCTGGGCCACCAAATCATTGCCCAGGCCCTGGGCGCGGAGACCTACAAGCTCAAGTTCGGCCACCACGGGGGCAACCAGCCGGTCAGCGACCTGGCAGCCGGCAATGTTCAGATCACTTCGCAGAACCACAACTACAGCGTGCTGCACGACGGCCTGCCGGACAACGTGGAAATCACCCACTGGAATCTGAACGACAAGACGGTGGAGGGCCTGCGCCTGACGGACAGGCCCGTGTTCAGCGTTCAGTACCATCCGGAAGCCAGTCCCGGACCGCACGACGCGGACCGGCTGTTTGCGGAATTCGTGCATCTGGTGCAGTCCCGGCAGTCGGCCGTCGGCTGAAATCTCCCCCGACTCTCGTTATGCCCACGCCCGGCCTGCAGGTCGTCCGGATCGAGACCAGCGAACAGGCACTGGCGGGCATTGGAGAAGGGATCGACCGACTGCAATCCGACGATCCCCTGACCGAGGTCTGGGTGCTGTTGCCACCCGCGTTGGAGGCGGAGTGGTGGAGGCGTCCCGCCCGGCACCTGAACGTACACTCCTTCAACTTTGGACGATTGACGGGCCAACTGCTGAACCGGGCCAATTCCGGTTTCGGGATCCTCCGCCCGGTGGACCAGTCGCTGCTCGTGGAGACCGTTGCCGGGGAGGTCCACGCCGAGGGTCTGGACAGCGAGCTCCGGGACTCGCTGCTGCTGCCGGGCTTCCAACGCCGTCTGCTGGCCTGGTTCCGGGAGATGCAGCATCAGGTCATCTCCCCCGACACCTTCCGGGACTGGGCCGCATCCAGTGGCGGGATGCGGAACCGGGATCTGGCCCTGCTGTACGAACGGTATGTTGAGCAGCAGGAGCGGACAGGCGCCTTGGATCCGTCCGTCGCCCTGACCCGCGTGTGCTCGTTGTTGCAGGCCGAATCCGCCGACCTTGAGTCCGGTGCCGGCCTCCTGGTGGCCGGTTTCGCTGGGTTTACCCCCTTGGAGCGGCGTTTCCTGCATGCGGTGCAGCGACGCGGCACGGAGGTCCAGGTGTTTCTGCCTGTCGGTCGCTCGCAGTTGGGCCGCGCCCGGTCCGACGCCTTGGCCAAGGAGCTTGGGGCACCCGGCAGTCCCGCGACGGCCCGCGCACCTGCGCCCGAACACGTTTTTGAAACGGCCGAGTTGTCCACGGCCGAGGACGAGGTGCGCTGGGTTCTGCGCCGCGTCAAGCGGATGCTGCAGGCAGGTGAGGTCGAGCTGCAGGACATCACCTTGTGTGTTCCGACCATGCGCGACTGGAATTCTCTTCTGCGCCGGGTGGCGGAGGAATATCGGATTCCGCTGCACTTGCCCCTGCCGCTGCCGGAACACCCGTTGTGCCTGGCATTCCGGCAGGCACTGGGGGCGGCACCCTTGTTTCCGCTGGCGGAAACCTGGGACCTGCTGCTGTCACCTTGGCTGCTCCATCCAAGCGCGGGGCACGATGGCCTGGAACACCTGCGCATCCTGACCCATGCCTTTGGCGTGATCCGGGGAAGAGAGCAGTGGCTCAGTCCCTTTCACGCGGATGCCGATTGGGATCGGCATTTGCTGCGGGACATGGGCCTGAAGGAAGAGCCGCCCGGGCTTCGACAGGACTTGGAGGGTGTCGCCCAACGCCTGTTGGATGGATTGACGCCTCCAGACACCGAGGATGAGCGCAGTCTGCTGACCTGGGTGAGGGGCCTGTTGCAGCCCGAAGGTGTTGGCGTCGGCATTCCGGAAGGCGTTGCTCCCCCGGATCGGGCCTTGGCCAAAGCGGTTCGCCAGGAACTGGATCGAATGGTCGTCGACATGCTGCGTGCGTCTTCGACCACTCGGCGCGTGCCATGGCCGGATTTGAGGCATCGCCTCCTGGATCGGATGGAGAGGCTCTCCGTTCCCCTGTACGAACCCGAAGAGGCCGTAAGGGTTCTCGATTTCGACAACGGATGGATGGTGCCGACCCGGCATCTGTTTGTCATGGGGCTCAACGAGCGATCGTTGCCGAGCGGTCCTCCAACCGATCCCATTTTCTCGGTCCGCGAACGGGACAACCATGCCCTTGGCCTGCGCACCCATGATCATCGAATGGCTTGGCTGAAGTGGGACATGCTCGTGGCCGGATGCACGGGTCGGCTTCGCCTAAGCCGCTCCCGTCGGACCATTGCCGGCGGTGCCCTGGAGTCCGGCCTCGTCCCGGCTTCGCCCTTTTGGCCGGCCGGCGAACATGCCCGGCCGGAACCGGCACCTCCCGCCTCTACAAGGGAACTGCTTCGGTTCGCGGTCCGGGGCGGTGCCGCCAATGCGTCATTGGCTGTCGCAGCCGGCATTGAAGCGGACTTGGAACGGGTTGCCAACCTGATCCGCGTGGACGCGCTGCGCACCGACACGGCGGCTCCAACCTGTTACGAAGGCGTCCTGTCCAGCCCAACGGCCCTGAGGCGGCTGCGGAAAAAATTCGGCACGGATCACCGCTGGAGTCCCAGTGCCCTCGAGAACTTCCCGGTTTGTCCCTTGGGATTTTTCGCCGAGAGGGTGCTGGGCCTGAAGCCCGACGAAACCCCCGAGGAAGGGATGCCGCCGGTCGTGGAAGGCAATATCTACCACGATGCCCTGGAAGGCATCTACGGCAGGTTGAAGGAAGGGAGCCTGGCGCAACTGGACAGGGCACAGGTTGAGACCCTGGTGTCTGAAGTATTGGCCGAGGGCGAAGGTTCCCGGCATGTCCGGTTGAAGTACCAGCCCTACCCGCTGGCACGCCACGACCTGGAAGAGATTCGACGGAACCTGATTGAACTGGTGCTCAGGGACCACGCGGAGGCAGACCATCTGGCTTCGAACGCGTGGATACCCATGTACCAGGAAGAACACATGGAGTGGACCGAGGACAGCGATCTCCTGATGGAGACCGGATCCGTCCACCTGCGGGGCATTGTCGACCGCATTGATGTGGACGACGACGGCAACCTGCGCGTGATCGACTACAAGCGTTCCGGGAAAACCAAACGCGACGTGGAAGAGGGCCAGACCCTGCAGGCGGTCCTGTACGGACGGGCGGTGCACAACGAAATCGGGCCGGTCGCGTACAGTGCCTACTGGAATGTCCGCAACTTGGAGCCGCGGGGGCCACGCAGCGGAACCCGCAAGACCAGCCCGGAGATCGCGGATCCGCACAACGAGGACGATCCGCTGGTCGAGGCCGTGCTGGAACAGCTGGACAACATCGTGGCCGATGTCACGGCCGGCAGGTTCCCGGGCGCGCCGCGGCGAATGGACCGGGAGACGTTCTCCTGCGCTCCCTGGTGTCGCAAGGCCGAATTCTGCCAGCCTTCGTGGCGGAGCCGCTACAAGGGGCGTCGCCGCCTGAAGTCCGTATGAGCATCACGGCGGAACAGCAAGCGGCCATCACCTCGATTGACCGCAACCAATCCGTGCTGGCGGGAGCCGGAACGGGCAAGACCTTCGTCCTGGTCCAGCGGTTCCTGCATGTGCTGGAACACAAACCGGACTGGCCCCTGCGCTCGGTGGTGGCGGTGACGTTTACGAAGGCGGCGGCCATGTCCATGCGCCAGCGCATTCGCCGGGAGATCAGGGCCCAGGCGGACGGCAACCCCGGGGTGTGGCGGCACCGGCTCGAGGAACTCGATTCGCTGCAGGTGGCCACGGTGCACAGTTTCTGCCAGCGGCTTTTGACCGAGCATGCGGTGGAGGCGGGCATCGATCCGGATTTCGCGGTTGCCGAAGAGACGGAGGGGGCATCCCTGCTCGACGAGGCGGTGCGCCGCTACTGCCACGAGCTGGATCGCTCGGAGTCCCCCGCAAGCGAACTGGTTGGGCTCTTCCGGCCTGCGGTGTTCCGGCAGGTCTTGGCGGATCTGCTTACCAAGGAGCACCTGATGGCCCAACTGGACGCATCGGGCCCGGTCGCGACGCATCTGCGCACGGTTTGGGCGGAGGTCCATGCCGAAGCGGAGGCGTCGGTCACCGCGGAGATCATGAGCCGCCAGTCGGAATTGGCGGACTCCCGGAGCATTTTGAAGACCGCGATGATCGATCCCGATGTCAAGGGAGTGCTGGGCCTTCGGTGCGGCTGGGCGTTGGGAACGGTGGAGCCCCTGCTGAACGGCAATTGGATCGGGGCGCGGGTGGCTTTCAACGCCGAGACATGGCCCAAGTCCGTCCGGGATGTGGGCGGCGGCAAGATGGACCCGGAATTCAAGCGGCTCTGCAACAAGGCCTGGCGACTCGTACATGCAACGTGTGATCGCCTGGAACGTGTCCGGGCCGGTTCCGTCGGCGAGGAACCGGACAAACAGGACCGGGAGGCACTGCGGTTGCTGGGCCTTTGGCACTCGGCGTGGAAACGGGCCAACGGCCATCTGGACGACATCAAGCGCGAACGGAACCTGCTGACCTTCGACGATTTGGAACTCAAGGCGCTGCACCTGCTCAAGGTCCATGCGGCCCAGCCAACCTCACGGGTTCGCTCCGCCATCCTGGACATCAACCACCTGTTGGTGGACGAGTATCAGGACATCAACCCCCTGCAGCAGGAAATCATCGGATGCCTGGCGGCCCTGACGGGCAACGTGGTGAATGCAGGCGGGCGCCAGGGACGGCTGTTTGCCGTGGGGGACACCAAGCAGAGCATCTACCGCTTCCGGGGTGCCGAAGTGTCGGAATTCGTGAAGCTGGCCGAAGACATCCAGAGGCGATTGGCCCAACCGCTGGACACCCTGTCCGAATCCTTCCGCACGCACCGGGAGCTGATTGCGGCCACCAATGCGGTTTTCGGGACGATGTTTCAGCCGCTGGGCAAGAACGGCCATCAGGACTATGAAGCCAAACCCATGGCTCTGCGTTCCAGTCGGGAAGCTCCCGTGCGGCAGCCGTCCCTTGAGGTGCATTCATTTGCGCAAGCCGAATCTGAGGATGCCGGCGTCCATCGGGGGCGGTCGGACGATACCGCGGATGGGAAACGATTGGCCGAGTACGACTTCATCGCAAGCCAACTCCGGCAGCTCCGGGAATCCGGGCGGCGCGTCGTGGATTTGTCCCAACCGGTGGAGAGGAAAATCCGGTGCTTCCGCTACAGCGATGCGGCTGTCCTCCTGCGGGCCCGCACCCATCTTCCGCTGTTGGAGGAGGTGTTGCACGAGCAAGGTGTTCCCTTCCGGGTGGTCGACGGGACGGACTTGAAGGTTCAGGCCCACATTCGCAGTGTGGTGGCCCTGCTGCGGTGGCTGCATCGATCCTCCGATCAATTCAGTCTGGCGGCCGCCCTGCGTTCGTCTTTGTTCGGCATCAGCGACGAGTCCCTGTTGCTCCTGGCCGGAAACCTGGCTGCGATGGGAGCGGAGCATCTGGATGATGAAGCGCTTGCGGACATGGACGCCGACCAACGGGACAGGGTTCGGCATGCCCATCGGGTTCTGTCCACGCTGCGGGGCAAGGCGTTGGTGCTCTCTCCGGATCGGCTGCTGGCGGAGGTCCTGTGCGAGACCGGGTACGAGAGCGTCCTGCACGGCAACAGCGACACACTTCGGGCAAGGGACTGTCTGGACGACCTTGAGTCGCTGCAGTGGCTGGCGTTCCAATGTCGCACAACGGGCATGGGTACGCTCCTGCGCCGGCTGGCAGCCCAGGAGCGGCAGGCCAACCAACGGGAAGGGGGTACCGAACCGGAGGACGGGGAAGCCGTTCAAATCATGACGGTCCATGGTGCCAAGGGGCTGGAATTTCCCGTGGTATTCGTGCCGAACCTGGAATACGACTGGACCAGTGCCGGTCCCCGCAACCGCCCGCCGGTCCTGGCCTTCAATCCGAACAACCTGGTCTGCAAGGTTCCGGATGAAAACGGGGAGTTGATCGAGCCCTTCAGCTTCCAATTGGCCAAGGACATGGAGGCAAGGAGGCAGCACGCGGAGAGCCGGCGCCTCTTCTACGTGGCCTGCACCCGCGCCGCGGACCTGCTTGTGCTCAGCGGTTGGGACACCAGGAAGAAATCTTCTTGGTTGATGGAGCTTGCGGACGCCCTGGAGCAGGCCAAGGCAAAGGAACTGGAGGATCCCCAGTTGCAACCGCCGTCTGTGCCGCTGTTTGCTGCTACAGCTCCGGTGATTCAGGAGCATTGGCATGAATGCGACTTGACCGACTACAGGGAAATCCGGAAGGTCGAAGCGGCCCCATGGTCACCCGCACCGCCGGAACCGTTGGGCTCCAAGGCCGACATCGCAATCGACTTGAGACTGGCGCGGGAACCGGCCGTGGCCGACAGCCTGACCATTCATGCCAAGGAGGCCGCGTCGGACAGTGCCCTGCCTGAAAGCCCGAAGCAACAGCAGAGGGGCAATTTGGCCCATGAGGTCCTCGGCCAGTGGCACCGGTGGTTCCCCATGTCCGAGGACGACCTGATGCACTTCGTTGTCTCCAGACTTCCGGGCCATTCCATGCTCGAAACCGCGGATGCCAAGGACATCCATCAGAGCCTGCTGCGGCTGCGGGAACTTCCGTTCAGCAAGCGGATCAATGCAGCCCAGCGCCTGGTCACAGAGATGCCAATGTCGGTGGCGATGGCGGGAGATGTCCACAACCTGAGGCTGGATCTGCTCTTTCAGGACGACTGTGGAAACTGGCATATTGTGGATTGGAAGACCGGGAACTGGTCCCGACGCCCCGACGCGGCGCGGACGACCTTCCGGAAGCAAATGGGCGAATACACCAGAACCTTTGCCGTAGCCTTCAACAGCGTTCAGCCAACGGCTTGGCTGGGATTGCTGGAGCCGGAACCGACCTTCGTGGAGCTGATCCCGGAGGAACTGGAGCCCACAACCTGAAACGCGGTCCGTCCGGGACAGGGGACGGTCTGACAGAAACGCATCTTGGTATCTGAATAGTTACGAGGAATCAATCCATGCAGGCAGTCAAACACGGTTTCGCTCAGATAATCAATGGCCCCAAGCAATTTGTGATTCCGGTGTTTCAGCGGGATTACGCTTGGGGGACGGAGCAGTGTGACGGGATGTGGGAAGATGTCCTCAAGGCTTCAGCCGATGCGGCCGCCCAGCATTTCCTGGGATCGTTCGTGTACGTGCAGGACCAAGTGGGAGCCGGGTTTGCGAGCTGGCTGGTAATCGATGGTCAGCAGCGGTTGACTACGCTGACACTGCTCATGGTCGCGTTGCGGGATCACATGGAGGAAGTCGGCTGGGACGGCAACGTTCCCAGTGTCGAGCAGATTGACGACTTCTTTTTGAAGAACAGTTTTGAGACCGGGAATCGTCGTTATCGGGTAGCATTGCGGCGGCATGATGATGCCACGTTGAGAGCCTTGGTCGACGGTAGCGATCCGGGCGAAGTACGCGATAGTTCCGAAGGCATCCTATTGGCATATGAGCGATTTCGGGAGCATTTGCGGAAAGCGGATGTCGATCCACAGGTCGTATACCAGGGTGTGTACCGTCTGGTCGTTATCGATGTGACGTTGGAGCACCCGGTCGACAACCCTCAGGAGATATTCGAGAGCCTGAACTCCACGGGGGTCGATCTGGCCCAGAGCGATTTGATCCGGAACTACCTGCTTATGGGCCTGAACGCAGAGGCGCAGACGCAACTTTATGAGCAGTATTGGAGCAAGCTGGAGGATGTGTTCCGCGCCGTTGGCTTTGGTTTTGAGGAATTCCTGCGGGATTACATCGCGATGAACGAAGGGTCCGCGAGCCAAACACGCCAAACACGTGCGGACCGCGTGTACGGCGAGTTCAAGCGTTACTGGCCTGCCGCGGGCTTTGACGAAGCATCGTCACTCCTGTCCGATATGTTGATGATGGGACGATATTACGCTTGGTTCCTTCATCCGTCGCTCTCGCCGCACAAGGACTTGGCTCCGGCCTTGAAGTTTGCTCGTTGGGGCGGTCTCGGAACTGTCCACGCAGCATTGGTTTCCCGGCTTTACAGGTTTTGGGACCGTGAGCAGTTGAGCCTCGGTGAATTCGCCGAGGCGATGACGCTGTTGAAAAGCTACCTGTTGCGCCGTGCGGTTCTCGGTTGGAGCACGGGAAACTATTGGAACGTGTTTCAGCGGATCGCTCACGCTCTGGATGAAGAAGCTGTTTTTGAGACGTTCAAGGTCGCCCTGGTTAGAGAAAGAGTCGGCAACCGGTTCCCGTCGAATGAAGAGTTTCTGAAGGGTGCCCAAGAACGCGAACTCTACTTGATGAGGGTCTGTCGTCATGTGCTGGACACATTGGAAAACCATGGGCAGGATGAGCTTAGTCCCTTGGGCGACTATTCCATCGAGCACGTCATGCCGCAGACCCTTGATGAATCCGGGACATGGGAGACCATGCTGGGTGACGATTGGGAAGAGGTCCACCGGACGTGGCTTCACCGTCTGGGCAACTTGACTCTGGTCGGTTTTAGCCGCAATTCCTCATTGTCCAATCTACCGTTCCTCAAAAAGCGGGAACATCAGCTGGGATTCAAGCAGAGCGCCGTCCGATTGAACCATTACATCAGGGAACAGGACAAGTGGACCGTGGCGCAGATGCGAGAGCGCGGCGCTGAACTGGCCCAGAGGGCTGTCGGGATTTGGCCTTACCCCGAGGCTGACATGCTACTGGTGCAGGACAAGAACGTAGCTGAACTCAGGGCGCGTTCGGCGGCCCGGGACATCGGTGGTGTCAGGATGAGTGCCAAGACCCGCGCCTTGCTGAATGATTTGCGGGATAAGGTTGAAACGCTGGGCGAGGTGATCCCGGTTGTGGAAAGAAAGTCGCTCTGTTTCTATGATGGCTCGGGCGATTTCTTCGCCGAGTTCATTCCCATGACCTCGTCCGTGCGGATTCTTGTGCCCGGTCCCTTTGAGGAATTGGAGGATTCGGATGAAATCGCGGCGGATGCGAAAAGGTGGACGTGGATACCCTATGCTGTCCATACCGATTGCGGAGCGGTGATCGACGTGTGGAACAGCAATCGAGCGGAAAAGGCATTCCATTTGCTTCGGGGCGTCTACGAACGTTTTCAGCCCTGAGACCGCTTGTACCGAGTTGCCGACGAAGGGGTTACCGACAAGCTGTCCAGGGCTGCTGCAGTTCCGGTAGGCAGGCACGGCGAAGGTACAGTTTCGGTCTCGTTGATATGGGTTCTGGACACGCAGACGACAAGGAGTCCCTTCAATGGCGTTGTCATGACAACCAAAGAGGACCCCTCATCCCATCGCGCCACTCGGCGATGGTTAGGCCGTTGGGGAACAATACCCTGCAGCGCTTCACTTGATGGCAGGCATCCCAGACGGTAAATGACGACAAGGCCACCGTGTCCATCTCGAAGGCGTTCTGGATCTTGTTCCACGTTCGCCGTCCCAAGCGGGGCTCGTTGATTGTGAACCAATGGGCCACATGGGTATCGAGCAGGATTACACAGATGCCGCTTGGTTCGCGCAATAGGCATCGGCAGTGTCCGGGGCGGAAACGATGTCCCCGCGGATTTCCACCTTGCCCTGATACATTCCCGCCAAGCCGTGGATCACGAGTTCGGTGTTTTGCTCCCGACTGATCCGCCTACCGGCGGTGATGGCTTCCTGCTTGGTCGCGAAGTGGCCGGTGAGATTCGGCCTCCCGGCCTTTTTGACACTCCAGCCTCCGTCGGGATGGGGGACGATATGATGCGCTGTCGCTTTCTTGGACATGGTTGCAGCCTTGGGCAAACAAAGCATGTTGCCGACGGATAATCGTGTTTCATTTCCGACATGGTACACGGCAGTTTGGTCCGTCGGCCGATCAACTGCAGGGGTGTGACCCGGACAAGGCAGGCAGCGCACGTGGCGGAACTTCGGGGGCTACATCAGCCCTCTGCAACCTACCACACTGCAACGAGAAGTCATGTGGTGGGTTGCAGGGGTCCGGTTCAGCTCAGCCCTCGCTGCAAACCTATCTGGAGCGCTTCCGGTCCTCCGACCGGTGGGCTTACTGGCCTGCCCCCGCGTTGTCGGGCGCGGTCCAATAGAAGATTTCTGCGGCCGCGACGGCCGCCTCGGCCAGTCCGGCCCGGGCAAGATTTCCTAACTCGTTCGCAAACACCATCAACTGACCGGCTTCCGGGGTCAGTGGCACGATCAGGAATTGTTCTTCGTTGATGGAACCCAGCCGCGATCGCGCCCGGTGCGCAGCCTGATCCGACGGCAGGGCCGCCGCCAGGACGGAATCCAGTTCGTACAACTCCAGAATGGGAATGGGCGGCTCGGTTCCCAGACTGCCGCCGCTGTCGCGCCAGAGTTGCCACTGGCGCCCGGTGGCTCCGGTGGGCAGATGGTCCTGCGTGGCATCGGTGCCCCAGCCAGGCCGCCCGGAGATGTCCAAGGACATCTGCAGCTGATTGCCGTGCTTTCGGACTGCCAATACGCGGGCGGGCAAGGGTTCGGCCGTCACGTCCAGGCCCACGGCGGCCAAATCTTCCACCACCCACTCTGCAATCCGGTGCAAACCCGACTCCTCGGTCGCGTAGGCCAGCGTCAGGGCCGCGGTTTGGCGGTCGGGTCCCATGCGCATGCCCCGTTCCGTGCGTTCAGTCAGCCCCATCCCATCCAGCAGGCGGTTGGCCGCCTCGGGATCATGGACGGTGCCGCCATCGGGCAGGGACAGGGCCGCAGCCAGTCCCGGCCGGTTGATGGCCAGGGGCAGGGCTTGCCCAAAGTCGGACTTGGCGACCAAGGCCTGCCAGCGTTCGCCCTCGCCTGTGTGGTTCAGATGCAGTACGACCGGTTCTTGCGCGCTCTCCAGGATGCGAATGCCGTGTCGGTCGAACCTCCCCAGCGCAAGATAGTCGGCTCGCCTGTGCCAGCCGTCCGCCGGCGCCGCCAGATCGGCCTCGGGAGCTGTGGTTGGTGACGGGGACAGCGGGTCCACGGGCGGCAGCACTGCCAGCGTGTCGATGTAGGGCAACTGCCGGCCGGCCGGGTCCACCTTGAAGTACCAGGGATTGCGTTCCAGGCGGACGGTGCCGTCCGGTTCCACTTCGGTTTGGGTCCATGGCTGCAACCCGGGAAAGCCGGTGCAGGCGCCCTGTCCCAATTCGTGGGGCTGGCAGTCCGCAGCCTGCAGCAACTCCCACGCGTACTTGGTGCCGGTGGTTTGCATGCGGGAGCGCAGATCGGCGGCGGCGGCGTAGTCGGGATGGAAGTCTGCCAGGTGGTGAACCGGTTTGAGGAAGTCCGTGTAACCCGCCGGGTGCAACTCGGTCAAGGCGCGCACGAAACTACCGTAGGGTTCATCGAACTCCAGGTAGAAGACCAAGTCGTCCTGGATGTGCAGCGACACCGGCGTGCCGTTGCCGTCTCCACCGGCGCGGATTACGTCCGGCATGCCCAGGAAGTTCATCTCCGGGTCGAGCCAGAGATCGTTGAACGCGAAGGCAACGTCGCGCGTGGTGACGGGTATGCCGTCGGACCAGCGCAGGCCGGCCCGGAGTTCAAGGCGGAAGTGCCGGCGGTCCGGATGGACGTGCCATTGGGCGAGGATGTTGGGACGCGGGTCGGCAGGATCCCATGCCGGCGCGCTCAGGAGGTTCTCGCGCAGTGCCAGTGCCGGGACATCAACCCGTGCGTAGGGATCGCGCACGAGGGCCAAGTTCCCGCCGAACTCTCCCAGCCCCATCCCTTCGTTGGCCGGGGCTGGGAACAGGGATGCCGGATCCAGGACCACGGGGTCCGGCGGCAATCGGTCCCGAACAGCCTCCAGTTGCGGTGGCGCGGGCAGGAACGGAGACTGCCGGTAGGCCGTCTCAGACCCGGACTGGGCTTCGGCCGTCGACAGGCCGGACAGGGCCAGAACCGCTGCCAACACGGCGGCAGCAAGTTTGCCACCGTTTCTTGGTCGGGCGGCTTGGTGTTGGGGTAGGGACACGGCGGAACCGGCCGGAGGGCATCTTCACTGGGAGATTCCCTTGCAGGCTCCCGGCATCCGGGCGGCCAAGCCCGGCGCGGTTGGCGGGATTGCGTCAGGCGCTGCTTGCAAGCATCTGGATCCTGACCGCCGCCGGTGGAGGTTCCGCACACGGCCGGCCGGCTGCGCTAAAGGGCCAGATGGGTTTCGCCGTTGTGAATCCCATTGTTCACCACGGGATGGACCATATCCTCTTCCTCATCCTCCTCGTCCAGTTCCGAGTCCAGCACGTCGGACTGCTTGTAGATGGCCATGTGCACGGCCGTCTTGATGGAACCGTCGATCTCGACTTCCGTGAAGCTGGGCACGGCCGCAAGATCGATGCCGTCCTCCTTCAGGTAGTTGCGCGCCGTGGCCAGAGCCTTGACGGACTGGTTTACGGCCCCGGCCCCGATGGCCTGGATTTCGGCATACCCGCCCTTGCGCATTACGCCGGCGATGGCCCCGGCCACGGCCGTCGGGCGGGAGGTCTTGGAGACCTTGATGAGTTCGGTCATTACTGCAGCCTCGGAGTAGGAGTGTGACGTATGGGCAGCTGACAAGGGCGGCGAATCGACCGCGGACGACTCATCCCCTCCTAATATAAGACGCAGGCAATCGCAAACTGTTACATCAAATGGAAAATTGCCTGTTCCTTTACCTTCCACAATTCAGTACCCATGCGGTCATTCGCTCCCGGATGTTGCAGGCGGTGTTGACCTCCATACCCCATACAATTCCGTCGACGCAGCAATCACCGATCACCCCGGCACGGCCTCTGAAACAGGCCCGTCCGCGAGTTGATTTGCGATGTGCCGGCTGGATGGATAAACGCCAGCACAGAACCTTTGCGCTGAAATATGAGCTTGCACGTGTCGGGCATCACGCCCTTCGTCCAGCCGTTGGCCGGCGGCGGGACACACGGTCAGTGGGCCACGGTCTACCCGGGGTGGATGGCCCGTTCCGCACCAAAGTGCCGATCCCCATTCTCGTCCGTGTGGCAGCGGAGGCGGCGAGCCAGCAGGTTGTCGTCCGGATCCCAAGCCGTGGCCGTGGCCGTGTTCCTACGGACGCCAATCCTGGCTGCGAACGCGGCTGCCCGGAGGATGTTCATGGCCACAACTTGCCGCAGCAGGCCAGTATTGTGTGCCGGTTGTTGCTTTCTTTTTCGACTTGTCAGGATGCAACCGCCACGTACCGGGTTTCGCGGATCACGGTGACCTTGATCTGGCCCGGGTACTGCAAGGTGTCGTGGATCTGCTCCGCGATATCCCGGCCCAGTTCCACGCAACCCTTGTCATCAATGTCCTTGGGCTGTACCAGCACGCGCAGTTCGCGGCCGGCCTGCAGGGCGTAGCTCTCCTTGACCGCGTCGTAGCCGCGGGCCACATCCTCCAGTTCCTTGATGCGCTCGTAGTACCGTTCGACCGAAATGCGGCGCGCGCCGGGGCGGGCTCCGCTGACGGCGTCCGCCGTGGCTACGATAACGGCCTCCATGGACGCCATCTCCACTTCGTGATGGTGGGCCTCAATGCAGTTGGCAATTTTTTCATTGATGCCGTAGCGGCGTGCGATGGCGGCACCGACGATCGCATGGGGACCCTCCACCTCGTGGCTGACGGCCTTGCCGATGTCGTGCAGGAGGCCGCCGATGCGGGCCGTCTGCACGTCTCCGTGCAGTTCCTCGGCAATCATGGCGGACAGGTGGGCCGTCTCGATGGCGTGGTACAGCTGGTTCTGGCTGTAGCTGGTGCGGTAGTTGAGGCGTCCGAGCAGCACCTGCAGTTCCCGATGCAGCCCCGGGATGCCGACTTCGAGCATCGCCTTCTGGGCCGAGTCCAGGATAATCCGGTCCACTTCCCGCTCCGCCGCCTTGACTTCGTTCTCGATCCGGGCCGGGTGAATGCGACCGTCCTGGACGAGGTTGGCCAGGGCCTGGCGGGCGATCTCGCGCCGGATGGGATCAAAGCAGGAGATGACGATGGCTCCCGGCGTGTCGTCCACGATGATGTCCACGCCGAGTGCCATTTCCAGCGATCGGATGTTGCGGCCCATGCGGCCGATGATGCGCGCCTTCATGTCGTCCGAAGGCAGGGAGATGCTGGAGGCGGCCTGGTCCGGCACGCTGTCGTGCGCCACGCGCTCCATGGCCAGGGTAATGATTTCCCGCGCCCTCTGTTCCGCCATCTCCTGGCTTTGGGCTTCGATGTCGCGGATGGTCCGGGCCACCTCCTGGCGGGCCTCGGCCTCGGCGCGGGCAACGACTTCCCTGCGCGCCTGCTCCCGGGTCAGTTCGGCCAGGCGTTCCAACTCCCGGTCCTGGCGCTCCTTGTGACTGGCCAGGTCCCGTTCCCGGTCCTCGAGGCGCTCCATGTGCTGTCCCAGTTCCTGTTCGCGCTGGTCGAGGGCCTCCTGCTTGCGCTCCTGGCTGCGGCTCCGGTCCCGCAGGCTCTGGTTCTGCCGGGCCGACTCCTGGTTCAGGCGCAACCATTCGGCCTCCAGCTTTTCGTGCTGCTGGATCTCGTGTTCGTTCAGCGCGAGCCGTTCGCTCTGAATGGCGGCAACGCCCTCCGCCTTCTCCTTGGCAATGGCTTCCCTTTGGAGCTGCAGTTCCTTGTGGATGCGCTCCTCACCGATGTCCCGCTCCTGGCGGCCCCGGCGGTAGGCGAACCAGCCAGCGACAGTTCCCGCCAGGATTGCGCCCAGCAGAAAGACGATCAATACGTGCCAAATCGTGAGGTCCATGTTGCTTTCGGGTTCTGCTGCACCCGGCATCCGGTTGCTGCGCGCAACTGCCCCGGTGGCGGGGCAACGACCGGGTGGGTGCGGGAAGCGGAAAACGGCTCCGCCGGCCGCGGACGGGCAGGGAGGCCGCAACCGGACCGGTTGCGGCTGGTTCGCAGGTTAGGCGTCCGTGTCGTCGTCCGGGGATTCAGGCGAGGTCAATCCGACTTTCTGGCAAATCAGGTCGCGCAGATGCGCGGTCAGTTCCGGCTGCTCCGACAGACTGTTCACGGCCGCCGCCCGTCCCTGTCCCAGCAACTCGTCGTTGTACCGGAAGAAGGAACCGCGCTGATCGATCAGGTCGTGTTCGATGGCCAGGTTCAGGATGTCCGCGTCGGAACTGATCCCCTGATTGTACATGATGTCGAATTCGGCGATTCTGAAGGGCGGCGCGACCTTGTTCTTGCGCACGGTGACCTTCGTCTTGTTGCCGATGGTCTCCGTGCCGTCCTTGATGGCCTGCTGTCGCCGTATCTCCATGCGCACGCTCGCGTAGAAGCGCAGGGCCATCCCGCCGGAGGTGGTCTCCGGGTTACCGAACATCACCCCGACGCGCTGTCGGATTTGATTGGTGAAGATCAGGGTGCAGCCACTGTTCTTGACCGGAGCTGTCAACTTGCGCAGGGCCTGGCTCATGAGCCGCGCCTGGAGGCCCACGTGGGCATCGCCCATTTCGCCATCGATTTCCTGCTTGGGCACCAGTGCGGCCACACTGTCGACCACCACGACGGCCAGTTCGCCCGATGTGACCAAAGCCTCGGCCACTTCCAGCGCTGCCTCGCCGGTATCCGGCTGGCTGACATAGAGTTCGTTGACGTCGACTCCAATGCGCTTGGCATAGTCGGGGTCCAGTGCATGTTCAACGTCCACGAAGCCGCACAGGCCCCCGGCCTTCTGGGCCTCGGCGATGACGTGCAGGCAGAGGGTGGTCTTGCCGGAACTTTCATGGCCGTACACCTCGAGGATGCGGCCTACCGGCACGCCGCCCACGCCCAGGGCGATGTCGAGGGAGAGGGCTCCGGTCGGAATGGACTCTATCTTCAGGGCGGGGTTCTCGCCCAGCTTCATGACGATGCCGTCGCCGAAGCGCTTCTCCAGATCCTGCAGCGTGTGGTCGAGGCTGTTTCTTCTGGATGCGGACGATCTTTTCATTGGGATTTCCGTGCTCACAGGCGGGATGGCAACTCTCCGGTCCGAGTACCCGGAGAGCCGGGCAGGACATCTATTGTAAGGGAATTAATTCAAATAACCAGACTACGATGCAGTCCGGGCACTGTTTCAGTCTTGTAGATACAGCTGTGGCTGCGGCATGGTCGCCGTCTCGCGTCCAGACCCCCGGCGCAGGCCAAGGCCTGTGCCTTCAGCCGCACCCCGTGGAGGCCTCCCGTCCCTGTCCGGAAGTACCGGGGATGCCGTGCCACCGAGAAGCCCCCTCGTGCGAGGGGGCTTTCCAGTTGAGGCGCCGTCCGGACGCCCGGGATGGGTGACCGACAACCACGAGGAGACGCACTACTTTCCGCCTGTCATCACCAGCCACCCATCCCGGGCGTCCGGGGGAGAGTGGGCCGGTCGGAGAAACCGCCGGCCCGCTCGGCCTGCGCCGCTACTTGAGCACCGTGAACGCGGTGGTGGTGAGGTTGCTGAGAGCATAAGGATCACGACCCGGGGAGCCGTCGGTATTCGGTGCCTTGTAGTCGATAAAGGCAGCGACAGCGCCGCGGCTGGTGTCCTTGGGCCGCACCTTGAGCTTGGCCACGGGACTGATGACCTCGTCGTCGTCGTTGACGGCCCAGGCCGAAATCGTGTAGGTCTCGTCGCTGGCGAGCGTGTCGAGGGGGAAGTCCCGGTGCTCGTCCGGCGGCTTCGCATACACCTCATTCACCGCAGGCAGGACGCCAACAACACCCGTGACAGTATTGACGGTCGCCACGCCGAAGCTATCAACGGCGAACCTGGACAGGTAGCCCGGTGCCAGAAGGATCGCATCCGTAGCGGGCGCGGCGTCATCGCGGTGCGCCGCCGGCGTGATATCGCCGCCGTCCACAATGCGGACATTGCTCAGTGCATGCCCGCCCACCTTGTCCGCGTCATCGAACGAATACCCGACTGCGCGCCCATACAGGAACAGGTTGAGCGGCAAAATGAGGGGTCTGTCGGCGGTGCCATCGCCGTCGTGGTCGTAGGTGATATCCCTTCCCCCGTACCGGCTCTCCACCGTGGCCACGTCGTCGCCTTCGGCCACCACGTCGCCGTCCGCGTCCACGATGCGGAGGATGTAGGCTTGGAAGTCCACGTCGTCCCGCGCGCCGTCGGTCTCCTGGTCGGCGTGAGCCAGACCGATGCGCAGCCGCGCGGTCGCCGGAGCGGTCACCAGCGCGTCGTCATGGGACTTGTAGTTGCCGAAGTTCTCGTTGTAGCCCACGTAGTACATCCGGCCGGCCTTGAGGGCTTTGGAGGCAAACGGGACATCACCCTCGTGCAACTGGACACCCGGCGCGGTGGCATCGCTGTCGCCGAGGGCCGTGACCCGCCTCCAGGCGCGGGAGAAGGAGGGCTCGGTCAGACTCTGGTGGATGCTCTGCTCCAGGGTGTCGCTGATCAGGTAGTCGCCCTCCGCGGTGTCGACCACGATCGCCATCTGGACCGTCACCTCGGTGCCGGTCGCGACCCCCTCGAAGGTGGCCGTCCGCGAACCCAGTGCCAGGGTCCGGGTTTCCAGGTCGCCGCCGTCGTCCAGAATCACCACGAGGGAGGTGCTGTAGGCGTTGGAGCCCAGCCCCCAGGTGGCGGGATCGGTGGCCGCCCACGCCACGTTGACGTGGTCCTCCTCCTCGGCATCGCGGGCGACCGTCAAGTCGGCAATCTGACCGTCCCGCAAGCGGGTCTTGTGGGGGCAGTCCGCGTAGTCGTCGTCGAACAGGTCGCCGGCCGCGAGGGCGGGGCCGCCCAGTCCGGCCAGGGCGAGGACGGCGGCCAGGACCAGCAGGCCGATGCGCACGGTGGGGCTGTTCATCACAGGGTACTCCTTGGGTCAATGATCAAATGGGACAGGGAGGGATGACTCGGGCCGGTCGGCCCGGGACGTGTGCGTGCCGACGGGCCGGCCGCGGTGGACGGGAAGAGAGGGATGGCCATCCGCACTCCCCGGACCAAGTGGGAGCCGGATACGTGGAGGGTGTGTGCCGCCGATCGTGCGGCGGCGGGTAGTGTGGTGTGGGAGGCCCCGCGGCCCAGGCTTGGGAGCCGGGTGCGGATCCGTGGGGCGCGCTACTGCGGGCCCGGTGGGTCGAACGGGGGTGCGGGTTTCAGGCGGTGAGTGCCCGTTTGCCCCCCTCATTTACATAAATGACGGACAACACGGTGGCCGGTGGAACGGCGCGGGGAAACAGGGGTGTCATCTCGGAATTCTCGGGTGGCAGACCGCGATGGACATCGGGGTCCGTACTCCGAAATATATCCAAAATGTGATGTCTATGCCAGTTCAACGCCGAATTGGATAGCGTTGCTTTATGCAATTGGTACGGTGTGCGCCCAGGCTGCTTCCGGCACCCGAACCCGCCGCACCTGCCCGGCCCCTGTGGCGGGGGTGGACGCGGGGCCTTCCTGGATGGTGTCGCCGATACCGTGGCCGGGAGCTTTCGCCCTGTGCGTGTCCGGGGTAGCCTCAACGAGATTGAAACAAGGCCGCAGTCCGTCACCATTGCCTGTGCACAGGTCGTGGGAATGCCAGACGGTAAGGCCTGCCGCTATGCGGAAGCGCCTTTCGTGTGGACCGCGCGGGGACGCTCCGAACAAACCAGGGCGTTTACTACAGCAATGTGAACGTCCGCACACCGTTCCCACGGGCACCCGCGCAAACACTGTCTGTGCCGGCCGGTGCTAACATCGATCCCATGGCCTATTCCGTCCCCCCCTTGGTGCAACGGAAGCTGGACGAGTTGCCGCGCGCACCCGGCTGCTACTTGATGCACGGTCCCGCAGGCGAGGTCCTGTACGTCGGCAAGGCCAAGGTCCTGCGGTCGCGCGTGCGCAGCTACTTCACGCCCAGCCAGCGGGACGATCCCCGGGTGGAGCGCCTGATGCCGGAAATCGCGGACGTTTCCTGGTGGATCACCACCAACGAACTGCAGGCGCTCACGCTCGAAAACAATCTCATCAAGGAGCACCAGCCGCCCTTCAACGTCCTGCTCAAGGACGACAAGACCTTCCCCTACCTAAAGATCAACTGGCAGGACCCGTTTCCCAAAATTGAAGTCACGCGCACGATGCGCAGGGACGGGGCGCGCTACTTCGGTCCCTACACGAACGCCCGCGCCATCTACCGGACCCTGGAGGGCATCCGGCGCATCTTTCCCTATCTCGACTGCGACCGCCGGATTACCGGCGAGGACGAACGGCCCTGCCTGTACTACCACCTGAAGATGTGCGGCGGGCCCTGCATTGGGGCCCAGAGTTCGGAACAGTACCGCGAGAGCCTGCGCCAGATGATGCGGTTTCTGCGGGGCGACACGGGCCAGGTCTTGCGGCAGCTCCGGGAGCGGATGGAACAGGCCGCCGAGAATCTGGACTTCGAGCGCGCGGCGCTGATCCGCGACCGGATCAAGGCCGCCGAACGCATTGTGGGCCAGCAGGTGCTGATCGGCGCCCAGCCGGACAACGAGGACTGCGTCACCATCGTGCCCGACCCGGAATCGGGCACGGCGGTGGTCCAGATCATGTTTGTGCGCCAGGGGCGGTTGGTGGGGCGCGACCACTACCGCCTGGAACTGGGCAAGTCCCGGGACTCCGGAGTTGCCGAGGACCGGCGGGGCGACCTGATCGGTTCATTCCTGCAGCAGTTCTACGCCAAGGCGGCCTATGTGCCCGCCCTGATCCTGGTACAGGCCATGCCTCCCGATCAGGCTTGGCTGGAACAGTGGCTTGCGGAGCAGCGCGGCACCAAGGTGCGACTGAGCGTTCCCTTGCGCGGGCCCAAGCGGCGCTTGATGGAGTCGGGACTGGAAAACAATCTGGAGTACCTGCGGATCCAGCAGGCCACGGCCCGAACCGACACCAACCGGCAGCAGACCGCGATTGCCGAACTGGAGGAAGCCCTGCAACTGCCGCGTCCGCCGGTGCGCATGGAGTGCTACGACATCAGCACACTGCAGGGGAACCACACCTCCGGTTCCATGGTGGTCTTCGCCCGCGGCGTGCCGCGCAAGAGCGACTACCGCCGTTTTCGGATCCGCGGCACCGGTGCCCGCGGTGTGCCCGACGACTTTGCCAGCATGCGCGAGATGCTCGACCGCCGCTTCGCGCGCGCCGGCGAAAAGGGCCTGGATCCGGGTCGCAAGGGGAAGACCGCCTGGAATGTGCTGCCGGATCTGGTGATTGTGGACGGGGGCAAGGGGCAGCTGAGCCAGGCCGTGGCCGTGCTCCGCAAGTACGACCTCCTGCATGTCGTCCCCGTCGTCGGCCTGGCCAAGCGGAGCGAGGAGGTCTTCGTGCCGGGACAGCCGGAGTCAATTCTGCTGCCGCGCGACAGTCAGGGACTGTTCCTGCTGCAGCGCATCCGGGACGAGGCCCACCGCTTCGCCATCACCCACCACCGTACCCTGCGCGGCAAGGCCATGACGCGCACGGTCCTGGACGACGTGCCGGGGGTGGGGCCGGCCCGGCGCAAGGGCCTGCTGGCTTTTTGCGAGGGTGATCTGGATCGCCTTCGCCAGGCGGACTTGGACGTTCTGGCCGGTCTGCCCGGCATGACCCGCACGGTGGCGCAGGCCGTGCAGGACCATCTCGGGTCCGGCGCTACCAGCCGTAGCTGAGCCGGTCAATCAGAATTCGGGGCAGTCCGGCCTGCTGCATCTGGGTCTGGGTCAGTTCGATGGGATAGTCCGTCCGTTCGTAGTGCCAGATCAGTTCCGGTCCTTCCTGCACCAGCAGGGCGAAGGAGGCGCGCTTGTTCTTGTCCCGCGGCTGGCCCACGCTGCCCGGGTTCAGGATGACGCGGTGGTTCAGTTCGGGCTGTAGGTTGACCGGCGTTCCGGGCCGGGCCCGCATGCGTTCCACGCGGGCTTCCCGGCGGTCTGCATCGTCGGGGTCCACCTGGGCCACGCGCAGGCGGAAGATGTCCGGCAGATGGGTATGCCCCACCAGGCAGAACTTGGCGGCGAACTCGGGCCGTCGCCAGTTGGCGAGCGCCGTGTCGATGCCGTCCATGTACTCGAAGACCGGATCGCGGGGTGAGGCATGGGTGGCCAGCAGGTCCAGGCTGTCCACCGGGACCGGCTCGGGCAGCAGGGATTCCAGGTAGGCGCTGTTGCCGGTGGTGAGTTCGGCGCGGGTCCAGTCGATCGCCTCCCGCGCCATGTCGTTGAACTGGCGGCTGGTATTGTTGTCGAGCACGGCCCGGTCGTGGTTGCCCGGCACGCACAGACTGGCCTGCGCCCGAATCAGGTCGACGCACTCGTTGGGGCGCGGGCCGTAGCCGACAATGTCGCCCAGGCACCAAAGTTCGTCCCAATGGTCCCTGGTATGGGCGATGACGGCCTCCAGGGCGGCGAAGTTGGCGTGGATATCCGAAAGGACCAGAATGCGCATGTCGCGCCAACCGGGAGAAGGACGCGGCCCCGGCGGGTCCGGGTACCAAGCGTCGGCAAGTATAGCAACAGGGGACGGGACAAACCCGGCGACCGTCGGACACCCGTCGGATTGGGACGAAAACGCCACTCCCGTCAATCTACAATACGTCGTCATGAGCGATGCGTTTCTCGACGGTCGGGCCGCGACCCGGTCCCCCTTCGCCGCCCCTTGGCGCAACATCTGCGTGCTGCATCATCCGCACAAGGCGGATGCGGCCCTGCTGGCCTCCGAGATTGGGGACTGGCTGACAATGCAGGGCCTGTACGAGGTGTGCCACTCGTCCAGTTGGGAGCCCGACACGCTGAGCCCGCGCCTGCCGCACGTCGATGTCATCGTTGCCATCGGCGGCGACGGCACCATGTTGCGGGCGGGCCGCAGCGGAGCCGCCTGGGGGGTTCCGGTCCTGGGCATCAACATGGGCAAGGTCGGATTTCTGTCCGAGGTGCAGCCGGATCAATGGCTTCCCGCCATCGAAGCCATGCTGGCCTGGGACTGCTGGCTGGAGGAACGGCTCATGATCAGCGTGCGCGTGGATCGAAGGGATCCCGACACCGGCGGCCTGCGGACGGTGCACACCTTCGCGGCGCTGAACGATGCCGTGATCAGCCGCGGCAGCCTGGCCCGCGTGATTGAGACCCGCATCCGACTGGACGGCGAGAACCTGGCTGCCATCACCTGCGACGGCCTGATTGTCGCCACGCCCACCGGCAGCACCGGCTATGCGCTGGCGGCCGGAGGGCCGATTCTGCCGCCGGAACTGCGCAACATCGTCATTGTTCCGGTCGCGCCCCACCTGTCCCTGAACCGACCGCTTGTATTGTCCGAGGGCACCGAGGTCCGGGTGCGTGCCACCTGGGATTACGAGGCCATGTTGACGGTGGACGGCCACTTCCACCTCGACATGGAGGAGGGGGACGAGGTGACGGTGGTGGCCAGCGAGCATCCGGCCCGCTACGTGCGCACCGGCAGCCGCCAGAACTTCTACCAGACCCTGGTCGGCAAGCTGGGCACAAACTACTGATGGCTGACTCCCGCACCCTGCAACCCCCGGTTGTGGCCCCGCTCCGTTGCAAGCGTCATCCCGAGGTCGAGACGCGGTTGCGCTGCAACCGGTGCAACGAACCGATGTGCACCCGCTGCGCGGTGCACACACCGGTTGGCTATCGCTGTCGGGACTGCATCCGCGAACACCAGGATCGGGCCTACAACATGGAGCCGGGCGACCCATGGATTGCCATGGGCACCGGGATGGTGCTGGCGGCGGTCGGCCTGCCCGTGGCCGGGTTCGTGTCCGGCTTGGTCGGAATCTTCCTGGGTCTGTTGATTGCCTTGCTGACCGGCGGGGCCGCAGGCGCCCTGCTGGCCCGGATTGTGCGGCGGGCCGTACAGCGTCGGCGGGGCCGCCGGCTGGGCCTGTTTGCGGTGGTGGGGGTCCTGTTGGGCTGCCTGCTGGGCAGCGCGGTGCTCCTGGTGCTCACCGGGCGCCTGTTCCTGAACCCGGCCCTGCTGGTGTTCCTCGCGGTCACGCTGGTGTCCGCCTGGCCGCTGCTCAAGTAGCGTCGCGGGGCGTTGGGGTTGGCTTCCCATGGAGTTGCGTTCGGTTCGTTTCACCAGCCGCCGGCGCTGGCGCATGCCCCTGTGGGCCCTGGCGCTGCTGGTGCTGGCCTGTGTCAGCCTGTGGAACCGGCGCGAACTGCTGGTGGAACGGGCCACCTTCGTACTGCCGGATCCGACTCCCACACCCAGTGCCGTGAATTTCCTGGCCCAGGCTCGCGTCCATGAAGCGCAGGGCGACCTGCTCCGGGCGGCGGAGTTCTACGGGCAGGTGGCCGCAATCGAAACCTGGAACCCGCAGCCGCTGGTGGACCAGTCGCGCCTGTACATCCTGCTCAACCAGGTGCCCAAGGCACTGGCTGCGGCCGAGGAGGCGGTGCGCCGGGACGACCGCCATGTGGACAGCCTGAATGCGCTGGCGCGCGCCCTGGACTGGTCCGGGGAGTACGAGGATGCGGTCAACACGGCGGTGGATGCCCTGGTGCTCTCTCCGGACAACAGCCGGACGCTGTCCATCCTGGGGGAGATCTACGCCGATGTCGGCAATTGGTACAAGGCCGAGTCCTACCTCGATCAGGCCGCCGAACTGGCGCCGCTGGATGTCCTGGTGTGGCGCAACAAGGCCCTGCTGCATGAATACCGCGGCGAGTACACGGAGGGCTTGGCCGCATTGGATCAGGGCCTGTCCGTGAATCCGTCGGCCTGGCACCTGGAACTCCACAAGGGGCGGCTCTACGAGGCGCTGTTCGAATGGGAGAATGCCCTGGATGCCTATGAACGGGCCCTGGAACTGAACCCGAATGTTTCGCTCACGTGGGATGCCCTGGGCTACGGCCACTTCAAGGTGGGCAACGACCTGGAGGCCCGGCGCAACCTGGAGCGGGCCGTCGAGGTCAATCCGCAGGATGGGCTGGCCATGGCCCACCTGGGCACGGTCTACTACCGCATGCGCAACTACGAGGGTGCGGTCGGCATTCTGTCCGAGGCCCTGGAACTGATCGAGGGCACGCCCCGCATCGAGTTCCTGTACCAGCTGGGCCTGGCCTATGTCTACAAGGATCCCCGCGAGTGCGACAAGGCCAAGCCCTGGTTGTTGGCCGCCCTGGAAATCGATCCCGAAAGCGGACCGGCCTTGGAGGGACTGGAGAGCTGTCCCGTCTGATACGCGGGTGCAAACGGCATGGCGCACAAGGCGATCCCGCCGGATAGGGAAATCCGACACAACCTCGGCCTGTATCGGTTGCGGGGGTTCAGCGGTCGGCGTTCGGCCCTGCGCCAGCTGCAGGGACGGCTGGGCGATCCCGGAACCACGCCCGTGATTGCGGTGGTCGGCCCGCCCGGCGTGGGCAAGAGCGCCCTGGTGACCGCGGCGGTGTGGTCGGCCATCAACGAATTCCCGGACGGTTGTGTTTGGGCGGCGGCCGCCGGCCTGGAGCGTTTCCGTTTCCAGGACATCGTTCACAGCCTGACATCCGTGCTGGGCTTCGATCATTCCTGGCACAACCGGGTGCAGTGGAGCACCGGCGTTCGGGAACTGCTCTACCGCCGTCGCCGGGTGCTGGTCCTGGATGAACTGGAATCCGTTTCGGAGGCCGACCGTCAGCTGCTTCTGCAGACGTTCCGGAACCTGGAGACCGCCGACACGCCGTCCCGCGTCGTGCTGGTCGCGGACCGACTGACCCCGGAAATGGAGGAGCTGGCCCAGGAAACGGTCCTGCATCTTGGCGGGCTGAGTCGATACGAAACCGAGGTGTTCTGGCAGGCGCTGCAGGCACCGGCCACCGACGCGGGGACGGTGCACGACATGACGGGCGGTCTGCCCCTGTCCATTCGCCTGTTGGCGGGCCTGCTCAGGGCCCATCCGGAATGCCTGGAACAGGTGATCCGCGCGGTGGAGGCCGGTTCGGAGCCATCCCTTGATGTGCTGATTCGCCTGGCCGAGGACAGTGTGGCACAGGAAAGTTCCGACGCCATGCAGGTGCTGGAGCGTCTCAACATGGCGGCGGGTGGCGCTTCCTACCTGGCCATCCGCGATCTGTTCTGGCCTGGCGACTCGGACATGGTTCTGCACGTGGCGGAGGCGCCCCAGTGGACCGTCGGTTCCCAAACCGAACTGGGGCCGGGGTTGCAGCGCGTCCTCGGACTGCTGCAGGAGAGGGCGTTGCTGGAGGACGTGCCGACCCAGGCCCGGGCCGTGATTCATCCCGCCGTGCGCCGGCGGCTGGAGGTCGACCGCCACGCGCAGTCCCGGGACTGGCGCAACGCCCATGCCCGTTACTACGTGCGGTTCGTGTCCTGGTTCGAGCGTCCCGATCAGCTGTACTGGTCGGCGCTCGAACCCGAGTGGGGCAACATTCGCCAAGCCGCGGACTGGTGCGTGCACATCATGCGGGAGGTCTGCGGCGACGACCTGGAGGCGCTGGCCGCCTCGCTGGCCGCCACCTCCGATCTGACCCGGTTCGAACTGGCTGTGCCCCCGTCCCAACTGGAACTGGTCAGCCGCTACGCCCGTTCCCTGGTGCTGCACGCCCGCTGGCGGCACATGCCGCGGGGCCTGTCCTGGACCGCGGCCGGGGCCGTGGCCAGCGCGGCCCAGAGCCGCTACGAGGCTTTCGGGCACCTGCTGGTGCAGATGGGGCGTCTGCTCTACCACCGCGAGGAGCACGAACAGGCCCTGGCCTGGCTGGAACGGGCCCGCGTGGTGCTGGAACGGCGCGAGCTGGTGACCCAGTTGGCGATTGTGCATACCGACATCAGCACCGTGTACCGGGAGCAAAACCAGCTGACGGCCGCGCTTGAACATTGCGACAAGGCCTACGAGTACCTGTCCCAAGGCAGCACCCTGACCGAACTGGTGCGCGCCTATCGCAGTCTGGGCAGCCTCAACCTGGCCCTGGAGAAGTATCCGCAGGCCCTGGAACGGCTGCAGCAGGCACTGCTGCTGGCGCGGCGCAACGACAACCGGCAACAAATCGCCAACATCTACAACAGCATGGGGCTGGCCCTGGAAGCGCTGGACCGCACGGAACTGGCCCGCCATGTCTACCTGAACGCGCTGGAGCTGTACCGCTACCTGAGGCAGGTGGACGGCGAAGCGACCACGCTAACCAACCTGGGCACGCTGGCCTTCCAGGTGGGGGATTTGCCGGCGGCCGCGGATTGGTTCCGGCAGGCCCTGGCGAGTCATCAGGACCAGGAGTCGTGGCTGGATGCGGCCACCGTGCACCACAATCTGGGCCAGGTCTACCAGGGCATGGAGGCGTGGGAGGCTGCCACCCTGGAGTTTGAGACCGCCCTGCAGACGTATGCGGCCTTCCAACTGCCGGATTTCGCACGCGAGGAAGGCCGTTTCCGGGATCAGTGCCGGCAGCGGCTGGCCGAGGCCGCGTCCCAGCGCCCGGGCCGTACGGCCGACAAACGTTAACCAAGATCCAACACATCGCCGCCGGGATCTGGCGTAGCCTATGGGCACATGTGAACACGCGCCTCCCGGGCGTTGTCCGTCCACCGATTGCCGCCACCGGAATCTTTGGTTCCGGGCCGGCACTTTGGTAACCTGTCCGCTGGCACTCGGACATCGAGAGTGCCAGTTCAGGCAGGGGCGGCACCGGGGGTGCGGCCATCAACAGGAGGCAAAGTAGCGATATGAACCTGAAACCGTTGGGCGACCGTTTGGTCGTTCGCCCGAACGAGGGCGAGGAGCAGACCTCATCGGGCATTTTCCTGCCGGAGACGGCCAAGGAAAAGCCTCAGGAAGGCACTGTGCTGGCGGTTGGACCGGGAGCCCGGGACGACAACGGCGAGCGCATTCCCATGGAGGTTGGTGTGGATGACACGGTGCTCTACGCCAAGTATTCCGGTACCACCATCAAGGTGGACGGCGAGGAAATCCTGATTCTCAAGGAATCCGACGTGCTGGCCCTGGTCGGCTAGTTATTCCCGGCGGCCCGCGCGGCTGCCGAAGGTTTGCAGAAAAGGAGCAAGACAACAAATGGCCAAACAGCTAGTGTTCAACGACGAGGCGCGCAAGCACCTCAAGAATGGCGTGGACGCCCTCTCCGAGGCCGTCAAGACCACTCTCGGTCCCAAGGGTCGCAACGTGGCCCTGGACAAGAAGTGGGGCAGCCCGACCGTCACGCACGACGGCGTGACGGTGGCCAAGGAGATCGAGTTGGAGAACCCCTTCGAGAACATGGGGGCCCAGCTGCTGAAGGAAGCGGCCACCAAGACCAACGACGTGGCCGGCGACGGCACCACGACGGCGACGGTCCTGGCGCAGTCGATCGTGACCGAGGGCCTCAAGAACGTGGCCGCCGGCGCCAACCCCATGCTGCTCAAGCGCGGCATCGAGGCGGGCCGGGATGCGATCGTGCAGGCGATTTCCGACATGTCCACCCCGGTCACCGATCATGAGAAGATCTCCCAGGTGGCGAGCATCTCCGCGGCCGATGACCAGATCGGTTCCCTGATTGCGGATGTGATGGACAAGGTCGGCAAGGACGGCGTCATCACCGTCGAGGAGAGCAAGGGCCTGGAGTTCGAGACCGAGTACGTCGAGGGCATGCAGCTGGACCGCGGCTACCTCTCCCCGTACTTCGTGACCAACAGCGAGCGCATGGAAGCGGAGCTGGAGAGCCCCTACGTCCTGATTCACGACAAGAAGATCTCCAGCGCCCAGGATTTGGTTCCGGTCCTGGAGAAGCTGATGCAGATGGGCAAGCGCGAAGTGGTGATCATCGCCGAGGACGTCGAGGGTGAGGCCCTGGCGACCCTGGTGCTCAACAAGCTGCGCGGCACCTTCAACGCCCTGGCCATCAAGGCCCCCGGCTTCGGCGACCGCCGCAAGGCCATGCTGCAGGACATCGCGATCCTGACCGGCGGCCAGGTCATCACCGAGGAGCTGGGCAAGAAGCTGGAGAGCACCACGATTCAGGACCTGGGCCAAGCCGATCGCGTGATTTCCACCAAGGACGACACCACGATCGTCAGCGGCGGCGGCGACAGCAGCGAGATCAAGGGCCGGATCGACCAGATCCGTTCCGAGATCGAGGCCTCCACCAGCGACTACGACCGCGAAAAGCTGCAGGAACGCCTGGCCAAGCTGGCCGGCGGTGTGGCCATTCTGCGGGTCGGCGCGGCGACCGAGACCGAACTGAAGTTCAAGAAGACCCGTGTCGAGGACGCCCTGAGCGCCACGCGCGCGGCGGTCGAGGAAGGCATTGTGCCCGGTGGCGGCGTCGCCCTGACCAACGCCATCGAGTCCCTGGATTCCCTGTCCACGGACGAGTCGGATGCCGAAACCGGTGTCCGCATTCTGCGCCGGGCCCTTGAGGAGCCCATGCGCCAGATCGCCCACAATGCCGGCCTGGACGGAGCCGTGGTCGTCGAAAAGGTGCGCACGGCCCATGCCAACGGCGGCGGCAGTGCCACCGGCTACGACGTGGTCGAGAACGACTACGTGGACATGCTGTCCTCCGGCATCATCGATCCGGCCAAGGTAACCCGCAGCGCGGTTGAGAACGCCTGTTCCATCGCCTCGATGATCCTCACCACCGAGGCCCTGATCACCGACATTCCCGAACCGGAGCCGCCCGCACCCGCCGGCGATCCGGGCATGGGCGGCATGATGTAGTCCACCCGGACCCATCAGGTCGACAGTTGGAAGAGGGGCGCTTTGGCGCCCCTCTTTTGTTGTCGGCACCGTATTCGGGGACGCGGGCACTAAAATGGCATGGTCGAACGGAAATCAATTGCAGGATGCGATCCCATGTCCCTGCCCAGCCGCACGGAAGCCAAGGCCCTGCTCGAGGAGTGGGTTGAGAACCAGAACCTGCGCCGGCACATGCTGTCGGTCGAAGCCGCCATGCGGGCCTATGCCCGCCATTACGGGGAGGACGAGGAATTGTGGGGCCTGACCGGCCTGCTGCACGACTTGGACTACGAGCGCCATCCCGAAATGGAGGACACCGAAAACGGCCACCCGCGCACGGCCCTGCGCCTGTTCCGGGAGCGCGGCTGGGACGCCCGGTTGATTCACGCCGTGGAGGCCCATGCCACGTTTCTGGGAGTTCCCCGCGAGTCCAGGCTGGACAAGGCCCTGCTGGCCTGCGATGAGCTGACGGGGCTAATCCTGGCCTGTGCCTACGTGCGGCCGGACAAGGCCCTGGCGTCGGTCAAGCTGCGGTCCGTGCGCCGCAAGTGGAAGGACAAGGCGTTCACGGCGGCCATCGATCGGGACGAGAACATGGCCTACATCGAAGCCTTGGGAGAGCCCTTTGAGGAGCATGTGCAACGGGTCCTGACCGCGATGCAGGAGGCCGCCGCCGAACTGGATCTCGCGGGTGCCTGAAACCCCCATCGTCCGGGCCGACAGGTACCGGACACGATTGCGGCGCGGGGCGGCTATTCTCAGCGTTTCGGTTCCGCCCCGTCGTCTGGCGGCAGGCGCCGGCGGCTGCCAAGCCGGCCCAGGAACATCTGGCGCATGACACCGCCTGCCGAAGCCTCCAACACCGGCGCGCGGTTCTCGCTCCAGTCCTGCAACGATGCGCCCTTCAGCCATTGGGCACGGGCTTCGTCCTGCTCCTCCAGGCGGGCCAGCAGTTCGTCCCCGTCCCCGGCCAGCAGTTGCTGCCACTCGGCCAGTTCGCGCTGCATGATCGTCAGCCAGGTGGAGACATACTCCCGGTTGGCCAGCAGCGTTGCCTGCAGGTGCTGCGGGCTGAGTGTGCTGTCCGTGGCCTGGTGGAAGGCCCGGCCGGCCAGCTTGCGGGCGTCCGACCAGCCGGCGCCGCTGGCGGCCGCGTGCATGTAGGCCGCGGCCAGAAGGTGGGCCGTGTGTTCCACGCCGGCCACCAGACCGTCATGCTCCAGGGCGTCCACGTAGTGCGGTTTGGCGCCCAGGTGTTCAATCAGGTTGTGGGCCACCTGCATGGTCTCCGGGGCCGTGTCCCGGCCGGGAACCAGACAGAACAGGACATCCTTGAAGAGGTCCTCCCGTTCGCGGACAGGGGCATTGATGCCGGTCAGTACGGGGTTGGCCAGCACCCAGGCCACCTGTTCGGGCAGGTATTCCTCGGCCAGGGTCAGGGCCGGCTGCATGGCGGATGTCAGGATGACGACCAGGCTGCGTGGTTTCCAGGTTTCGTCCAGCAAGGGGAGCAGGTCCGGCAGTTCGGAGCCGGGCACCGCCAACACCGTCAGGTCCGCCGGTTCCACCGTGCGGTGCAGGTTCCAGTGGGTCTTGTCGACCGCGCCCAGCTTGCCGGCCACCGCCAGGCGGCCACGGTCGCGATCGTGGCCCAGCACGCGGAATTCCGCGCGGGCCTGCTTGAGGGCCAGGCCGAGGCTTGTCCCGGTGGTTCCCAGACCAACAATCGCGGCGGTCAGTTCGGACATGGTGGAGGAGGGGCTTGGGAGAATACGGCGGGCTAGGCCAGCATCCGGGCCACGGCATTCATCTGGTCGTAAAGGATGTCGGCCGTGTCGCGGATGAGGCCGGGTGCAAACCAGACAATGAACATGATGACCAGGATGCCGTATTGGCTGAGGGCGAACTGCAGGTTGCGGGCGCTGGCCGGCAGCAGGGCGAAGAGCACATGCGAGCCGTCCAGCGGCGGGACCGGGATCAGGTTGAAGACGGCCAGCAGGATGTTGATCTGGACAAAGGCGCTCACGACGATGGGCGTCAGGTAGGTCCAGGCACCGGTGCCCAGATTGTCGAAGACGCCTTCGTGCAGCAGCACCAGGGCAATGAAGGCCATCAGCAGGTTGCTCAGCGGGCCGGCCACGGCGACCACGATGGTGCCCAGCCGAATGTCCACGTTGATGCGGGACGGATTCCAGATGACGGGTTTGGCCCAGCCCATGCCCACCACGAGCAGCAGGATGGTGCCCAGCGGATCCAGGTGGCGCAGGGGATTGAGGGTGAGCCGGCCCTGTTCCCGGGGGGTTTCGTCCCCCAGCCAGACGGCGGCCGCGGCATGCGCCGCCTCGTGCACGGGCATGGCTGCCAGGATGACGATCAGGGGAGCGAGGAAGCGGCCGGCCAACCGAATCAGCGAACCCTGTCCCATGGCCAGGGACGAGAAGCTGTCCCTGAAGAACCAGAATCCCAGGGCCGCCACCACCAGAATCAGAATCCAGGTCCGCTGGGACCAACTGCGCCAGCCGCGCTCGGGCGGACGGCCTTCAAAAGGGTTGCTGGGTGGGGAATACATTGTGTTTTCGGGCGGGGGACGGGGCAGTATATCACCGGGTCCGCCGTGGAATCCGGGCCTGTAGGCCGGCACAGGCCAATGACAATCCGCAGGAAACAGCTGAGACAACATGCAATATCCGGGCTACTGGGCATTCACCGACGGGTCCTATCGACACGGCGTTACGACCTGGGGGGTGGCCATGGTTCGGGACGACAGGGAAATCGCCGTCCTGAATGGCCGCCTGGAGGATGCAGGGGATGTTTTCGGCCGCGACCTGGACGCGGTTCTGGCATCCGGCTCCCATCAGATCGGGGGCGAGGTGGCGGCGGTCTACCGCGCCGTGCAATGGTGCGTCCGGCACGGAGTGGGGGAAGTGACCATTGCCCATGATCTCAAGGGCCTGCCGCTGTGGGCCCAGGGCAAGTGGAAGGCCAACGTCCCGGCAACCAAGGCCCTGCGCCGCGACGCCCCGCACTGGCCGGTCAGGATCAAATGGGTGAAGGTCAAGGCCCATAGGGGCAATCGGTTCAACGAAAAGGCGGACTCGCTGGCCAAGGATGCCTTGGGCGAGCCGCCCGCGCACCGCGGGCAGGATGCAGTTCGGGACATCCAGGCCGTCAAGGCGGAGGCCTTTCGCGAAATCCTGCGGCGTCACGGCCTCGGGATCGAGCCGGTTACGGTGCACGGCATCTATGCCCGGGTCAGACTGGCCGACCTGCCCGGCATGGTGGACATTTACAACACCAAAAAACGGAGTTGGCGCAACCCGTACCTGCACGGCTTCCGGGACCGTGCCCTCCAGCGCGACGTGGAGCGGCTGTGGCAGGAGTTCGCCGCGGCCGAATCCTGAGCAGCCGGGTTCAGGGCGCAACGGCCGGCTGCGTCGGCAACAGCCATTCCGGTTCGGGATGGCGGACCGATTGCAGGACAAGCCGGAAACGGTTGTCGGGACTTGGCAGCGGCTGCATCTTCATGCGGACCTTGTGTCCCGGCGGATCCATCGCCACTTCATAGTGGCGGAACAGGGTGGCGGTCACGATCAGGAACAGAAGGTCGGCGGTCGACGCACCCAGGCACGTGTGCGGCCCGAGACCGTATGGCACGAGGGCGTTGGGCTGCATGTGTTCCTGGCGCTCGGGACCAAAGCGCTCGGGGTCGAAGCGGTCCGGATCCTTGAACAGTTCGGGGAGGCCGTGGGTGACGGTGTGGGCCAACATGCAATGTGTGCCGGCCGGAATATCGAAGCCCGCGAACCGGAAACCCTGGCCGACACTTCGAGACAGGACGGTTGCCGGCGGATACAGGCGCAGCGTCTCCATGGCGGCCTGGCGGACCCGGATCATGGATCGCAGCGATTTGCGATTGGGCACGCCGTCGGCAAACACGGCATCCGCTTCCTCGATGGCCGCGGCGGTCAAGTCGCGGTCGGCCAGAATGTGATAGAGCAGAAACGAGATGGTGCTGGCCGCGGTGTCAAGGCCGGCGATGAACGGACCGTTGAGGGCCGCTATCGCATCCCGCTCGGTCATGAGGTCGGGGTGTTCTTCGTGAAAGCGCCGCACGACATCCACGAAGTTCCCATCCTCCGGCACCATGTCGTCCGCGTGTGCGTGGTCCAACCAGATGCGCCGGGACATGTCGAGAATGGCCTGACGCGATCGCGTGTACCGGGGCAGGTGTTGCATGAACGACGGACGGGTCTTGAAGACGTGGATTTGCAACATGGCCTTGAGCAGGTAAATGAAGTCGTCCATGACATCTTCCGCCGACTCGTTGGTCGCCATGTAACCCAGCAGCATGGCCACGAGCCGCTTTACCTGCGGAAACACGGTCAACGGCCGGGCATGGGGCCATTTTCTCAGGAGGTCCAGCTGGCATCCGATCAGCTTGACCATGCGTGCGTAGAGAGGTCCCGCGGCGTAGCCGGGCTTGAGGCCGCGGCGTACGATTGCATGGCGGGGCCCGTCCAAGGCAATCATGGATGGACTCTCCCCACCCACAGCCTTGGTGACGCCATCCCAAATTTCCTGCGCCACGAAATGATCGGTGCCTTTCCGCATCACGAACTCGTTGGCCTCGGGTCCGGCCAGCACGACGTACCGATGGTTGAGGACCGAAATCCGAAAGACCGGGCCCAAGGCCAGGTACTGTTCGGTCAGAAACTTCCGCAAGTCGGTCGTGAAGGCGTGCAGGTTGCCAATTACCGGTGCGCCTGGTGCGTGGGGAATGTTGGGCATGGAACAGAATAAAGCTGAAGGGATAAGACGCAAGGAGGCCGGTTTGCGCCCCTGAATACCGGGGTCAACCCGACTCCGGGTTGGGAACATCGGACTCTCCGGTGGCGACAGGCCTGCCCAAGGTTACAGGAGGAATCAGCCATGCAACGGGATTCAGTTACCGTCGGCATTGTGTCGGACACGCATTTTTGGCCTGACAGTCCCACCGGATTCGACCGGCAGCTTCAACAACACACGCGGTACATCCAGGCCGTCCTGTGGGAAGAGATGCAGGCCGCCCAACTGGACATGGCAGTGCATCTGGGAGACATCGTTTGCGGAGGCGGTGCCTACGGCATGTCCGCGGCGGAGTTCGGCAGGACCCTGGACTGGTTCCTGCGGGAACTGCAAGATCTGCCCTTTCCGGTTCACCTGCTGCCGGGCAACCATGATGCAGTGCTGGGCGAGACCTACGCCGCGGTGTCGCGGGCCCTGGGCCTTGAACCCGGACTGGGCAAATCCATCGAACTGCCCGCAGTCGGGGCCCAGCTGGAACTGCTCCACAGCCAAGGGCACGATGCCGACATGATCGAGGCGGCCCTGCCTTCGGATCCAACATACGGATACGTACAGCCGGAGGAACTTGCGCGGTTTGAGGATGCCCTGTCGGCATGCGGAAACCGGAATGTGCTTGTTTTCACGCACCAATTGCTAATGGACATGAGCAATGCGAATTCGCCAACGGAGGCTTCCAAGGCAACTGCCAACCGCCGTTCGGTTCTCGACATCATGGAGCGCCACGGCAACGTGCGGGCCGTGTTCCAGGGCCATGTACATGTCTACGACGTGCATCCGGTCGATGGTGTGACTTTCGTGGTCGCTCCGCCGGTCATCGTAAGTCCCTGCGTCTGGCTGGAACTCAGGCTGTCGCGCACCGGCGGCACCCTGCAGCCGCATTGGCTGCCGCTGCCGGACTGGGCGGAGCAAGGTGCAGGCAGCCCCTGGCCCGCGGAATGGTCGCCGCTGCACATGCCCTTTCCGGTTGTGAACTGACGTCTCGAAACATGCTTTCCGGACAGCGCGGGATGCATGGATCGCTCGTTGTTTGTTGCGCGACGGTCGATCGCCGGACTGGTGCGGTCGCCCCCCCGTGGATGACAGGTATCCGACGGGGTGCCGTCGGATCGAGAGTTGGGAACAACCGGGAAAAAACCGCCCGGATTGCTACCATGGTGCAGGGACAACGGAGGGCAAAGGTGCGGACATGGCCAATTCGGACTACCGACGCTTGCGGGCCGAGATGGACTCACAGGGCATCTCGGTCGTGGCAATGCTGGATTTGTACGGAGCCCTGGGACAACTGTTCAACGACTTGGATGAGCTTCAGGCCCTGGCGTCAAGGTTCGACGACTCGCGGACGCGTCGGAACTCCGAGGAAGTAACGGCTGCGGGATTGGTGGAGACGTTCCGGTTCAGCGTCATGTACTTTCTGGAGGGACTTCTGCCGCTGTGGGACGACGACGAAGAAGACGCAGCGGACTTCGTTTACCCCAAGACGGCAAGGCACCTGGAGGCAGTCCGGGCCGAAGCGAAGGCTCAGGTCCTGCGTTTGGCGCGGTTTGCCGAGCAGGAAACCGACACCCAACTAAAACTAAAAGAGATCCATGCCGAGGAGTTGTGGGCGGCCATGAGCTTGGCGGAACTGATTCCCCACATGGAAGAACTGGACCCCCACACGGAAGTGGAGGAACTGACGGACGAAATTGCCCGGAAGTTGCGAGGCAACGATCCGTAGGAGGCATCGAGACCGGAACGGGAGCGCCGCGCGGTTCGGGCAACGTTCACGAAAGCATCCGCGCAGGTCCCTGGCGTTCGGAACCGCGCGGTCGGGTTTGGCAGGAACCTGTTTGTGCCGAGCTGGCTGTTCAGGGGGTCGCCAGCCCCTCGTACACAAGCAGCGACCGAACTTCGGCAGCCTCCGACAGGGCCGGTGCCGCGCCCGGAGCTTCGTCCGCGGGCGGGTCCCGCAGCTGGGCCACGACGCACTTGATGGGCTGCTCGGCCCGGATGACCATCGTCCCGTCGTAATTGTTGGGCAGGAGGTTCTCCTGAACCATGTGCCGCGTGATGGAGTGGCCTGGTTCGACGTACTTGATCCGGGCAAACCGCCCCACGTGTTCAAAAATAACCTCGGTGGCCCGGTCGCCGAGGTTCTGGCAGGTGACCATCGAACTGAAGCCGTCGCGGCGCCGCAGGATCAACGGCGCGCTGACCTTGGTGCCGGCCTGCTCGGTGGCCGTCAGGATGGCGATGCTGCCGTTGGCGTGGCGCGTGTGCGCCTGCATGGCGATCGGATGCGAGGCGGTGATCACCACCGACGCGACGTAGGAGCCTTTCGGCATGAACGAGGGACGGCCAATGGTGGTCACCCGTCCCGGGGTCAGTTCCCACTCCTGCGTGCCGAATCCCGGATATTCGACCGACAGGCGGACGGGTTCGGATCCCAAACCCAGCACCTGGAAGGTGGTGTTCAATTCCTGATAATTCACCAGCATGGCCGGGTAGGCGAAGCGCGTTGCCGTTGCGTGGGAGGGCACAAAGGCGGCCCGGGGGAAGCGGAAGGCGGAGTCGTCGTTGTCGTCGCCAACATCATGGTGAAAGACCAGAACCGCGGAGGGGCCCGAACTTGCCACCTCGGCCCGCACGGTCTCATGCTCGGCCAGGGCGGGGAAGTCCACCAGGTCGGCTTCAGCCGTTGACCAGGCCGGAAGCCCGGCCAGGCTGATTGTGTGGAGCAGGCTGCCGTCCCTGCGGGACAGGAACCGGATGGTCAGGTCGTTCGGTTCCGCACCTGCGTTTTGGACGATGATGCTGGTGGCAAATTCGGAGTTCCCGAAGCCGGTGTAGGCCTCCAACACCTGCCATTCCCGGGATGTCTGCTGTTCGTCCGTGCCGGCATAGGCGGTATAGATGCGGTCGCCCGGTTCGCCGTAGATGAGGACCGTGGAGACGGCGTGGCTGCAGTCCAGGTAGCCGGCGTAGGCCCCGGTCGCCAGGCCGGGAAAGTCGTTCAGGTCCACAATCTCGGTGACGCGCGGCCTAAGGCGGACGGCGAGGGACTGGTCTGCTTCGGTGCCGACGCCGTCAATCAGGATCAGCTCGCACGCGACAACCTCGGCCGGATCCAAATTGTGGATGCGCAGTCGGGAGACGTACGCCAAGTCGGTGGCTGGCGACGCGGAACCGGTCTGGGCAAGGCCTGGACGCGGCTGGAGCGACGACACGGTTGCGGCCACCGCCAGACACAGGATGAGCAGACCCGTCCAGCGCCAAGTTGGAGTGTGCCGGGCCTGTCCCGGTGTGATGGGGTGCGGGGGCATGCGCTTGGCAGGAAGGTGCCGGGCCGTGGCGGACCGGTCGCTGAAATTGCGGCGGATGGGAATTGGGGGCACCAATTCAGCCTACCAGATTGGGCGATCCGATGCCCATTGCAGCTCCGCCGATGGGTTCGCTCGTTGCGGTTGCCAATCCTGCAACCGCGGGGTCGCCAAGGGCGTATGTATAAATGAGCTTGCGTCCGGTACAGGTCTCAAGCGCAACCGAAGATGGCGGATAATTGCCTCGCAAGCGGGATTTCCAGGGAAGGAGCATAGGATGGACACGAAAGAACCGATCGAGGAGAGTGCCTCGCAGTCGGTGGAAGAGAATGCGGCGAACCCGGATGCTACGGAAGAGGCCGGAGCCCCCGGGCAACCTGCCGAGCAGCCGGTGGAACCGGAGCCTCGGTCCACGGCCCGCCGTCGCTGGATGCGACACCCCCGCAAGAAGGTGTTTGGCGGCGTATGCGGGGGCATGGCCGACTACCTGTCGGTGTCGGAAGGCATCGTGCGGTTGATTTGGCTTGGCTTGATTGTATTCTCAATCGGCAGCGCCCTGCCCCTGTACATTCTGTTTTGGCTGTTCCTGCCGGTGGGAACGTCGGAAGAGGGCATCACGGCCCCGGCCACCGCCAGCCTCAAGGCGAAGCACGGCGTGTGGGTCGCATGGGGTCTGATTGCAGTCGGCATCGTGCTGCTGGCATCCAATCTCGGCATCTTCGACTTCCTGATCTCCGTGGGCAGCATGACCATCGGACCGATCCTGCTGATCGCCATCGGGTTCTATGCCCTGAAGAAGTTTCGCAATCGCAGCAATGGAGAGACCATGCGCGACCAGATGGCGGACTTGGGAGCTGCCCGGCAAAAGGTCGGAGCCAAACTCCACCGCTTCTCCGGTCTGTCCCGTTCCCGCAAGGACCGGGTGCTGTTCGGTGTCTGCGGCGGCCTGGGTCAGTCGCTGGGCGTGGATCCGGTGCTGATTCGCATCGGGTTTGTGTTGCTCGGTTTCGCCACGGCCTTTGTCGGCATGGGCTTCTTCTACCTGCTCCTGGCCATTGTGATCCCGGTCGAGGATAATGTCGAGACGCCGGCCTCAACAGAGGGTGACTCCGCTCCGCCGGCCACCAGTCTGGAAGGGCTTACCGACCGGTTGCGGGCCGGTGCATAAATCATGAGAACCGTACAGTTTCTGTTCTGCGTGGGTGTGGGTGCGGCCGTGGGTTGGCTGGTGGGCCATGTGTTTGGGCCCAATCCCGGCACCGCCTACGACAACACCTACCAGTCAAGGCTTGACAAGGCCCTGAAGGAAGGGGTTGAAGCAGCCAATGGCAAGACCAGGGAACTGTGGAGGGAATTCGACAACAAGCGTCGCCCAGCCTGACCTGTGTCCTGCCGGACCACCTTCGAGGAGACCCGACTTGGTCGGGTCTCTTTGATTAATTTGATTAAGCTTGGTGCATGGACACCGCGCGCTTCGACTTCGAGCTTCCCGCCGGCTTGATTGCCCAGCAGCCTGCGAATCCGCGGGATGCCAGTCGGCTCCTGGTGTTGGATCGCCGCACGGGATCCTGCCGGCACCTGCGGTTCAGGCAACTGCCCGATCTGTTGCGGAAGACCGATTTGCTGGTGCACAACAACACGCGGGTGTCGGAGTACCAGTTCCGTGCCCGTCGGGACACCGGCGGCCGCCTGTCGGTGACGCTGTTGGAGGCCATGGATCCGGACTATCGGGTTTGGCGGTGCCTGATCCGAGGTTCGGTACCTGCCCGTGGCGGAAGTTTGTCCCTGATTGGCTCCGACGGAACCGAGATGCCGGCTGTAGTGCAGGAGATCGGTGACGACGGTACGCGCATCATCAACATGTCTTGTGCCCTGAACGCCGCTGTGCTGGCCAGGCATGGAACCGTACCGTTGCCGCCGTACATCAAGGATTTCACCGGCGACCGGGAGCGCTATCAGACCGTGTACGCCCGGGAAGTCGGCAGCGTGGCGGCCCCGACGGCCGGTCTGCATTTCACCAAAAACCTGCTGGACGCGGTGGCCGAAGCCTCCATGGGGATATGTCCGGTGACGTTGCAGGTTGGCAGAGATACGTTTGCCCCGGTGCGAGCCGGCGACCTGACGCAGCACACCCTATCGGGAGAACCCGTGGAAGTCCCGGCGGCCGCCGCGCAGGCCGTCAATCGCTGCCGGGCGGCCGGCGGCCGCATTCTGAGTGTGGGCACCACGACGACCCGCACGCTGGAATGGGCGGTCCGGCAGGATGAATCCGCTCCCGGAGCCCCCGGTCTCCGGCCAGTGGCCGGGCTGGCGGACACCTACATCTATCCCGGATTTCGGTTTCGGGTAGTGGACTGCATCCTGACCAATTTCCATCTGCCGCGGTCCACGCCGCTGTTCATGATCAGTGCCTTCATCGGCGAGGTGCATGCCGATCCCGACCGTGGCCGGACGATGTTGCTGGAGGTCTACGCCGCAGCCATCCGCGAGGGGTACCGGTTCTACAGCTTCGGGGATGCCATGCTGATCGTGTAAGGGCCGACACTCGACGTGCACGGTTCCAGGGCAGACGCACGGATTTGGTTCGCCAGACCCCTTTCGGACCGCGGGTTTTGTTGTACAATCCCGCCCTGTCTTGGTCAAGGGTCACAGGGGGATGAACAGGCTTCGACGGGGCAACTGGATCCGCGAACCGCAAGCCGTGGAGCGACTCCCACGTAAAAAAGGCGCACACAACATACAAGTGCCAAGAACACAGGTATGAGCTTCAACTTTGGCTTCACCGCTGCTCCCGCCCTTGGCGGCGTGGCTGCGTAAGCCAGAGTTAGGCATCCGGCCCAACTCAGGTTGGGTCTCGGTCCACGGGAATGCCGCCCGCAGGTTTCCGTGAGGCCGTCAGACACTGGGGGATGCAGCAGCCGGACGTCGATAGGGCTGCCCAAGACCATCGACTCGCCCCTTCGTCCCCGTCGCCGGGGATACGAAGTCGGCTAAAACCCATAATCCGGCGACTAAGCTTGTAGACGTTTTCGGGACACTGTTTCGGACGCGGGTTCGATTCCCGCCATCTCCACCTGATTGTCGTACCAAGACAGGCTATCTGGGGCTCAATTGCCCGCGCCGCCGACCGGAACCTCTCCGGTCGGTTTCGCGTGGTGCGGCCTGGAACCGAATGATCCCGGGTGTCGCGTGGTACAGACGGGTGGGACAAGAACATTGGGGCAGCTTGGCGCTGCTTGAAGCGAGGATTTGACGGAACCGAGCTGGTACTCGGATGGCAACACGCGATACCTGCGGATGGCACTCGTTGGCAACAAATGGTTTCCAGCGCTGATGCCAAGCGCAACGGGACAGGCGATGGTTTAGGGCTGACTTCTCAAGGAAGGTCTCGAACTGGTCCCCGTCGCCTACCTGGCTAGCCGGGGTGGATTGCCGTCCTCCGTTGGTTCGCAGGCGTACCCGTCCCGTATGGCAGGCAAGTCCTCGCCTCCTGCGCGGTTGCAGGTTCAATTCCTCCCTGTCACCGAGCGCGCGTCACTTCCATGCAGGGACCGAAGCCAGCGGGATTGCCGCTGCCGTCGTCGATGAGCGGAACCACGTAGGTGTTGGCTTGCAGCTTGTGGAAGTTCTGCCGGTGGTATTGGTTTGGGGCTTATATCGATAAGTTGACAACGCCAACCCCCGATCCGGTTCGCGGGTCACAGGGGTCCCTCACGGGATCGCCCCTCGCCGCGCAGAAGCCCCTTGCCCGCGGGCCCTTGGCGGACACGTGCGGAAGCCCCGCGCGCGTCAGGATGTTGATCGCCGCGTTGTGATCGGCGTTCAGGCGGAACCCGCAGACCCCGCACCGGAAGACCGCCTGCGACGGCCGGTTTGACTTGTCCGTGTACCCGCACCGGCTGCAGGCTTGCGACGTGTAGGCAGGATCGACCTTCACCAGCACGCCCGCCTTGTAGTCCAGCTTGCGCTCGAGGCCGCCCCAGCCGCTCGCCAGGATCTCCCGGTTCAGGCCGGCCTTCTGCTTCACGTTCCGGCCGGGTGCCGCCTCCGTGCCCTGGGTCGAGGCCGTCATGGCCTTGGTGTGCAGGTCCTCAACGACGACCGTGTGGGCCGTGTCCGCCAGCTTGCGACTGGTTTGGTGGGTGGCGTCGTCGCGTTTGCGGGCGCGCTTCCTGTGGAGTTTCTGCAGCCGGCCATTGATGCGACGACCCCGGTTCGACTTGCGCTGGCCGCGCGACCGGGGGCCCCAACCCTGCTTGCGGCTGAGTTCGCGTTGCAGGCGTTTGATCTGTGCGTCCGTGCGGTCCGTGTCCGGCATGTCATGGACCTTGCCATCGCTGTCCGTCGCCTGCCCCACGTTGCGGTCCAACCCCAGGGCGCCGTCCGGTGCGGGTTGCACCACGTCCGCATGGTCCGCAGGTACCTCGAAGCAGATGTACGCGTACCACTTGGGATGCGCGCCGTGTGCCTCGCGCCGCACGCGCACGGTCAGGGGCTTGCAATCCGCATACAGGCGCAACGGGCCCATGCGCAGCAACCCGACCTTGGGCACGCGCAAGCGTCCGTCCCGGATGGATACGCCGTCGGGGATGCCGAACGACGGTTCGCCCCGGAACCGCGACTTGAAACGCGGATGCGCAAGGGGCTTGCCGTCCGACTTGCGCACCGGCATCTCCTCGCCGCGTTCCGCAAACTCGGCCTGGGCCCTGAAGTAGTGTGCGAACGCCAGCGACAGGTCCTTGCCGGCGTTGCGCAGCACCTTGTACGGGTACTCCCGCAGCCAGGCCAGTTCGGGATCGTCCCACAGGTCCCTGAAGCGTTGGCTGAACGTGAAGTACGCGGTTGACGGCGAGGACCCCATGGCCTTGCGCATGACCCGGCCCCAATCGGTGGTGCGGCCGCGGACTTCCGGCCAGTGCAGTGCGGGCACGTGGAGCGCCCGCCACATGGCATACAGGCGGTTCTGATCGCCCAGCAGCCGGTTGTATACGAACCGGTACGCGCCCGCCGTGCCCGCCAGCCGGTTTCCGGTCTCGGCATCGCCAGGATACAGGCGCACGCGCAAGGTGCGGTGTATCGTCGGGGCTGGTTCGGTTGTAGAATGGGGCTGGCTGGTCATGGTGGCTATCTGCACCGTGTCCGGTTTGAAGGTCGGGCACCAATCCCGGCCTTCGTTCTTGGGACCAGTGTAGCACCTTGGCGCGCCAAGGTGGCTTCAGTCAGACCCACGCTGTCAACTTAGCGATATAAGCCCCATCGGTTTGCCTTGGCCAGATGGGACATCTGGCCTGCCGTATCGGCCAGCAGAATGCAAGGCTGGCCACTAACGACCGGAGCGGGTTGAGGCTGCGGGGCCGGGGATTCCGCCACCGGCCGTGGCTATACCTGTTCGGTGGCGGACAGGCAGATCTGCTCGCCGGTCGTCAGGGGGGCTTCGGGATCCATTCCATTCAGCGCTGCGACGGCCGGCAGGTCCAGGTCGAACCAGTCGGTGATTTGCTGCAGGCGCGTCTCGTTGGGATTAACGGTGTGCCACTGGACGCAGTGGCTCAGGTCGGCCGGCGTCGATACCGCAACTTTAACGGTGGCGATCTCGGCCAACGCCTGCACGGTGGCGGCGTCAACATCGGTCAACGGTCTGTAGATCCAGACGCGTTCACCCGTGGCCGCGGGGTGCATGATCTGCAGCCAGTTGCCAGCGGCGTTGCGGCCGGTCACGCTCACCTGGTCGCCTTCATACACCAGCCCGTCCGCCGGGTAGTCGGTGCCTGGTCCCCGGCGCAGGTTGACGACCGTTCCGGTTACAGTCACGTCTGGGGAAGTTGAAGTCTGCGGTGCGGGTTCCGCCACCGCCGGATCGGCGGGCACAGACGTTTCGTCTTCGGCAGACGGCATGATGCAGCCGCCGAGCAGCAACACCGGAACCAGGATTGAGAGCAGGTTGCGAAGCACTACCAGGCGGACCATATGGCTTGGATTGCTGCTGGACACGCATCAGATAGCCGAGGTTGATAATATGTTGCCTATTTCTGATCAATGTTCAAGTTGATATAACTTAAAGGCACTGTATCTCTATAGATCTACGGCTCAAGAACCCTGGAATCCTTACTCGGTTAACCAGCGCCTTGGACTAGGACGGGTGCAAAGTAGAGGCCCATTTGTGGACACCGGGGAGTAACTATTCAGGTACTGGTGCAGGGGCACACCGGGTTCCTGTGCCGGTCGGGGCTTAAGGCGGGCGCGCGGGCGCAGCGGGTGCCGGTGCGGGCGGCAGCAGGCCGGCCAGGAGGTTGCGTCCCTGCTTGCGGTCGGTCTCCATCAGGCTGCGCAGGTCGGTGAAGCGGCGGGCCCCCTCCGCGGTCCGGAAACAGCCCGAGATTTTCATCTGCAGGCGCATCATGCGCAGGGCCTGCTCCGCCAGGTTGTTGGTGAAGGGGATGGCCGGGTCGGTCAGGAAGCGCAGACAGGCGTCCCGATGCCGGCTCAGGGCCCGGGCCAGGTTGTGGCCGCGCCGCCGGCCCTTGGGGAGCGGGGGCAGACGCGCGTAGTGGTCCAGGGCGGGCGTCAGGATGGCATCCCAGGTCTCCGCCAGGCGCTGCCGCCGGCGAGGATGCACGGGTCCGCCGGTGACCATGCGAAACACCGGGGATACCCTCTCAGGCACCGACCCGACCAAAACCCTCGAATTCCCGACGTGCCATTGGTCGCAGGACACCTGAATCCGGCTTTCCAGGCCATTCTGAGAGCGCCGATTTGCCGGGAATCGCGAGCAATCGCGAGATTCCACCAATTCCAGGTTCGATGCGGGCCTTCGGCGGCGGAGCGTTGTCCACCGGATTGGCGCGCCGGTCAAGTGCGGGCAATTCGGAGTCGATCCATAATCCTTTCAACGGATGGTCCTAAAGTGTCGAAGTCTCGTCGGAGTTGCATGAGGTATCTTGTCGGTGGGGTCTTGAGCACCATCGTCGCCTGGGGTCTGGGTCTTGGATTCGCACAGGCGGCCGTAGTGGCGACTAGGGCCTGTTCACACTACTTTCAGGGCTTCCACGATCAGTGCGAACTGGAC
>CAZMKQ010000013.1:0-53481 GCA_964566955.1 uncultured Caldilineaceae bacterium | reverse complement strand
CCGGTGGTTGGCCCGCACGAAGCCCAGGAACTGGGTCTCCCCCGGAAAGGGCAGGAAATCCATGAGCAGCAGGAGCGTGATCACTTCGCTGTCGCTGAAGCGGGGCTTGGCCCCCGCCTGGCCCAGTCGTCCGCCGGCCGCGTGGCCCTGGAACCAGTCGTCCACCCAGACGTACACCACCGTGGCCAAATCCTCGAATGCTATACTGCGCGCCATGGGGAACCCCCGGAATGTGGCTTTGCTAAGTGCCTTCATTCTGCGCGGCTTCCCCTTTTTGGGTCAACTCCCAATTCCACATTAGGCGTATGACAGTTCCTGCTAGATTCTATTGACAGCACACACAGTGTGCCCCCGGACATCAAACGGACCAGGACAACACCTGATCATGCCTGCAGTGGCCAACCCGACAACTCCATCCATTAGAGCGCAGCTGCCTGCTGCCACCGTGGCCGACCTCGATTTCATTGCGGGGGGGACTGAAAGCAACCGCATGGCCGAGGTGTTTCTTGAGCAAGGCGCGATGGTGGTCCGCGGACTGATGAAACGCCACGTCGCCGCCGTCCGCCGGGACATCATGCAGACCACGGACGAGGCCATTGCCCAGTTGGACACCGCCACAAAGTCCGATGTCGGCTGGCACACCCCGAACGGCTCCCTGTTCATCCCGTCGCCGGCCGGATATGTGCGGCAACAGCAGATCATGGTCACCGGAACGAACTACAAAACGAGCGCGGCCCTGCTGCAGTCGGCCCTGGAACCCGATCTGCTGGACATCGTGGAAGCCATCCTCGGTCCCAACATCGAGACTTTCAACCTGGGGCAGTGCCTGGTCAAGGAGCCGGCCGGAGGCCATCCCAAGCACCTCCACCAGGATTCGGCCTACTTCGAACACCGCTATCTGGGACCGGTCGGCGTATTGGTGTACTGCGTCGACACCAATGTGGAACGGGGTGCCCTGCATGTCGTCCCGGGCACCCACAAACTTGGCCAGCTGGACCATGTGGACACGTTTTCGCACCTGGGCCTTGACGGCGGCGAATGGCCGTGGGAAGCGGCGCTGCCGATTGAAGGCAATGCCGGCGACGCGATCTTCTTCCATGTCAGGACAGTGCACGGATCCAAGCCGAACTTCACCGACATGCCGCGGCCGGTTTTCATCCATCGCTACCGCAGGCCCGACGACTACATTGTTGCCGGCGGCACCACAGTCGAGAATCGCAGTGCACGGGGCGAACACGACGCGAGCCAGGAACAGGGCCTGATGGTCCGGGGTTTCCGGTCCCAGCGCGATTGACGGACCGCGACATGGGTCAGGGGGGGCCAGGATTGCCGGTGATGTGCGCAACCAGGGAGAAGAAGGCCCTTTTGCGTTCACTGCCGATGCTCCAATCGACCGGAACGCTCTGGAATCCCTCCCGCCAGTCTTCGTGGCTGCGGCGATAGTCGAAGAATCCCCAACCCGCGTGTTCCGAGATGGCGGCAGTCATATTGCAAAGCGGCGCGTCAAATCCGTAGTGGTCGTCCTCGTTGAAAAGGATGGGTTGACCCCGGTATGCCGGTGAACTCCGGGTCCGGCGAACCATCTCCGCGATGCGCAGGGGATCGGACACGCCGTTGCCATGCAGGAGGACGAAGTCCAGCACGTCCAACAGCGCGTCCGACGGGACGGATCCGCCCTTGAGACTCGTACTGACCGGCAGGTCCCATTCGTCTGTGAAGCAAGCAGCTATACGGCTCCGGACAAAGTCCATCAACTCCGGTGTGCGATGCACGGACACGAGCGAGTCCCCGTAACCCCATGGATCCCGCACAATGTCCACTTCGTTGCCCAGTTCCAGGAGAACATTGCGGTGACCGCTTTCGGCCAGCCACCCGATCGCTCCCGCCACTGCCGTGCGCACCGCGTCGTCCGACCGGCATCGGTGAAATTGACCAAAGTAGAACAACCCGACGATCACCGCCATGCCCAAGGCGTCGGCTTTGGCCAATACCCGGTCCAGGCGCCGCCAGTAGTGCAGGTCGAGACTGCCGTCCGCCCCAAAGCCGGAGTTGTGCCATGGCTGATCCTTGGAATACCCGAAGGGACTGCCTCCCTGCAGGTTGACCGTGATGCAGTTGAGGCCGGCGGCGTGCCAGGCGGCCATCGCCCGAACACACGCGTCCGTGTTGCGGTCCGGATCCCAGGCCCCGTCCGGCCCGTCCCAAAGATGCCGGGTGGCTGGATTGAGGTCATCGAAGGTAGCCTGAACCATGCGGCTGTTCAGAAGCAGGCCCTCCGCTCTGTGCCCTTCCCAGACGGCATCGGGGCAGGCAGGCAGGCCATTCACAACAAAGTCGTCGCCTTGGATTCTGATTACGGTGGCGGACATGTGCGCTCCTGAGACAACAGGTGCCCGGCGGTTGGCCGAGCCGAACAAGGTTACGTGGGTAGAACGATGGCAGAGTCGGGTGGCAGGGAACGGGCACAGTTGAACGTCCGGGTTGGACCTGCCCAGGCCAGCCTAGCAATGTTCAGGCGTTGTCGACGACCGAACCGAGGCAATTCTGCTCTCAAGGATTCTGTGATCGGACCAATCGACGATGCGCATGGCCTCGGCATCTCCCTCGGCGAGTGCCGCACCGGGAATCAACCCAACCACTTCGGTATGGAACACGCTGTTACCAGCCTGCATGGCGAGATCGTTAATCCGGTCGAACAGCCTTCGCGGACCCGTCTGTCTCCAGTCAAGGATGTTGCAACTGACGTGCACCTGCGCTCCGATGGAAAAGCCGCGGGCCTGGATGCCGGGCAGTCCTGAACGCCCGCGCACGGCACGAGCAATCCGGCGCGCCAGCGCTGCATCGGGTTCCCCCAGCACGAAGTTGATCGCAATCAAAACGGGCCGCGTACCCAGCACCACGGGGCCGCCACGGCTCGGCCGGGACGGACCAAAGTCGGGTTCCCAGCGGGGATCCTTGCCGATTCCGGCGTGCCAGGCCTCGAATTCCCCTCGCCGAATATCCGACAGACGGCGTCTGTCCGGTCGCAGCGCGGACTGGCCGTAGAGGTAGACGCAAATGCCCAGTTCCTCGCCCACCCGCTGCGCCAGCTTGCGCACATCCTCAACGCATGCCTGGATGTCGTCGTGGTGCAATGGCACGAACGGAAACACGTCCGCAGCCCCCAGGCGGGGATGGGCACCCGCATGTTTCGTCATGTCGATATTGCTGGTCGCCGCCTCCACAAGGCCCAGTGCAGCTGCCGCCAACTTCTCAAACTTGTCGGCGAACGTGAGCACGCAGCGGTTGTAGTGGGCATCCACGTGCGTGTCCAGGAGCGCGACTCCGGCCGCGGACACGGTGTGGCAAAGCATGTCCACCGTCGCGCGGTCCCTGCCGGCACTGAAGTTTGGCACGCACTCCCGCAAGGGGGACAAAGGCATCCCGCTCATGGCGTTCCCATCGCGTAGCTTGGCCGACCGCGGGTTGTCGAGTTGATGTTGATCAACCGGTCAAGTCGCGCAGGCGCGCCGCCGCCTGCTCGGGGGTCAAGTCGCGCTGGGGTTGCGCAAGCATTTCGTACCCGACCAGGAACTTCCGCACCGTAGCCGACCGCAGCAGCGGAGGGTAGTAGTGGGCGTGCAACTGCCAAGGCGACCCTTGATCGTGCGTGCCGTCACAAGGTGCGCCATGCCAACCCATGGAGTACGGCATTCCGGTGTTGAAGAGGCGGTTGTAGGCCGTCAGCAAGACTTTCAGGGCTCCGGCCAGCGCGGCCTGTTGTTCACTGGTCAGGTCCTGCAGGCGCGCAACCTGGCGTCGGGGTAGTACCAGGGTTTCGAACGGCCACACGGCCCACCAAGGAACCAGCACAGCCCACTCTTCGTTGGTCCATACCAGTCGTTCGCCGGCCGACAGTTCCTGGTCAAGGTAGTCAATCAGCAGGTGCGACCCGTGGCTGCGCAGATAGCGGATCTGACGGTCCTGTTCCTGGGCCGGCAGCCAAGGTATGTGGTCGGTGGCCCAGAGCTGGCAATGGGGATGAGGATTGGAGCATCCCATGATCTCGCCGCGGTTTTCGAAGATCTGCACATAATGGATGTCTGATCTTTCCCCTGCCTCGCGGTCCAAGTCGGACCACAACCGGGCCACCCTGGTCACCGCTGTGTGATCCAGGTCGGCCAGGGTCAGGTCGTGTCGCGGCGAGTAACAGGCCACTTGGCACAGACCCGTTGCGTGGTCCGAACGAAACAATTCGGGCTGCCCGGCGTCGAAGGTTCCGGCTGGTTCGGCCTGCAAGGCCGGAAAGTCGTTGGTAAACACGAAGACATCGTGATACTGCGGGTTGACTTCACCGTTGGCCCTTTGATTGCCGGGACACAGATAGCAGTCGGCTACGTACGGCTCGGACCGATCCGTCGCAATCGACTCGGTATGTCCCTGCCAGGGACGCTGCAAACGTTGTGGTGAATTCAGTACCCACTCACCGGTCAACGCATTGCGCCGCCGATGCGAGCCGTGGGTCCCTGCGGAGAGCGCCATCAGTCAAGCCGGCCGGGTTCACCGCCGCCGCCGCCAACTGCGGACACAAGCCTCGTTAGGCATGGGCCTTGATGGCCATGGCGATCGCACCTAGGACACCCGACTTGTTACCCAAGGCCGGAGGAACGATGAAGGACTCGAGACTGTCAAGGAGCCTGGGAATTTGGAGGTACCCGTTCATTTGACGCAGGACCTCCTTTCGTACCATCCCGTAGAGGAAACGGTTGTCCATGACGCCCCCTCCCAGAATCACAATTTGCGGAGACAACACGTACAGGATGTTGATGATGCCGGAAGCAAGATACTGGGCTTCCAGCGGCCATGCGGGATGATCAGGCGGCAAAGTCTCGCCTCTGGCCCGCCACCGGCCTTCCAGCGCAGGGCCCGCGGCGAGCCCTTCCAGGCAATCGCCGTGATAGGGGCACCAACCCTCATAGGGATCCTGTTCCCAGTCGTGCGGAACCGAAACATGGCCCATTTCCGGGTGCAGCATGCCGTGGAGCATTTGGCCGCCGACCATGCCGCCACCGCCAATGCCGGTGCCGACCGTCAGGTAAATGAAAGTGTCCAATCCCTGCGCCGCGCCCCACATGTGTTCGCCCAGTGCCGCGCCGTTGCAGTCGGTGTCGAAGCTCACCGGCACGCCCAGGGCGTCCCGTACCCGTCCGGCCAGGTTGATGTACTGCCAGTTGGGCTTGGGGGTTGTGGTTACATACCCGTAGGTGTCGGAACCCGGATCAAGGTCCACTGGTCCGAAGGACGCGATGCCGACCGCCGCCAGGTCCGGCTGCCACCGCTTGAACATGTCGATGCAGCCGCCGATGGTTGCATCCGGGCTGTCTGTCGGAAACCGCGCCTCTTCCCGTATGTCATCCGGTCCGGTTCCCACGGCGCAAACTGTCTTGGTTCCGCCGGTTTCAATCCCACCGAATATCATGTTGGATTCCTGAGGTCGCCTTGCGGTCCGGGGCAGACAGCCGGATTCCCGGCTGACCGTCGGCAGTGTATCACCTGGCGGCCCCTCGGCATGCGGCCATGCTTGTCCACATGGGTGCCAGTCCAACCGGTACCTGCAGCCCTGTCCCGCCCCTGAACTCCATGCCCATTCGACACTACCGTTATTGCCCGCAATGCAGTCGGGAATTGGTGCCGGAAATCGACGGCGAAACTCCATACAAGGTGTGCCGGCTGTGCGATGTCCGGTTCTACGACGAGCCGAAGGTAGCTGTTGTTGCCATGATCCTTGATGCCGACTCCATCCTGCTCGTCAAGCGCTTGAACGATCCTGAAGCCGGTTCCTGGTGCCTGCCCGGCGGGTTCATGAACGTGGCCGAGACTCCGCAGGCGGCGGTGGCCAGGGAAGTTGCGGAGGAGTGCGGCCTGACCGTAACCGACCTGAAGCTCCTGGGAGTGTTTTCCATGTATGGGGACGGCAGGATCACCGGTGTCGTCATCGCCTATGCGGCGGTTCCCGCCGACACGGCGCAACCTCCGCAGGCAGGCGACGACGCCGACGAGGTCCGGTGGTTCAAGCGCGGCCAACTGCCAAGCCCGATTGCATTCGAAACCAATCGCCACCTGCTTCGCGACTGGAGCGGGACGAACTGAAACGGCGCTTCCCGGCATGGATGTCAACCGCCACGCAGTCATCACCGGAGGTTCCGGCTTCCTCGGGATCAACCTTGTCCGCTACTTGCTGGAACTCGGCTGGACGGTGTCCGTACTTGATCTGGAACCATGCAGACCCGAATTCGCAACGCGCATTCACATGGTGATCGGCGACATCCGGGATCCGGACGCCGTTCGGCAGGCTGCATCCGGGGCCGATTGCATGGTCCATGCGGCCGCCGCGCTCCCCTTGCAGGATTCCGCCACCATTCGCTCCGTGGACGTGGACGGGACACGCAACTGCCTGGAAGTTGCCCAAAGGGAGGGCCTTTCACGGTTTGTCCACATTTCCAGTACGGCCGTATACGGCATCCATGACCAGTTGAACACCTGCGAGAGTGCCCCGCTGGACGGCATCGGCCCGTACGGCAGAGCCAAGGCCGAGGCGGAAACCCTTGGCCGCGAATTCCGCTCCCCGGACTTTGCCGTCACGATCCTCCGCCCCAAGTCGTTCATTGGTCCGGAACGGCTTGGCATATTCGGTCTCCTCTACGACTGGGCTGCGGATGGCCGCGGCTTTCCGTTGCCGGGCGGAGGCCAACACCAGTTCCAGTTGCTGGATGTAGCAGATTTATGTAATGTTACCGTCCAGGCTTTGACGAGTGGCCCCGAGCATGCCAACCGGACCTTCAACATCGGCGCGTCCGAATTCGGAACCCTGAAGTCGGACTTTCAAGCGGTACTGGACTACGCCGGTTTCGGCAAAAGGGTCTTGCCGCTTCCCAGTGCGCCCGCGGGATGGCTGCTGGGGCTTGCCCACCGGTTGGGCCTGTCACCGGTCTATCCCTGGGTGTTCCGCAACTTGACGGTGAATTCCGCCGTGGACATCACGCGTGCCCGGAACCTGCTGGGGTTCAATCCCACCTATTCAAATCGCGATGCGCTTGTCCGCAACTTCGAGTGGTATCTGCGTCACCGGGACAGATGGCGCCGGCCCACCGGGGTCACCCACACCGTGCCTTGGGCCCAAGGCCTGCTCGGTTTGGCAAAACGGTTGTTCTAATGGGACCTTGAGAAAGCAGCGTCCGCCGTTGAGCCACCGTACCGCCAGCCCGGATTGTTGGCGGTTCGTGTTCCGGTCCCTATAATTCCAGGCTGATTCGCGTGTTCAAATCAGGTTGGTTCGTCTGCCATGGCCAGAAGCAAGGTATTACTGAAAGAACCGGTCGACGGTCTGGGTGTGGCAGGTGACGTGAGGACAGTGGCCCGCGGCTTCGCCCGCAACTACCTGTTGCCGAACAACCTGGCAATTTGGGCCACGCCGAGCGCCTTGAAGCAGGCGGATGAGATTAGGCGAGCAGGCGTGGCCAAGCTGGCCCGTCTGCAGCAGGAGGCCAATGCCGTCGCCGAAGTCCTGGGCGGCAGTCAGTTCCTCTTCGAGGAAATGGCCGGCGACACCAATCGATTGTACGGGTCCGTAACAGCCCAGGAAATCGAGGACCGCATCCGCGCGGACAAGGACCTTGAAGTGGATCGGCGCACCTTCCTCATGGACGGCCCCATTCGGCAGTTGGGTGTATCGAACGTGCGCATCCGGTTGATGCAGGACATTGAAACAACCGTCGAAATCGGAGTCGTGCGGGAAGGGGAGTCATGGGCAGAGGCCGTGGCCTACCAGGCTGCCCTTGAGGCCGAAGCCGAAACCCAGGCCAACCGAGAGGCACGGGTCGAGGCGGAAGCCGCTGAAGCCGCGGAACCACCCGCTGCCGCGGATGCCGACGTGCTGGAGGTCCTCCGGGAGATTGAAGCCGACACGGCATCCTGACCTGGATTGCCCGGGCCGTGCTTGCGGGGTTGGCGGCAGGGGCGCAACACCACCGGGGGCATGCCCCCGGCCCCTTGGATTCCGAACTGTTGTGACTCCGGCTCCAACTGCCTTCAAATTGGTATAATTGCGGCCCCGCTGCGGCTAGGAAGAGTGCTGCTGACAGGGGCGCTTTTATGGCCGATTACACACCTCAGGATCCGCCGGATCAATCCCTTGGCAATCATGCCGGCACCACTCAGGCGGTGGTGCCGAACTACTTGGGGAGGGTTGAGCCCCAAGCCCTAACCACCGAGGTGGAGGGCAGCTTTGTCGATTACGCCATGAGCGTGATCGTGTCGCGCGCCTTGCCGGATGCCCGCGACGGATTGAAACCCGTCCAACGTCGAATTCTGTATGCCATGCATTCGGATTTGCGGTTGCGTCCGGGCTCCCCCTACAAGAAATCGGCGCGCATTGTCGGCGAAGTGCTGGGCAAGTATCATCCGCACGGCGACGGTTCGGTCTACGAATCCATGGCGCGCATGGTACAGGATTTCAGCCTGCGGTATCCCCTGGTGGACGGACAGGGAAACTTCGGCTCGGTGGACGGAGACAACCCGGCTGCGATGCGGTATACGGAAGCGCGCATGGCGCGCCTGGCCGCGTCCATGCTGAGCGACATTGACGAGGACACCGTTGCATGGAAGGAAAACTTCGACGATTCGCTCCAGGAACCCGTAGTCCTGCCGGCCCAGGTTCCAAACCTCCTGATCAACGGCACCACCGGCATTGCAGTGGGCATGGCCACCAACATCCCGCCCCACAACTTGGGCGAGATTGTGGAGGCTCAGAAATTCATCATCGACAACTGGGAGCGGCGGCACAACTTGACCATCGATGAACTGATGGTTTATGTCAAGGGACCCGACTTTCCCTTGGGTGGCCAAATTCTGGGCACGGACGGCATACGCGAAGCCTTCGAGACCGGGCGCGGACGCATTGTGGTAAGGGCCGAGGGCCGCATCGAGGAGATTCCCGGCCGCAGTCGGACGCGCCTGGTGTTCGAATCCATTCCGTACGGTGTGAACAAGGCCAGCATGATTGCCCGCATCGCCGACATCGTCAACAAGGGCGAGCGGCTGCAGGAAATCGTCGACATGCGCGATGAGAGCGGCCGTGACGGCATCCGGCTGGTGATGGAACTGAAGAGCAGCGCCACCCCACAGCGGGTCCTGAACCAGGTGTACAAGTTCAGCGATCTGCAGATGTCGTTTCCCGTCACGCTGCGCGCCTTGTTGGACAACCAGCCGGTTGTCCTGAACCTGCGACAGGCCCTGCTGTGCCATCTCGACCATCGCATCGACGTGGTGGAGCGCCGCACCGAGTTCCGACGAACGAAGGTCAGGGCCCGCGCCCACGTGTTGGAGGGTCTGCTCAAGGCCCTGGCCAACATCGATCGCGTGGTGGAGGTTGTCCGGGCAAGCGATTCGGCGGCGGAGGCCAGCGCCCAGCTTCAAGGCGAGTTCAAACTCACTGAGCGACAAGCACAGGAAATCCTGGATATGCCGCTCCGGAGACTGGCAGCCTTGGAACGACAACGGCTGGAAGACGAATATGCGGACGCGCTGGAACAAATCCGGGGCTATACCGAACTGTTGGAGAATCCCCAAAAGCTGAGACTGGTGGTCCGAGAGGAACTGGATCGACTCAGGGAAAACCACCAGGATCCCCGAAAGACCCAGATCCTGTACGGTGTGCAGCCGGAACTGTCCGACGAGGACCTGGTAGTAAAGCAGGACGACCTGGTCGTGGTTTGGCAAAGCCAATATGCACGAAGGACCCAAGCCACCGAGTTCCGGGGGCAGGGATTGGGAGGTCAGGGGGTTAGCGGTCGCTCCGACAAGGAGGACAGTGCCGTTAAGCACCTGCTGTATGCCAATTCACTCGATTCCTATCTGGTCTTCACAGACCGGGGGCGCGTTTATCCGTGCCGCGCCTATGCATTGCCCGAGGGCTCCAGGACTGCCCGGGGCGAAACCCTGCGGGGTTGTGTTCCCCTGGAACCGGACGAGGAGGTACAGGCCGTTCTGCACCAGCCGACCGGGGTTCGTTGGCGCAGCTTGATTCTCGTGACGCGCCTGGGCCGCATCAAGCGCATGCGGATGTCCGATTTCACCAGGTTGCGGACTGCAGGCAAGTTCGCCATCACGCTGCACAACGGGGATGCCATCGCCAAGGCCGTTGCCACCGACGGCGACAGCAACCTGTTCCTGTTGACCACCCAAGGCAAGGGCCTGCGTTTGGACGAAACCGCAATCCGCTATCAGGGCACTACGGCATCCGGTGTACGCGGCATCCGGCTGCGCGCGGACGATTTGGTGGCGGACTGTTTACCGGTGTCAGACGATGACAACATTGTGTTGCTGTACGGCCACGGGAAGGGAAAGCGCATGGCTATGGCGCAGTGGTCGGTCAAGGGTCGTAACTCCCAGGGCAACTGGGCAGTTTCACACAGGCGCTTGAAAGAACTGGGTCCGATTGCTTGTGCCGTGACTGTGGCCGACGACAAGGAATTGGCGATTGCAACTGCCCAAGGGAAAGTGATGCGAACCCCGATCGCGCCGATTCGTTCCTTGTCGCGCACGGCTGCCGGTAGCCGAGTCATCCGTACAGTTGAAGGCGATCAAGTGGCCGCGGTTGCGGTTGTGCCCATGACCGAGGATCCAGAGGCCGACGAGATCGCGGCTCCGCGATTGTTGACCGAGAGCGGACACACCGGCGGGGCAGAGCCGGACGCAGATCAGGACCAACAGTAGAGTACATAGGTACGGGTAAGGCTGAGCCGCATACAACCCGCTGCCAGCTGCACGTCGACTTAGCGGCTCCAATACCGAGATCGATGCCTGTGCATGGCACCGGAGTCTGTCCAGGTCGGATCCGGGCGGTCACCATGAGCAGCAAACATGGTCCGGCACGCGCCTCGATGCTATGCCTGGCACCATCCAGACGCCCTCCGCTCCCCAAGGTTGGCGGTCTGTTATCTGGCGACGGGTAGGATCCCACGCATGACGCCTCCTCCTTTCCGTCCACAAGACCTGAAGGCAGGCCCGCGCCTGGCCTTGCTTGGAGAACCGGATCCGGACACGCTGGCGCAGTACCTGGTGGCGATGGCCAACAGCGACGGTGGCCAGATCGTGCTGGGAGTCGACTCCGGCCAAGCCGCCCACCGTGGAGTGGATCCCGCATGGGCGGACGAGTGCCTGCGCGTAGCCCAAACCCGGACCTCGCCGCACATCCAGGTTTCCTGGCAGGAGGAAGAGGCACCGGGTGGGACACTGATCATCCTGCAAGTGTCTCCGACCGACCAGTTGCACTCGCTACTGGACGGCCGCATTCTTGTGCGCGCCGGTTCCGTCAATCGCATTGTGCTGGGACCGGAACTCCACTCCATGCTCCAAAGCCAAACGGACTCGGGGGAGGACGCGCTCGTGCCATCGGCTTCCGCCGCCGACTTGGATTTCGACCAACTGGATGCATTTCGACGCCAGTGGCGCCGGACCAGCCTTGCTCCGAGGGACGAGGCATTGAGCCGGTTTCTGGGGGGCCTGGGTGTGCAGGAGCCTCAACAGGTGCCAACCATGGCCGGGCTCCTGCTCTTCGGAAACAGGCCCCAGTTCCACATTCCCCAAGCACGAATCACGTTTGTGAACTTCAAGGCCCTGCCCGGTCAGGAGGAAAACCGGGACGGACACCGCTATACCCGCCGCGAAGAGATTGCCGGCACCGCTCCACAACAGATCGCACGCGCCTGGGAGATCGTGCGGAACGAGATGGACATGCACTCCGTCGTAACCGGGCTTGAACGCGAGGACCGCACCGAGTATCCGTTGTCGGTAGTACGCGAAGTGCTGGTCAATGCCGTCGCCCACCGAGACTACTCGCTGACGGGGCGCGCCATCGAGATTCGCATGTATGACGGATACCTTGAGGTGTCGAGCCCCGGCAGTCTTCCGGCCCACATCACGGTTGACAACATGCTCGACGAGCACTTCAGCCGCAATCCCAATCTCGTGACCGGTCTGTATCACCTGGGGCTAATCGAAGAACTGGGACTTGGGATCGACCTGATTTACAACGTCCTGGCCCAGCACGGCCACCTGCCTCCCGAATTCGACGCGAACGCACACAGGGTCCGAGTCCGACTGCGGAAGTCAAAGAACCCGCCGCGAGTTCCCGGCCACTGGGAGCACTCGATGAACCAGCGCCAGATGGCAGCCTTGAAGTACGTGGCGGATGAAGGAGCCATAACCAACCGCGAACTGCGGGCATTGTGTCCAGGTGTGAGCGCCGAGACCCTGCGTCTGGATCTCAACGACCTTGTCGAGCGGGGGATCCTGCTCAGGATCGGGGCCAAGCGCGGCACCAGGTACCTGCTCAAACAGTCATCCTTGGGCAAGTGAACGGCAGCGGCGATTGCTATAATTCGCTTCCCCAATGTTTCGCCGTCGTACCAATCGCCACAGCAGGTGAATTCCTTGGTTGCCAAATTCGCCAGCGACACGCTCGTCGTTGATGTTCGCCGTCAGCCCCGAAGGTCCCTATCTCAATCCCCAACCGCCGGGACGGGGGTGCGTCAGGCGGCGGCAGTCTCCGGGACGGCACCGGTGGCGGCACCGCCGGTTGCGAATCCGCTTCCGTCCGATTCAACTGCCTCCGAAGAGCGTCCGCGCAAATTGTGGCGCGAGATCCTGGAGACTTCAATTCTCACCATTGCCGTGTTTGCGCTCGCCCGGATGTCGGTCCAAAGCTATCGCATCGCCGGCACGTCGATGGAGCCGAACTTCACCGAACGCGAGTTCGTGATCGTCAACAAGTTGGCCTACTTGACCCGGGAGCCCCAGCGCGGCGACGTGATCGTGTTCCAACATCCCGATGCAGGAACCGGCGACCTGATTAAACGGGTCATCGGTGTTCCGGGCGACACGGTTGAGATTCGCAAGGGGCGGGTCTACATCAACGGTTTGCCCACCACCGAGCCCTGGCCGCTGATTGAGTACGAATATGATGCAGGCCCGGTACTTGTGGGGGTGGACAAGCTGTTTGTGCTGGGAGACAACCGCGCCGATTCTCGAGACAGCCATGTGTGGGGACTGCTTGACCGGGAAACATTGATCGGTCAAGCCTGGTTAACGGTGTGGCCGTTCGGGGAGACCGGCATGATCCGGCACGAACAACCAGCCATCCAGTTGACGGTTCCTTCGTCGTAGGCGCCGGATGACGACCAGCCTACCGGTCGGGATGCCCGAGGCTGGCGCACAAGCGGCGGCCGAGCGCCGTTGAAGGTGTTCCGTGCGAATCCCGGATTTTGATCTGGCCGTTGGCCACCTGTGGCACTGCGATCGGTGCAGGCAATCGTTTCTCGACAATCCAACCTCCGTTATGACCGGACTCAAGCTCAGCGCAGACCAACGCAACACGCTTAACAGTCTAGCGGCCGATCCCGATACGCTGCTGGACCGGTTGCGGTATGTCTGGCCAACCGATGACGCTGCGTTCGAAAGGGCCATCAGTCATCCCCGAGCCCGATTGCGGCATCTGGGCAGCACCGTGCGCGTGCCAGGCGGCCGGACATGAAGGAACTGCTGCCGGGCCTGTGGCACTTCGAGAGTCCTGCGCCTCGTGTCAACGCCTATCTTTGGAGTGGCCGCAGGGACTTGACCCTGGTCGACTGCGGCTATCCGGGAAACGGCAAGGCAATGCTGGAGGAAATTCAGGATTGCGGGTTCCGGCTCTCCGACATCGGTCGCATCGTCCTGACGCACGGCGACTTGGACCACGCCGGCGGCCTATACGAGTTGAGCCACGCATTGCGGGTTCCGGTGCTGTGCCACCGGCTTGAGGCCCCGGTGCTCCAGAATCCCGGCATGCGCGAGTTTCGGACTGCGGACCAGCCGGACCCGACGCGCATGTTGGTCAAGTTGACCCAACGCATCGGCAAGCCGTTTCCTGGCACTTCGCCAACCCACGTCGTCGCCGACGGTGAGGTGGTTGGAGATGAATTCACCACCATCCACACACCGGGCCACTCACCTGGACACGTCAGCTACCTGCATGCGGACACGGGCATCCTGTTGACCGGTGACTTGTGCACATGTTATGGCGGTGTGGTTCGAGTTCCGCTCTGGCACATCACTCCGGAACGGGCCGAGTGCGTGCGCAGCGTGCGCAGAGTGTTGGCAACACACGGCAGCAACTTGCGGTATCTGGCATGCAGTCATGGTCCTCCCGTTGCGGACGATGCCGCGCGACGCCTGAAATTGTTTGTGCAAGAACAGTTCCTGCCCGAGGACTGATCACCGCGTCATCGGTCAACAGCGACAGCACGCATTTCGGATTCAAGGCAGATTTCGGCCCGGCGACAAAGGCGAGTCATTCCGACCTTGGTTGTCGCTGTGACAACAACCCTCGGACAACCCAAGGCAGCAGGCTCGCGGCCCGGCACTTGGCCGCGAGCCACTGCCGCGACCGATTGGTAGCCGAATCCCACACCTCGATTTTGGAGATCCGGCAGCTGTTCTGCTGTATAGTTCCCCGACTTACTCCGCAGTGCGCCAGCATCGCCAACACACCGGGGAGGATCGAAAACGTGTTTTGGTTCATGCAAACAAATCAACACCCCGGTGACTGGAATCTCCGATAGAACAACCTCGCTGACCGCCTAAAGGGCTCGAGCCGCGGAGATCTGGTCCGCGGCATTTTCTTTCCCAGGCGTTTTCGGAGCAGCGATCTTGAGACCAACCCTTGCCCTGTACCGCACCTTCCTGGCGCGTTATCTGGGCCCCTACCGCTGGCACGTTCTGTTGCTGGCCCTGGCCGTCCTGACCAGTACGGTGGGAGCCGTATGGGGCCCGCGCATTCTGCGGGACTTTATCGACGGCGTAGTAGCCCAAGACAGTCAGCGCATCCTGCTTCAGGCCGTGGCGTTGTACGTGATCGTCAACGTCGTGCGGCACTTGGCCGATGCCTTGATGCAATACCTCGGCGAATCGGTGGCGTGGGCCGCAACCAATCAGCTCCGCGGGGATCTGCTCCAACACTGCATCGGGTTGGACATGACATTCTTCAACCGGCACCCACCCGGCGAGATGCTGGAACGAATCGATGGCGACAGCAACCAGTTGGCCCACTTCTTCTCGGTCTTCGGCATTCGGCTGGCAAGCGCCACTCTGATTCTCCTTGGCATCCTTGGTGTCGTAGCCAGCGAGGACTGGCGAGTCTTTGCGGGGATGCTTTGCTTTCTGGCACTGTCCATCTGGGTCATGCTGGCCATGAGGCACTTCGGCGTGCCGTACAACGAACGGCTGCGCGAGGCGACCGCCCAACTGTTCGGGTTCGTCGAGGAGCGACTGGCCAGTCTCGAGGACATCAAGTCGTTGGGCGGGGTGCCCTACACCATCCGTCAGATGTTGGACCTCATCCGCGAACAGATGAGCCGAGGCCAACGGGCCTTCAGCCTGGGCAATCTCATGTGGCCCTTGAACCTGGCCATCATGGGCGCGGGGACCGGCCTTCTGGTTGGCGGTGGCGGATGGCTGGTCCTGCGAGGTGAAATGTCCATCGGTACGGTCTATCTGCTAATGGCCTACCTAAACCTGTTGTTCTGGCCCCTGGAGAACCTGTCCCATCAGATGGAGGAACTCCAAAAGGCCGGGGGCAGTCTGGTCCGAATACAGGAACTACTGGACACCCGGTCAGCTTTGACAGACGGAAATCTCACCCACGCCGGCCCGACTCCGCCTCGGGTCCGATTTGACAACGTGTCCTTCCGTTATGCGTCCAACGAAGGGCCGGTGTTGGAGGAGGTGTCCTTCAACATCGAACCGGGACGCACACTGGGCATCCTGGGCCGCACCGGCAGCGGCAAGACAACGGTCACCAGGTTGTTGAACCGGTTGTACGACCCGGGCGCCGGAAACATCTTCCTGAACGATACGGATCTCCGCTCCTTGCGTATGCAGACCTTGCGCTCCCTGGTCGGAGTGGTCACACAGGAAGTCCAGTTCTTCCGCGGGACCCTGCGCCAAAACCTGACGATGTTCGATCCTCAGGTGCCCGACGGGCGCATTCTGGCCGCGATTGACAGACTCAACCTGACCGGATGGCTGGCGGGCCTGCCGGCCGGATTGGATACCGGATTGTCCAGTTCAAGCCTGGCCCTGTCGGCCGGGGAAGCCCAGCGGTTGGCGTTGGTCCGCCTGTTCCTGCGAGGACCGTCCATCGTCATTCTGGACGAGGCCGCAGCGCGCCTGGATCCGGCTACGGAACTGGAAGTGGAATCCGCACTGCAGGAACTTCTGGACGGCTGTACGGGGATCGTGATTGCCCATCGCCTCAAGTCCGTGGAGAAGGCGGACGACATTCTGATCCTGGAGAACGGGTGCGTGCGCGAATACGGCGATCGACTTGCGTTGATGGCCGATCCGGACTCCGAATTGAACGAACTGCTGCGCCTGGGGTTGGAATAGGGGAAAGTCACATGACATCAGCACAGACATCGTCGGCCACCGAGTTCCACCAAGGGCCTACCGTCCGGGAATTGACGTTCAAATTGATGAGGCTCCGACCCTGGTGGTATCTGGCCAACGGGCTCGCCTGGAGTTCAGCACATGCCATGCCGTTGCTGCCGGGTCTGGTGCTCAAGGTTTTCTACGATGGGTTGGCATCCGATGCGCCGGCAACGCTTTCGCCGGGTCTGGCTCTGGCATTGTTGACAGGCATCGGCTTGACACGGGCCGCGACCACCTTCGGAGCGGAATGGCTTTGGGGAGGACTGTGGCACTTCATGACCGGCCAGGTCCGCCTGAATTTCATGCGGTTGATTGCCGGGCTGCCGGCCGCCGTGGCAACACCCAAGTCGTCCAGCGAAATCGTCAGCCGTGTACGCGACGACGTGGACGAAGGCTGCATGGGCCTTGAAGAGTGTGTTGACGGTCCCGGCGTGATTGTCTTTGCCGTGGGCGCCATCGCCATCATGGCAGGCATCGACTGGGTCGCCACAGCCATGGTGGTAATCCCGGTGGTGCTAGTGTCCCTGTCCATCCACCTGGCCCACACCCGGATCATTCGATTGCGGACCCGTTCCCGGGAAGCGGGAGCCGCGGTGGCCGAATTCGTGGGGGAGGTGTTCAATTCGCTGCTGGCTTTCAAGCTGGCTCCGGCCAGCCAGGGACTGCCCGAGGTGTTCGCCGAGCTGAACCAGGAACGACGGCGCGCCGCCGTCGCGGAAAAACTCCTGTCCGAGCTGTTCAACTTCAGCAACTCGGCGGTGACCGTAGTGTTCACCGGGGCCTTGATGTACTACATCACGGTCACGCGGGGCGACAACGCCTTCACGGTCGGCGAATTTGTGCTCTTTGTCACCTATCTGGACCGCATCGCCGAATATGCCGGTTGGGTCATCTGGATGACCGGCAACTTCAAACGGGCCAAGGTCTCCATCAACCGCATTGCCGAAGTGGTGCCCACCGGACCGACAGCCAACAGCCTGGCGGGGCATGATCCGATTGGTTTGGCCATGGCCGACATGACGGTGGAAAGCAACCAGGAATCCCGCCTGGAACTGTTGGAGGCACAAAATGTTTCCTTCAGGTACCCGGACACCGAGGGAGGCGTGTCCGACATCAGCCTGAGCCTGCCGGCCGGGTCGTTCACCGTCGTGACCGGACGAATCGGCTCGGGCAAGTCCACGCTGCTCAAGGCCTTGCTGGGGTTGTTGCCAATGGACCGCGGCATGCTGCTCTGGAATGGCGAGACCATCACCGATCCAGGCAGGTTCATGACTCCTCCCCGGGCAGCGTACACCCCACAAAGTCCCCGCCTGTTCAGCGACACCCTCCACAACAACATCACGCTTGGGGAGCAGGTGCGCGATGGCAACGTGGATGCTGCGGTGCATACGGCGGTGCTGGAACCCGATTTGGATCAAATGGCGGATCGTTTGGAGACCGCCGTCGGCCCGCGCGGCCTGCGGTTGTCGGGGGGACAGGTTCAGCGCACGGCTGCGGCGCGCATGTTGGCCGCCGATGCCCAACTGCTCGTAGTGGACGATGTATCAAGCGCCTTGGACCTGCGCACGGAACGCCTGCTCTGGAACCGGGTCCTGAGCCATGTGCAGGACGAACCCGACTATGAAGCAGCCGAACCGCCTACATGCCTCGTGGTGTCCCACCGACGCCGGGTCCTGCGCCGTGCAGACAACATTCTGGTGCTCAAGGAGGGTCGCCTGGAGGCTCAGGGAACACTTGAGGAACTCCTGGCCATTTCCCCCGAAATGCAAGTCATCTGGAGCCAAGCCTCCCAAGAAGCTGAAGAACTTGACCACGGCCGGTGACAAAGCCCTCCCCATCGCGGAGGGTTTTGTCACCGGGACTCGCCCCGGCGCTCCTGCTATTCGACGGCGACGGGAACGTCGATGAAGTTGGCCTCCGGATCGGGGTCGCAGTCCCCGTACAGACTACAGTCGGTGTCGGTCAGGCCGGCACCGGAAGAACTGGTACTACCCGCAAGGTCCAGAGTGAACAGCGAGCCCGGGTTGTCCGCTGCGTCAAACGGAAGGATCTGAAGGTTCTGGAGGGGAGCATCGGGCACCCGGGGCCACTGCAACGGTTGGGTCTGCCAGTGGCGGTAGGGAATCGACACCACGGTTACCTGATCCAGGCCCAGTGACACGACATCGTGCCAGTGAACCCGGAACTCGACGTCTGTCTCCGCCTCAAAGAGATGGAAGTCAACGGAGAATGCCTGGAAACCGGGACGGGGCCGCAAGTCGGATACATAGAGATTTCTGAACCCGGCGGTTGTTTGCCCCCCGTCGTGGACTACATCCAACTTGGCAACAAGCTCAGCTTCGCCGGTTTCCTTCAGGTAGGGGCGCTCCAGGTCCGGGACGCGCAGCCTGAACACGGCCCGGTACGAGCGGCCATGCGGCAACGCGCCCGTGTAGGGACCGTACCAGACCCCCATTTCATGAGCATCCGGTTGCGCGTTCCACAATAGGCCGTCGGTAGCCCCCGGTTCCTTGAAGATGGCGCCGCTGTCGGTGGTGTAGGAGAACGCGCTCTGCTCCCAAGTCCAGTCGCGCCCCAGACTGACACCGTCCCCGGGCGTGGCCGAAACGGTGACCGGAAGGGTGGCGCCATTGCCGGCACCAACGCGCAGTTCAACCCAATCGGGACCTTGGCGATCCACCGTCACGAGTTGGGTATCCAACAGGGTTTCACCACTGTAGAGCTTGAGTTCAAGTTCGGTTCCCGACACCACGTCGCCCGGGAACATCCAAACCCGAATGTCGGTCGGCAGACTGACCGTAAGCGGCAACACCTCCGACTTCAACGCGGTGGTAGGGGCGGTCACCGGCGCAGACGAATCGAGGACCGTTGCCTCGGACACCTCGACGGCGGATTCGACTCCCACCTTGAATTCAACTTCGGCCACCGCCTCGGAATCCGCCTCGGGATCCGCGGACGCCGCGGCGAGCACTTCATCAGCAAGGTTTTCGGCCGCGGTGTTGTCGGGCAGCGGCTCCAACGGTGTGGAGGCATCGGGTTCCGGATTGTTGTCCGGCACCGCAGGGAGCGTTGACTCGTCCACCGGGGCATCGTCGGTTTGGGCTACATTGCCCGGAGCAGGCTCCAAGACATCCGTGACGTCACTCACGACCACCCTTAGGGTCGAGGCCCCGGCCGATGTGAGGGCACGCAGGTACAGACCGGAACCGCGTGCATATCCCGAAGCGCCATTGGCCATGAGACACCCCATGGGCGTATCCGGGTCCGAGAAGTTGTTGATGTGGACGTTTTGGTAATAGTGACCCAGGATCTGACAGTAGGTAAAGCCCTGCTTGGCCAGTCGCTGGGCACCCAACTGGCTAAGCCCCCATCCGTGTCCGCGCCGCACCTTGCCCACCGCGTTCGGATCGGGAATGCTCTTCAGGTAGTTGACGTTGGTGTTTTCGCGCGTCGGGTGTCCATTCTCCGCCGAGTACATCGCCGTCAGCGGCAGCACCCTGGCATCCCCCTGGACACTCAGGATCATGCCGGCGGTTTCCTCCGCCGCCTGATCGGTCCGGGCAGTCCGATAGTCGCACATCACCTGGTTGTTAATCCAATCGCTGACGTCGAAGGGATTGCGGTTGTTGCGGTTCTGCCAAATCTTGTTCCAGGCATATGTGCGCACGGCCACGGCCTGCGCCTTCAATGCCTCCATGTCCCACGATGGAGGTACTTCGGCAGGCAGCACGCGGGCCACATACTCTTCAAAGGGAACCTCGACAATCTGGTTGTCGGCCACGTTCCTGCGGCAGTAGTTCTGCGAGAGGTGGCGGACGCGAATGGTCGTTGGATGAAACGACCAAGGTGCAGTCGTCTGTGCCGTGACCTCATCCGAAGAAGCATCAAAGAACGTACTTTCCTCGACGTGCAGGTTTGGCTCCGCGCTGATCACCGACGTGGCCTGGGTTTCCAGGTTGTAGGCGGCAGCCTGGTGGTCCGGCGTCACATAGGTCAGGCCGTAGGTTTCGTTCCATGCCGGCGCATAGCCGTCAAACAACGCGACTTCCGCACCGGACTCCAAGTTGTAGACATGAACTTGCCCCAAGGCCGCGGTCTCGGTCCCGGTGGGCGCAATGTCAAACGCGACGACAGCCCCTGAAGGATCCACCTGCATCGCCCCCACATGCGCCTGTTCCTGGTCCACGACCACAGTCCCGCCGATCAGGACGCGTGCATGCGTCATCGATCCTTCCACCGTAAAGCCGGGGGAGCCGACGGCCTTGGAAACGACCTCGCCAGTATCGGCCAGATCGGGTCCGGTGGTACGAAGGTTGACGGCATTGGCCGCCAGGGGATTGCCGAACTCCGATAGGAAGAAGAACCACAATCCGCCAAGAATTGATGGCCACAGCAACCCCATTGTCAGGGGACCTATGACCGAACGCCAGACGGGCTTGCTGCGACGCGATGGATCCATGAGCCACCTGGGCGGTACGTCGGTAAATCGATTGTTGGGTTAATTGTAGCCTGATCCGTCTTCCACAGGACAGCCGGAAGATGGTTGGGGGCAATCGAACGTCCTTCCGTTGAACGCCGCGGAAACGGATTCGGGCAACGGTCGGCCGCCTGCAAACCACGCGTCGCATGGGGCCAATCCCAAGTAGTGACATTCCGCACAGGACGCTGATCCACCATCCGACTGAGGAATTCCCGGTTGCCACCCACGGCATACGGTCGCCCACACCTTGCAGCTCTGTTGTCGGCAACACGAAGGGCACCGCGCGCGCAAGCGCAAAATCGGGCCATCCCTGCGCATCAGTCCGCGACAAGGAGTTGTGCTTGACACCTGATCGATTCGGAACGGCAGGACCTTCCCGACCATGCAAGAAGTCAATCCGCCATGGCATTCGACCGCGAAAACAGTCGGACAACATTGGTGTCCGACCCGGCCGCAATCCGTCGGATTACAACAACCAACCCAGGCAGAACAAACCGGTGTAGAGCACCAGCAAACTGGCGGTCTTGGCCAGGGTGTTGTTCAACTCCGGACCGGACAGTGTCCAAACTTCCTTGATCAACCCGACCGACGGTACGAGGCCAGCCGAAGCCAGCAGCATCCAGGGAGGCGCGTACCCCAGCAGCCAAAGCAGGACCGGTACGAACGCGGCCACGACGCAACACAGGGTGTATTCCCAGCGTCCAAACCCCAAACCGTACCGAATTACCAGTGTGCGACGCCCTGCGCGTTGGTCCTGGTCACGGTCGCGGATGTTGTTGACCGCCAGGATGGCGGTCGACAGCAGGCCCGGTGCCGCGCCTGACAGCAGAACGTGCGCGGCGACTTGGCCCACCTGTACGTACCAGGTTCCTGCCACCGCGAACACCCCAAAGTACAGCAGGACCATCAGGTCGCTGAGGCCGTTGTAGGCAAGGGGCGACGGTCCCACGGAGTAGAGAAACCCCAGCAGTACACCCGTCGCGCCGACCGCCAGGACGAAGGGACCGCTGTGCAGGAACAGGTATGTGCCGGCAGCCAAGACAATTCCGAACACGAGGCAGATGCCGGCAATCATGGCCTTGGGGGACAACAGCCCCGCCTGCATGACCCGTTGCGGTCCAACCCGATCCGGCTGATCGGCACCGCGACGCCAGTCCGCAAAGTCGTTGACGAAGTTGGTCCCAACTTGAATGCCGACGGATGTCAACAAAGTAAGGACTGCGGGCATCCACACCAACGGCTCCTCCCTGGTTGACGCCATGACCAAGCCGATCACCACCGGTGCCACGCCGGCAACCAAGGTCTTGGGCCGGGCAGCCTGGACCCAAATTGACAGCAGCGAACGCTTGGCAGGCATTGGGCACACCGAAGGGAATCACCGGGCTGGTCCTTGCCGGACGGGTGCAATCCGTCCAGCGAACAGTCCGAAAACGGCGACAATGGTTATAATCCAGACCGAACGCGACCCGGTGCGTTAGTGTCGGAGCGAACACGTCCGACTGAGTGGCGAGGAATTATGGCAAAGAAGGGCAAAGGCGCGCGGATTCAGGTAACGATGAAGAGCACGGAAAGCTCGCATCGCTATCTCACGGAGAAAAACCGGCGCAACAATACCAGTCGCTTGGAACTGCGCAAGTTTGATCCCGTGTTGCGGCGGCACGTGATCTACAGGGAATCCCGTTAGGGTTCCAGTTCAGTCCACAACCTAACCGGCCCGGACTCCCGCGAACGGGCCGGGTTTGCGCGCCTTTGGTCCGTCAAGGGCAAGTTGAGCACTCGATCCAGGTCACCCATGGTCCCCACCGATTGGGGAAAGGTTGTGCGCACAGTCCTCAAGGGCTGTTGCATGGGCGCCGCCGATGTGGTTCCAGGAGTGTCCGGCGGAACCATGGCCCTTTTACTTGGGATCTATCCCGAACTCCTCGCGAGCCTGGGAGCCCTGTCCGACAAGGAGTTGTGGCAGGACGCGGCCAACCTGCGTTGGCGATCGGTGCTGGACAGGATCAACATTCGGTTTTTGCTCCCGTTGGGGATGGGCATTGGTACCGCCCTGCTCGTTTTGGCCCGGGCCGTCGAAGCCGTGTTGTCACGGTGGCCGCTGCAGCTCTGGAGTTTCTTCTGTGGGCTGATTTTGGGATCGGCGATCGTGATCGCCATGGATCGGGTGACTTGGCGCTCGGACAGAATCCTTCTGGTCCTGGCAAGTCTGGCCACTGTCTGGTTGGGCATGGGGCTGGCTCCTGCAGTCACCCCCACCGTGCCCTGGTTCCTGTTGCTGTGCGGATGGCTTGCCGTTGGAGCCATGTTGCTTCCGGGCGTGTCGGGTTCCTGGGTCCTGGTCATGATGGGCCAGTACGGACCCGTCTTGGCCGCGGTTAACAATCAGGAGTTGGACATTGTCATGGTGGTCCTTGCCGGAGGCGCCATGGGCCTGGTCACCGTGTCGAAAGCCCTGTTGTGGCTGTATCGTCGTTGGACGCAACCAATGCTGGCTGTGCTGGTCGGCATCATGGCGGGGAGCGTACGTCGGATTTGGCCATGGAATTCCGCTTCCGTACTGCCCAGTGCCGAAGTCGGTCCAGACATCCTGGGACTTGCCATCCCGGACATCACTCCCGCGTACGCGGCCAGCACCGAGTTCGTGACGGTGTGCGCGGCAGCATTCGCGGGACTGGCGCTGGTTTACATCTTGGCCCGAAGTTCTGCAGCGGCGGAGATTTCCCAACACGAACGGCCTCGTTGAGGAAGCAAGGAATGTTTCCATGCCGGTGACACCGGCATGGCGCATCTTGCCAAAGCTGGAAGCGCGGATTGTTAAGCAGCCCGGACATGCCTGGCATCCAGTTCCGGAAAACCAACGATGGCGCGTCAGCAGTGCCCGGGTACATCCATTGACCGAACCGGTCCGGACTCACTCCCCGGCCGCAGGCAACGGCGGCAGCCGCAGTTCCAGGAGACGGCTGTTGGCAGCGTCCGCGACCACAATCGTTTCGGTCAGGCCATCCACGGCGATCCCAATCGGCATGGGAGGTTTCTGCGCGGTTTCCTGGAAGACTGTCAGATCCTGATAGCCGAGCAGTTCACCGTCCAGGCCGAAGAACACGAGCCGGCCGTGTAAGGGATCGGTCACCACCAAGCCGCCTGGCACCAAACCGACAAACGGTTTGTCGTCGGGGTGGCGGGTTGACCACATGGACAGCGGTACCGAAATTTCGCCCAGCGACACATTCGCAGCCGAGATGCGTTGAATCCGACCGTTCCAGGTGTCGGTGACCCAGAAATGGCCGTTTGCCCCCGGCAATACCGCAACCGGTTCCTGGAATTGGACCGGCCCCGCGCCGGAAGAGCCGATGGTCGCCATCAGAACGCCTTCGGGCGAAAATCGCAGCAGGCGGTGGTGGCCTGTGTCCGCGACCACGATACTGCCGTCCGCTTCAACAGCGATTCCCCTGGGACCGTACAGGCCGATCGGGTTCCGGTTTGGCGCTTCCTGGTCCAATGCCGCCCCCCAGGCCAACTCAAACCTGCCATCCGAGGAAAACCTCTGGACCCTGTGATTCCATGTGTCGGCAACAAACAACCGTCCATCGGCGTCCATGGCAGCGCCCCACGGTTCGTTGAACTGCCCGTCGCCAAGCCTGAAGGGGCCGTCACCATCGAGATCGTCGCAGGTTTCCGGTGCACCAATATCACAGTGGCCTCCGACCTCCCACAACAGTTCCCCATTCCGGCCAAACACCAAGACTGTGTCTCGGTCGCCGTCGGTAACCACTCGCCTGCCCTCCGGACCAATCGACACCCCCAGAGGCCTTGCCAATTCCGCCTGCGCCCCAGAGCCGTCCACCACCCCTGCCAGTTCGAGTTTCAGGGCGAGTTCCGAATTCAACATGGGATTTGGAGCCGTCTCATAGATGGTCGGAAACTTGGTGGGCGGCCAAATCACGGGTGCCAAGTCCCGCTTCACGTGCATGTCGAAGTAATTGACATGCGGCCAGGCTTCTTCGGTCAGCCCGGAGTGTTCCCTCCAAAGGAAGCGGTCGAACCACTGTCTTCTCCGCTCCCGGCGGAACACCCCTTGCAGCGAGGACGCGTTGAACTCCTTGTAGGACTCCTCGGGCCACCAAATCAACCGGAAACGGCGCGTTACGTAGTCGCGCTGGACCAGCGGCCGAATGTTGGACGCAAAAGCAGCACCCGCCAATATGACGGAGGCTTTCTGCAGGTCGGGAGATGGGGACCTGCCGTCATATAGTTGTGTCGCCCCATCGTCCCGGAAGTACCACGCCATTGGCCAGGACACCTCGTGGTCGTACATGACAGTTGGATCGGAGCCTTCCGGAAGCGCTCTTCGAACAGCGTTGATGTCCGCCAACACCTGTTTCACATCGGGAGTGCCGTGGGCATAGACCAAGTATTCGCGGGCACTGTCGTACCGCACATAGGTCAGGTTCCAGGCCACGTGCACGGTCAGGATCCCAAGTGCCAGGCCTGCACTCATGCCCAACAGGCGGCCATTGTCCGGCCTGCCCCGGACAAACCCCACTGCCAATGGCACCAGCAATCCACAGCCTCCCACAGCCAGTGACAACCATTGCATGGTCTCGCGGACGGCTTCCTGATCGCTGCCGGAAAAGGGCGTGCGGCCCACAGCGAACATCCAGCAGGCGAAGCCCGCGCCGCCCAAGGTGCAGGCAACCAGCCCCGGCTTGTTATCAGGGGAAACGGTGCATATCCATCTGGACGCGGCCCAACTCCCCAACAGGACCGTTGGCAATACGAGATGAACCATGAGCCAAGGCATCTTTTCGCCGGCGACCGTGTAGCCGGCGAAACTGCCGATGGTCCAGATGAGTAGGAAACCGGGTACAAGCCAGGGAACTTCATTGTCGGACAGACTCGATCGCCGTGCCCGGGATGACTTCGCCAGCGAATACCAGGCCAGCAAGGGAACCGAGGCCGCGAGCAGGGCCAAGGGCAGGAATTCATACAGCAGGGCCAGATACGGGTAGTAGAACCACGGCTGGCCGCCGCGCATCACTCCTTGTTGTTCCAGCCAGTACCCCAGGCTGCCCACAACTCCGGACTGTACCCCCGGAGTTGCGGAAAACAGATTGGTGTAGAACGCCAAGGCCGCGAACCAGAACCCGGCAAACAGGATTGGCAGGTTCTTGTGGGTCAGGGGCGTGTCCCACCAAACCGGGCGCAGGAAACGAAGAAATCCGGTGGCCCCGACCAATCCGATGCCGCCGAGCAGACCCGCGATCACCAGCGCGGTCGATTGGCTGTCGTAGTCCACGGGCATCGGTTCACGTCCGGCCAGGATCAGGGCAAACGGTGCGAGGAACGGTGCCACCAGGACCCCCATGACAATGGCGATGTCCGCCAGACGGCAGGCAGTAAACCGAGCCGCACCCTTGGTCCTCCACATGCCCCATCCGGCTCCGCAGAGGCTGAAGAGCCCGAAAATGGCCCCGGTGATGAATGCGTTCTCCTTGCTGACCAGGGCCACCAGCATGCTTGACGCCAGAAGGTACAACCAGCGCTGCAAGCCAGTCTGCGCGTAGCGAATCAGTCCCAAGGCCCACAACAGACTGCACAACGCCACGTAAATGTCGTTGCGGATGTACCGGCTGTGAAACAGCAGCGAGGGGCTGATGGTCAAAACGACTGCCGCCAGCAGGGCTCCATGCCGGCCCAGGATGCCGCGGAACCACCAGAGCGATGCCACGGTGGCAGTGCCAACCAGGGCCGGGAACAACCGGGCGGTGAAATCCGACGCTCCGAACAGCAGGTACAGCAGGGCGTTCACATGAAACAGGAACGGGCCGTGCATCATGGGATCATGGCTGTAGTTGAAGGCATCCGTGATGTACCACGAGTACAGTGCATGGAGGCTTTCGTCGTGCGACAGTGCGCGGTCCCCCAGCCCCACCAAACGCATGCCTAAGGCCATCACGGTCAGCGACACCCACAGCCAGTGCTCGAACGTCAAGGACCGCAGCCGGGCTTCCCACCCGTCGACAGTATCGGTTGCCCCGTTGGGGTGTCGATCCGCCGCGCCCGATGTGTAAACGGGTGACATGACTGCCGGTATTCAATCCCCGGGTACAACGTCCGGCCGTGCCAGCAGGAGATAGGGTTCCATGGACCACACGGTGAGAAGGACCGACTGCAATTCCTGCCGTCGTTGCGCCGACACGGCAAACCGTGATGCTTCGGTTGGGCCCAAGAGCAGGAATTCCACGCCCCAGAGGTGCATCAGCGGCACGAGTTCGTCAATGGGTCGCCGGACGTACATCTCCTCCAATGCGTCGACTCTGGCGGCCGTCTGGGTGGCAAATGCCCTTCCTCTCCATTGTGTCTCGTGGCCTTGCCAACCCATCAACGTTGGTCGGCCGGTCAAGCCACTGACCCAGCTCGTCTCCGGCCGGTAACTGATGCCGGGAGCCTCCGCGATCACGGCCTGGGGATCCGTGTGACGGCGTATCCAGTCCACCGCCGCTGCGCGAGCCGGATCGTACCGATGCAGGTCGCGCAGTGCATTCAGGGATGGCGGTCGACTCGCACCGGCAGCCCTCCCGGCCAGTGCGGTCACGGGGTACAACAACCCAACGGCGAACACGGCACTGACGATTCCGGCTGCCAACGCGCCCGCAAACCACTGATGTCCGCGCATGAGGATGAAGATTGTAGTTGAACCCGTTACAGCCAACAGGATCCAAGCCTGGTAATGGAACTTGAACACCGTGTTCATTCTGGCCAAAGGGCCGAAGACATCGCGGAGAAACAGGAACTCGGGCACGGTCAACAACAGGACGGCCCCCGTCAGCAACACGGCGTGCAATACCGCGCCTGGGTACCTTGGATGGGGCACATCCACCGCTTGTCTGAGACTGTTGCACGACCAGCCGAGCAGCGCGAGAAGGAGAACAGGCACGATCCATCCGAGGGTCCAGCGTTGCCCAATCAGCGACTGCAGAACCCGCGAGTCGGTCTCCAGCACTGCGGACAGGCGATGGGCAGGTGGCCCAAACGTCGCCGCCAACATCCAGGCAAGGCCCAGCAACAGTGCTCCACCAATCCACACCAGAGCACCTGTCCGATCATGCGAATGGGTTCGGTGCAACATCCAAAGACTCAGAAGGGCACCGGACAACAGCGGGGCCCACATCAGGAGGAACTGGCCGGGCCGACTTGGATTCAGAAGGTTGAACGCCACTCCCTCCACCTGGTTCCGACCGGTCAGCAGGTAGGGTACAACCATCACGGCGGCAACGGCCAGCAGAATTGGGACCGCCAACCCGAAGACTCCGATGCGTCGACGCCACGTGTCGATGCCCGGTGTACCCAGAACCAACGCGGCCGCCAGCAATCCGCAAACCGGCAGAACATCCCAAGTGTTCATGAAAAACGCGGCGGCAACCAGGGTCGCGGCCAGACCGAACCGAATCCGTTCGGCTGGTCCCCCAGGCAGCCAACCGAACCAGCGAAGGGCAACATGCGAATGGGCTGGGCCGCGTTCACCGACCAGCCACTGCAGGGCCAGACCCATCGAAAGGAAAAGGAATGGGGCTGATAGGACATGCGGGTGATTGTCACCGAGCAGAAAGCTGAAGAACGGAAACTCCGTGATTACCTCCAAGTGGCCTCCATCCAGCCCGCGGTCGGCCAAGACCCGTGCACTGTGCCACCACCACCAGGCTCCCCATTCCGGCCCGTACCATGAAAGGTTTGCACCGTCGCCTACATCCGCCGGACGCCAGTCCAACAGATTGGTCAAACGGTCGAGGGCAATGCCGCGCGCAGCCAGTTGGTCGCGCACCACTTGCAGATTCCCCATCAACCCCACGGCTACGGCGGTCACCAACCCGGCCGCCCAGTCGAACCGTCTGCGGGCCAGGCCGGCCAGGCTCCCGCCCACGCCCACGGCCCCGGCAACCAGAAGTGCAAACCACGTGGCCTGTCCGATGTGGTAGGCCAAGGCCGGTTGCACTGCGGCCGCCTTGGCAACCGTCGTCAGCAACCAGTAGCCCAGGTAGTAGTAGCTGACAGGCTGACCGGCCAGCCAGGCGTCCTGAGGCGGGTATTGCCGACTGTTCCACAGGCTGTTGATGAACATGAAGTCCATCGGCTGCTCCGTATGGAACACCCCGGGTTGAAGGCTTGCCACCCACAGCCAGAACAGAAAGGGTCCCCAGAAGACGAGCTCGACCGACGGCCAAGCAAGGCCGTCGGTTGCAGGCTGGTTGGATTGGCCCGCAATGTAGCCTCGCCTCCGTTCCCGGCGCCACAGTGTCCACGTTCCGGCACACAGCAATATCCAGGTTAGCCACGGCAGCCACGAGTCGAATGGCAAATGCAGCCAGGCATACAGAATCCAGCTGCCAAAACCAACCAACAGCACGGCCAGGGATTTGGCGAAGAGGACACCCCTGTGCGGCAGGTTCGGAAACAGAACGGGGCACAGAAGCTGGCAGGGAATGGCCCATGCCTGGACCACCACGCACCAGCGGAAGACTGCACCCCATTCGAGCGTGTTCATGGTTGCCAGTGAATTCAATGGTGCAGGTCAACCCGGGTACACGGCCGGAACCGCGTAGATCCGGGTGAGGTCGGAGTCATACAGGAGATCAAGCAACCCATCTTCATACATGGATGCGAACCGTGCCACGCCATCCGGATGTTCGGCTTGTTCCAATTGGCCGGCATAAATCAAGGCAATGGAGTGGGTTTGCAGCAAGTCGAGCAACGCCTGGTGATCCCGGGTTGTCCAAAGGGTGCGGTGCAGCGCAGACCGACTGGCCACGAGTTCCGGATGCCGCTTTTCGTTCTGGTGGCTCCCCATCAGGCCGGGCAGGCCCGTGAATGTTGCCGCCCGGGTTCCGCCGGCACGGTAGTAGTCCGTCTCGCTCGACTCCAGAATGATCCAAGTCTTGTCAATGTTGACATTCAACCAGTTGATGGCATCCATGTCCGATGCAAGTTCAATGAAGCCCCCTCCCGCGGGCCACACATACTCGCCAAAGCGCATGAATTCCAGGCCGTTCAACGTTGAGAAAGGTGCCGGTGGGGCATCGAAACGGCGCATCAGACGGGACGGGGTACCCAACGGCAGAAACACGAGCGAGGCAGCCAGCAGAACCCCGAAGGACAGCCGCGCGGCTTGCATCACGCGCAGCCCCCATGCCTGCCGCAACCGTTGCCAGAGCCCGGGCAGGGACATGGAACCAGCCAGGGCGACCAGAACCCAGGCCTGAAAGAAGAACTTGAACACAGTATTCATCCTGTAGTAGTCGCTACCCTCCAGGAAGTCGGCTACATAGACCACTTGGCTGCCGGCCCAGATGCCCGTGACGGCCAATAGGAACAGATTGACCTGAAAGTCGGTGGAATCGGGTGCTGACCGTTGCCGCCACACGAGCCACAAGGCAATGGTCAGCATGATGCTGGTCAGAAGCAACACGGGAAGTTCCCACCACAGAAGTGTGGCCGTGGCCAGAGCGACCAAAGCCGCGGCCAGCCACCAGTCGCCTGCAGTCCGATGTGACAGGCGTTGTCCCGGCCCACCCTTGACCTGCAATACCTGCCAACTTAGAACCAGCACCACAAACAAGCCCCACATTTTTAGCCAGGGAGCCAGTTCGTCACCGCCTCGGACAAGGTCCAGACCGCCCACCGCAGATGTGAGTTCGAAAGTCCGCCAGAACGGGAAACCGGCCAGATAGGCCACGATCCCGAACACAAGCGGGATGGCGGCGATTTGTTGCCATCGGGAACTGTTCCCCGCCCGCAGGCAGACCAGAGTCGCGGTCACAAGAATCAGGCCGCCATAAAGCGGCAATTCCCAGAGGTTGGTTGCAACCAACACGCTCCACAGAATCGCGGCATATCCAAGCAAGGCAACCGCCTGCCGGCGGGACAACTCGAAGTTGAGGCCAATTACCACCAGGGTGCACACACCGAGGGCGAGCGGAAGCGCCAACAGGTGGGCATGGAGGTCTCCGAACAGGAAACTCCAATAGGGAAACTCCGTGATGGTGGCAGGGATGGTGCGGCTGCTGGCCCACCAATCATGGGCGGCCAACGAACCGTTCCGGAAGTCGTCAAAGGCTCCTGCCAGAACTTCACCTGTCACCCTTACCGGCCATGGCTGTTCGGGGAACTGGCCGGAAGCCCGAAGCACTCGTCCTCGCCACCCGTCCAGTTGCATCAACGCCCCGCCCAGATTGCCGATGCCTACGAGCAGGAATGGCGCCCAAAGGGCGCGGCGCAGCGGAACCCGCCACCCCTGGTGGCCGCCTTGGGCATGGTGAAAATAGAAAGCGCTTGCCCACGCGAGTTGCACGGTCAGGGCAAACCAAACCACGAGCGCAACGTTATAGAACACTTCGCTCCAGATGCCTGTCAGCTTGGCCAGGAACGCAACGAGGTATTGGCCAAAGTAGTAGTAGTTGATGTACTTGCCGGCGAAGTGGGGATCGATGGGCGGGAAGGATGGACTGGCAAGGATCCCGTTCACCATCGCGATGTCCATGAACTTCTCGCCGCCTTCCCACGGGTGCCAAAGGTCGGGATTGGCCAAGCGCAGGACCGACATGACGAACACAGCCAACAGTACCCCGGCCTCGATCGTCAACAGCAACCGCCAGCGCGACACCAGTGTGGCCCGGAGTTCCGTGCGCTGCCGCCAGGCACTGCCCGCAGCCAATACGGCAATCAGTGCCACGGTCGTCCAGAGTCCCCAAACCGTGAATACCCGGACGCCGGCGTGGGCCACCCACCACACCGGCAGGGAGACTCCCAGCAAACCCGTGAGGCGGGCCAGCATCCATCCCTTGTCGGGCAGCAACGGGAAAAGCCGGAACAGGAACGGCCAGGCAATCAGGCCCAGCATGAACATGACCAGCCAACCGCCGAAAACGGCCAGACCCGCCCTATGGCTGAACAGCGTATTGAATCGATAGTTGTCCAACGGCCCGTCGGGAATCAGTTGGTGGTCCAGGGCCAGACTGGTGCGAGGGCCAAACAGCAACCGTCCGACCAGCGACCCGAGGGAACGGTCGTCCGGCTCGCGGACATCCATTGGCACATCCCCGGTGTCTTCTCCGGCCAGCAGTCCCAGACCGAAGTCCACAACGCCAAGGACACCTTTCTCAATCAGAGTCGGCTGTGGCAACCACCAGTGCTGTGCTTGTGCCAGATGGGGCTCGAGCAGGGAGCGCACCTCCAATTCGGTCAAGGTCCGTTGCTTTTGAAGAACGCTGACCGGAGGATGGTCGTACAAACTCCAGCTCTCGTCGGCGTTGTCATCCCCCATCCTGATTCCGAACAGCCGGGGGTCCGCATCCGCCCGAAACACCTCCTCGAAGCCCAGTTCGCCGGACCACATGGCCTCGTAGTAGCGGGTGGTCATGGGATACCGTTGGGGAAGGCGGGGTACGCTGTCGTAGATGCGATTGGAGCTGTACACCACATAGTCTGCGGCAGCCAGTCCGGCCGCCAGCGACGCCAACTTGGCTTCGTCATCGTTGTCGAATGCGCTGAACTCCACGTACCGGTAGCCTTCCGTCCGGGCATTGCGGATGTTGCCGTCGGCATCCGTAATTTCACGCGGCAAGGGGTCGTCCCACAGCTCCCACATGATGGTGGAACCGGGTTCGACATGGGTGTAGATCCAGCGCGAGGCCTCCCACCAGGTGTGGCTGCTGCGATAGATGCCCTGGATGTTGGCTGCGAGCCAAAAGACGCTCCCAACAGTAACCAGCGCAACACATGCCCGGCCAAACCGGTGGGACCTTTGTGCCCCGAGGTGCGGGTTGCCGTCCGGAACGGAAACCGAGGACATCCGCTGTCCGGGCCGGTGGGAGCCCCACCAACCGAGGAACCAGGTTGTCCAAGCTGCGCCGAAGACGATCATGAACGGCAACAACGGGAGCATGTACCGGTTGAACTTGGCCAGGAAGACTCCCGTCAGCAGGAAATAGGGCACAACCCAGGCCAGGATCACCCACTCCCCCGGTCTCGGCCGCAACAACCATGATCGGACCCGACCCGTTGCGGAAGCCGCAGCCCGCAGGATCAGCCATCCGCTGCCGATGCAGGCGGCAAGTCCCAGCGGATACCAAAGGCCGTACTGCAGTTGCTGGCGCAGGAAGTAGAGGTACGGAAGGGTGCCCCGATACTGGCGCGTGAAAGGCCAGTCGCTGGCACCGCTCACCATGTCTCCCTGCATGTCGATCACGGCAAATCGGTACTGCGTCCAATCCAGCAGGGAGAAGGGACTGGTCACAGCGAATGCGATGAAACCGACGGCCACTGCCAGGGCTACCATGGCCGCGCCGCGGGCACTTCGCCTCGGCAATGACAGAGACCGCCAGGCCAGGGTCGGTGCCGCCACCGCCAACCAGCCGGCCACGACAGGCATTCCAATGGACACCAGTGCGGAAAATTTGGACGATACGCCCAGACCAACACCCAGGCCGGCCAGAACCACCCCCAGCCCGCGCCGTCCGTCCTGCAACATCAACACACTGCCCAGGCCGGCCAGAACCAAAAACGTAGTGGCAGCGGGATCAAATGCAAAGAAGTGGCTGTCCTTGACGGGCTGCATGGCCAAGGCATACCAGCCGGCCGCCACCAGTCCGGTGCCGGAACCATACACTTGGCGACCCAACAGAAACACCAGGGCGATCGTGACCGTGTCGAGCAGTGCGATGGCGAGACGGGCTCCGAACAACAGGTCCCGCGGATCGCGGGTGCCGTTCCGGACCGCCTCCAGGAACCTTCCCCCGATGCCGACAGCCTCCAACAGCGGCTCCGTTCGATGCAGGGCATGGGCGACAGCCACACCCCAATACAGGGGAAAATGACCGTAGGTGAAGTTGAATTTGCCGGAACCGTCCGGATTGAAAAAAGGATTCAAGGGACTCCGTTCCGGGTCCAGCCACAGGTCCGGGCTCGCGGGAACCCGAATCCGCATGGCGTAGTAGCTGTTGGACCGCTCGTCCGGGTGACTTCCCATTCCTTGGTCGTAGTCCAGATGCCACACGCGGACGGCCAACCCAACCGCTACGATGAGGACAAGACACCATGTGGTCCGAGGTGTCCGGATCGCGCGCAACATGGGTGCCAGAACCGCCATGGGATCGGGGAAGGAGACCGGACGCCGACGGATTAGCGTTCGCCCTGGATCGGCGGCAGAATCCAGACAATCTCATCTGCCGGTGGCGGCGGCCAAAGCAGGTACACGTCCGACCACCGAGCCCAGCTCCGATAGTCCTCGTCGGTATACCCCAAATCCAAATCCCGCGGTCCCAGGCCGCCACCCGTGTCAAGCACCTCGCCCTTGCCGTATCCCTCCACAAAGACCCTGGTGCCAAGCGGAAGGACATCCAGGTCCGCCGCCACAATGCCGTTGCGCATGGGTTCTCCGGAGAAGGTGTAGCCATACCAGGGGGCGTCGGTTGGCGTTCCGGCCCGCGCGGGACTGTAGCTCGTGGTCCACATGCGCACTTTCCGCCAGTAGTCCACAGAATCCCCTGCAGGGGATTCGTATACCCGGCGGACAATCATCCGGCCGTAGGCAATCCGCCTTGGCTGTGGCGCGTCCGCCAACCAGGATTCCGTACGCCGGAGATTGGGCATGGCTTGCCCGTCATGAAGTTCGTGCAGGTTTCTCTGTACCGTTGAACCGGCGCGCCCCGGTGAGCGCAGTGCCTGATGGTCTATGGGAAGTGTGGGATCGCCCTCCCAAACCACATCGTAGGGGACCGACGCCAGTTCTTCGGAAATGCTCCGTTCGCGGATGACAATGCGAATGTGCATATCGGCATCGGCCGGCGTTCCGAGACCGGGATCGACCAAGTCCAACGGACCTACCGCGATGCGACTCCATGCCAGAGCGTCTGCCACGGTACCCGGCGGGACTTGCAGGTTGTGTTGGCGGTCCCCAATCTGCACCACCAAGGGCACCGTGGCCGGGATGGCCGTTCGAGCGGATCCGATCGTCAAGGCGGATAGGGCCTGCACCCCAACCGACGTGTGGCACAGCGTACACAAGAGAAGGATCGGTACCGCAACGCGCCCCCACCAGCGCACCAGGTCGAGACGGATCGGTCTCGCCTTTCGCATAGGCGAAAGCCCCTCGGGAAATGTCGGCATGTCCACCAGCTTGGCCCCCAGAGCCACCCGGGAACGCCGGGCGATGCTGGGCTTGATTGCTACAATTTTGTCTGCCCGTGCCTTGAATACTACGTCGCAGGACTATTTCGCGCATGAAGCAGATAACACTCACCGAGCCATTTTGCCTGCGTCAGGAAGACGTGCCGGTTCCCGAACGCGAGGCTGGTGAAGTACTGGTGCGGGTGCGTCGCATCGGCATCTGCGGGACCGACCTGCATGCCTACCGCGGACGCCAACCGTTCTTCACCTACCCGCGCGTTCTGGGTCACGAATTGGCAGTCGAGGTCGTGGACCCCGGCTCCCACGGGAGTTGCAGCTCGGGGGACCACAGGGTCGTCTTGCCGTATCTGGCATGCGGCAGGTGCGGCGCCTGCCGACGCGGCAGGTCCAACTGTTGTGTCCGGATGCAGGTCCTGGGTGTGCATACCGACGGCGGGATGCGGGAAGCGCTGAGTCTGCCTCCCGACCTCCTGCTGCCGGCAGACGGGCTGAGCCTGTCGCAGATGGCCCTCGTCGAAAACCAGTGCATTGGCGCCCACGCAGTCCAACGCGCGGCCATTCACGGCCGAGACACGGTTGTGGTCGTGGGCACCGGACCCATCGGCCTGGGAGTCGTGCAGTTCGCCTGCATGGCCGGCCCGGCCCGGGTCATTGTGGCCGACATCGCCCAGGACAAGCTGGACTTCTGTTCCGAACACTTCGAGGGGGTTACGGATGTCTGCCTGGTGGACGAGGACTTCGAGGCCCGTCTGGCCGACCTGACGGACGGGGAGATGGCCCACGTACTGTTCGACGCAACCGGCCATCCAGGCTCCATGGAACGCGGCTTCGATCTGGTGGCCCACGGTGGCACCTACGTGCTCGTGAGCCTGGTCCAGGCGGACATCACGTTCCATGATCCCGATTTCCACCGACGGGAAGTGACGCTCAAGAGCAGTCGCAACGCCACCAGACAGGACTTCGAGCGGGTGATTTCCGCCATGCAGGAGAATGTCCTGGTCACCAATCCGCTGCTTACCCACGAAGTCCCGTTCGACGACGTCACCGCCAGTTTCGGCGGATGGCTTGATCCGGAGGCCGGCGTCATCAAGGCCATGGCCCACTTGTAGTCCCAAGGAACAGCCCCATGCAGGAATTCGCGCTCACCATCGATCTCGTGGACGATGAGCAGGCCGTCGCCGAGTATGTCCGCCATCATGCCGAGGTTTGGCCGGAAGTGATCCGGGATCTCCGCTCGGTAGGCATCACCCACATGCGCATTTGGCTGCTGGGACGCCGGATGTTCATGTTGATGCAGGCCCGCGACGACTTCGAACCGGACCGCGACTTCGCCAGGCTGGAAGCCAGCAGTCCGCGGTACAACGAGTGGCAGCGTCTGATGGACGCGTACCAGTCGCGGGTGCCGGAAGCCCAGGCCGATGAACACTGGGCCGCCATGTCCAAGGTGTTCGACCTGTCCGACTACCATTAGGCGTTGCCGCCGACGCGCGCCAGCATCTTCGCCATTCCTTTCAGTTGGGAATTCCGCCATGTTGCAGGAAGCCAGGAAGATTCAGTCCAAGGTTGTTGCCTACCGCAGGGATATCCACCGGAATCCGGAGCTGGGATTCCAGGAGTTCAAGACCGCCGCCCTGGTAGCCGATGCCCTGGCCGAAATCGGAACGCAGGACATCCGGACCCAAGTCGGCCGGACCGGGGTGACCGCCACGATCGGGCCCGCCGACGGGCCGGTCATAGGCATTCGGGCGGACATGGACGCGCTTCCCATCGAGGAGCAGGTCGAACATGCCTTCAAGTCCGACAACCCGGGGGTCATGCATGCTTGCGGCCACGATGCCCACACCGCCATGCTGTTGGGAGCTGCCGAGATCCTCCAACAGAACTACGCAACCCAACCGGATGCGTGGAAGGGCCGGATCAAGCTGCTGTTTCAGCCGGCCGAGGAAGGTTTCGACGAGACGGGCACCAGCGGCGCCACAGCCATGATCGAGGACCAGGCGGTGGCGGAGCTGGACCATGTCATCGCACTCCACGTCAATTCGACGCGGCCCTCCGGCGAGGTCGCCGTGTGCAGGGGCGATGCCTTGGCGGCCGTGGACAGTTTCGAGGCCTGGGTCCGCGGCGACGGCGGCCATGGAGCCATGCCCCATCAGGGAGTGGATCCCCTGTACTTGCTCAGTGCCATCCTGCCCCAGCTGTACGGGATTCCTTCCCGCCGCATCAGCCCCAAGGACAAGTGCGTAGTCAGCCTGGGACAGATTGCAGGCGGTGCGGCCTCCAACGTGATTCCGGCCGAGGTGTACCTGCAGGGGACCATTCGCAGCCTGTCCGACGAGGTGCGCCAACGGCTGTGGCATGAGGTCGAACAGTGCTTCAAGGTCGCGGAAATCCTGGGCGGAGCCTACGAATTTCGGCTGCACAAGGGATACCCGGCCATGGTCAACGACGCCGATGTCACGGATTGGCTGGAAGCCGCCGCGTCCGATCTGGCCGGTCCGGAGGCCATCTCCAGCCCGGAGGCTCCGTTCAGCATGGGGGCCGAGGATTTTGCCTATATGACGCGTGCGGTTCCGGGATCGATGTTCATGCTCGGTGCGGCCGTGGAGAACGGTGGAGCCCACCACACACCCCTGTTCGACATCGACGAGGACGTGTTCCCCCTGGGGGTTGCCGTGCTGGCGGAGACGGCCCGGCGCTATGTGACGGGCGCAGCCAACGGCCTGGCCACGGGCCACCAGTGATTGGGGACTGCAGTCCCTGATCCAACCACTGTCGCCACCATGACTTCCGGGGTCCGTCCGGCACTGAACCGGGAATTCCTCAGGGAAGTCCTGTTTCGGCTGATCGCCATCGATTCGCGCAACCCGACCCTGACCCCGGACGCGCCCGGGGAAGAAGACCTGGCGAACTTCATCATGTCGGAGCTGGCCCGCATAGGCCTGGAACCATCCCGGCAGGAAACCGCACAACCCAACCGCCCGAATGTTGTGGCCACCATGCCCGGCCGACGGTCCGGGGTACCTTCCCTGATGTTGCTGGCCCACATGGACACGGTCGGGGTGGACGGCATGTCGGCGCCCTTCCTGCCGTGGGAACAGCACGGTCAGGTGTACGGGCGCGGAGCCCAGGACATGAAAGGCAGCATTGCCGCGATGCTCGCCGTTGCCGATGCCTTGGTGCAGGCCGGCCACGGACCTGAGGGCGACCTGACCCTGGCGTTCGTTTCGGATGAAGAGGCAGACAGCATCGGCGCCCAGCGGCTGGTCGAGGATCCGATCGCGGAGCAAACATTGGTCCTGGAACCGACCGGCATGGAGATCGCGGTCGCCCACCGCGGCTTTGCCTGGTACACCGTCACCGCCGAAGGGCGCGCTGCCCACGGGAGCCGCTGGCAGGAGGGCATCGACGCCATCTCGTGCATGGGCGTGTTCCTGGCCGCCCTGCACGAACACGCCGCCGAACTGGTCGCGCGTCCGTCGTCAACCGCCGCCGGCCCACCATCGATCCATGCCTCCACCATCGCGGGCGGCACTGCCATCAGCATCTACCCGGCCACATGCACCGTGAGGGTGGAGCGCCGCACCGCACCCGGCGAGGCGTTGGGCGACGTGACCGGTGAACTCAGGGACCTGGTTGAGGCGACAAACCGGCACCTGGGTGCCGAACGGTTGTCACTGTCCCTTGATCTCGTGCGCGAACCTTTCGAAAGCCGCGCCGACGGCACGTTGCTGGACCGGCTGTGCACGGCGGCATCCGGTGCGATGGGCGTTGAACCCGAAGTCGTGGGAGCACCCTATTGGACCGACGCGGCGATATTGGCGGCGGCCGGCTCCGACTGCGTGATCTTCGGTCCCCTGGGATACGGGTTGCACACCACCGAGGAATGGGTGGACCTGGCATCGGTGCACCGGACGGCTGAAGTCCTCATCGACTTGGTCTGCGCCGAGAAGGCAACCTGATTCCAGTGGTCTCCGGACCCGCTCCCGTCGGCTCAGGCATGTGACGGACCAGGGTCCTTGATCACGAATGACAGTGCGAGGCCCGCGGTTGCGGCAACCGCGAATCCGCCAAAGGTCTGCCGGTAGGCCATGACCGGCTCGACACCTGCGTCGGTGAACCCCTGGAAAATGACCCCGGCCACGGCCACGCCGATGGCCACACCGATGAAGCGCACGAAGCTGTACATGCCTGCGGCCACCGTTGCATTCGCCTCGTTGACATCCAGGAGTGCAATCCTGTGGAGGGATGCGAGCATCAGTCCCATACCCAGACCGTGCACCGCCAACAGGAACCCCAGGCCCAAAAGGGTCTGGGGCAGGGGCGACTGGTAGATGGACAGCATGACTGCGATCTGCAGCGCGAACCCCACCATCAGCGGCTTGCCGCTGCCGAACCGGTCGGCGGCGGTGCCGCCGAATCGGACCATCAACGACATCGCGGCCGGATTAATCATCAACATCAGGCCCAGCGTTACGCCGTCCACTTGGAACATGTCCACCAGGAACAGGGGAACCAGCAGGCTGGTGCAACCCATCGTGACCATCCGCAGCGCCGCACCCAGGGATGCCTGGCGAAACAACTTGCTGCGGTACAGGTTGAGGTCCAGGAAGGGGTTGTCGATGCGCCGTTCCCACCACAGAAGAGTCGCCAGGGGAACCACGGAGGCCAAACCCAGCCGCCAATCCTGCAAGGGTGCGACGCCGGTGATGGGCCTGCTGGACAGATAGGCGAAAAAGCAGATTATGAAAATGGCCAATAGGGCCACGCCGGTCCAGTCGAACCGCCGCCACATGTGGGGCTGGATGTTGCTCATGCCCGGCGGTATGGCCCGAGCCACCACAATGATGGACAGGATGCCCGTCACCATCGGCAGGATATAGGTGACACGCCAGTCCCACTGGCTGATGAGAATGCCGGCCAGCAACGGGCCAATCCAGGCCACGGCCGGTCCCACGGAACTCCAGGTGCCAAGGGCCTTGCCGCGCTCGTGCCGTTCGAAGATGGCAGCGATGTAGGCCATGGCCAGCGGCATCAGGCCGGCGGACCCAAATCCCTGCAGGGCCTGGCCCACCATGAGCACCCAAAAACGGGGCGCCAACATGGCAACGCACGTTCCGACCAGGAAGACCGCAATCCCGGCCAGGATCAACCGGCGCCGGCCGACCATTTCGCTGAGCCGGCTGTAGACCGGCATCAGCACCATGTAGGGGATGGTGAAGGACATCGACAGCCAGGCCAGGTTTTCGGTTGAAGCCTGGAAGGTGTCGCGAAAAAGCGGCGATGCCACCCGCACCACCGACGATGCCATCGGCATGATCGAGGACGGAAACATCAAGGCGATGACAATCAGCCACGCCTGCTCGTTGGACAGGCGCCGGAAATAGGCGCGGGTCGACAGCCAGGTGACGAACGGCAGCAGCCTGTGGAAATCCATCAGGGAAGGGACGCTGCCGGGTTTGCGTAGGGCAAAACGACGGTACACCAGTCCCCTGAGGGCCGGTTCCGCCAAGCCAAACCCGAGTCTGGTGTGCGCTGCGCTACTTGCGCCGGCCGCGTTTGGCGGCGTTGCGGGCGTACCGCCCCGTCAATTGGGGAAGGGCCGGCTGCATGCGCCGTGCCGGCAGATTGTTCAGGACGGCTTCCAGATCGTCCACTACCATGCGGCCGATGTCCCACAGGGCTTCAGGCACGCTGCCGGCCCGGTGTGCGGAGAGGATGGCGTTGTCCACACTGCGGATGGGGTGATCGGATGCCAGCGGTTCTTCCGGGAAGACGTCGATGCCGGCCCGGAAGCGACCTTGCTGCAACAGATCGGTCAGGGCGTCGAAGTCCACAACGTGGGCTCGGCTCATCAAAAGGAACACGGTGTCCGGCCCCAACCGTTCCAACAGCGATCGGTCAATCATGGCCGAGTTGTCCGCGCTGGGTATTGCCAGCACGAAGACAAAGCGGTTTTGCGACATCAATTCCGGCAGCGACACCGGGGTGCACCCCTGACTCCGGATGTAACCGTCCGACAGCCAAGGGTCATAGACCTGAATGCGCGGCCGAAACGGCTGCAGAAGCTGCCTCAGGTTTTGGGCCAGCCCCCCGAAACCGATGAAGCCCACAGGTTTGTCGAAGAGCGTGAACGTGTCCCGATTGCTGGCCCAGAGGTAGGTTTCCTTCCCGGCCCTGAAGTCCCGGTCCGCCGTTACCATGGTCCGGGCCGCCGCAATGGCCAGTCCCAATGCCATTTCCGCGACCTGCGGACCGAACGCCGGCGCGCACGACAGGTACTGAATGTGGCGCTGGTGGCAATACTCGTAGTCGAAGTCGGTCTGGAAGCCCCCGGACACCGAGAAAATGGCCTTCAGCCTGCGTGCCTGGTATATGGAGTCCCCATAGCGCCATTGCGAGCAGACCACGGCATCGGCATCCAGCACGGCCGTCCGGGCCTCCGCCTCCGGCATCGGTTCGTCCTGTCCCCACACGATCGAGCACAGATCCTCAAGGCGTCTGCGGTCGAGTTCACTGAAGATTTCCCCCATCTTGCGGAACGCCGGGTCCACCACAACCTTGTGTTGAGCCATGGATAATCCTCAGGGACGGGGTGTACTGCGGGTCGCATCCAACATTTCCGGCGGACCCGTGTGCCGGACGGGGTTCATCGTATCAGACCATGCCGTCATCCCATTCTTCGACCTCGGTAGCCACGGTGTCACGTTCGCCAGGACCCGCGGCAAACTCTTCCCATCGTGCGCATCGCCGCGACTTGACACCATCAATTGCATGCGAAACTACATCCAGACGCATGATCTTGGGTAAGATTCAGGGTCGTGAACCAACACGTGTGACCGTGCCGGATCCCTCGTTCGAGGCGCGCCGGCAAACGGCGTTCCAGGTCCAAGCCGGACGCTGAAAATTGCAACGTATCCGGAAAGCCCGCCCCTCCATGATCGAAGTTTCGCAATTGACCAAAACCTACGGCTCCATCACGGCATTGGATACCGTCGAGTTCAGGATTGAACAGGGCGACATTGTGGGGCTGCTCGGTCCCAACGGTGCCGGCAAGACCACCCTGATCAAAATCATGACCGGCTACCTGCACCCGGATGCCGGTACGATTCGCATCAGCGACATCGATGTGATGGATGATCCGCTGGCGGTTCAGACCCGTATTGGATACCTGCCGGAGAACGCCCCGCTGTATCCGGAGTTAACGGTCCAAGGCTACCTGCTACTGATGGCCGACCTCCACCGCATGGAACGCGATCGTCATGTGGAAGCCGTGCTCGAAGCGGCGGAAGCGACCGGCCTGACGGATCGGCTGACTCAAAAGATAGGCACGTTGAGCAAGGGCTACCGACAACGGGTGGGGATAGCGCAGGCCATCATGCACAAGCCGGATTTGCTGATCTTCGACGAGCCGTCGGTGGGACTCGATCCCACCCAGATCATTGAGATCAGATCCCTGATTCGATCGCTGGCGGAGCACTCGACCATTATCTTCTCCACCCACATCCTGGCCGAGGTGGAGGCCCTGTGCGACCGAGTGCTCATCCTGCTCAACGGCAAGCTGCGCTCCAACGCACGGTTGGACGAACTGCAGGGCGCCACAGACGTGGTACTGGTCCTGGACCGGGACGAGTCCGATCTCAAGCCGACACTGGCGCGTCATCCCGCGATCGGCGAGGTGCAACGGCTGCCGGAAGCGAACGGCCAGACCCGTTACCGGATTACCGCAGACGACGCCCAGGAGGTGAGCCCTCTGGTCTACCAGACGGCCGCCAAGGCCGGTTGGGCGGTGCGCGAGCTGTATTGCGAAACCGCGAGTCTAGAGTCCACCTTCAACGATCTGGCACTCCGGAACTGAACCCCCGGCCGTCCTCGTCGAGACCGGCGGGGCCGGTTTCGAGCCCTTTGTCCACGATCTCCGCCAACTCCTGCAATGAAGCATTTGCGTTCGCTTGTCGGCAAGGAACTGGAGAGCTACTTCGGCTCTCCCATGGCCCTGATTTTCCTCGGCGTGTTCCTGGTATTCACGCTGTACACCTTTTTCTGGGTGGAAGCCTTCTTCGCCGGAGGCCTGGCGGAACTGAGAGGGCTCTTCCGGTGGATGCCCATCCTGCTGATCTTCCTGATCTCCGCGCTGACCATGCGGCAGTGGAGCGAGGAGCAGCGTTCGGGGACGCTCGAGACACTGTTGACCCTGCCCGTGGGTTCGCTCACGTTGGTAATCGCCAAGTTCGCGTCCGTGATGATCATGGTGGCCCTGGCCCTGGCGCTGACACTCCCCCTGCCCATCACTGTGGCCAACTTGGGAAACATCGACTGGGGCCCGGTCGCCGCCGGCTATCTGGCCACACTGCTGCTGAGCGCGGCCTATGTCGGCCTAGGCCTGTTTGCGTCAAGCCGCACCGACAACCAGATCGTTGCGCTCATCATTACCGTAGTCGTGGGCGGCCTCCTCTATTTCGCAGGCAGCACCACCGCCACCGAGTTTGTACCGCCGGCCATGGCCGATTTCCTGCGCGCCATCGGTACCGACAGCCGCTTCCAAAGCATCCAGCGCGGTGTGCTGGACCTGCGCGACCTGGTCTACTACCTGACGCTGACCGGGGTGTTCCTGACCCTGAACGTGCTGTCGGTACAGTCCATTCGCTGGAGCCGCGGCCATGATCGCGTCAGGCAGCGCGAAATCCTGCTGTCGTCGCTCCTGATCGCCAACCTGGTCCTGTCGAACATCTGGCTGCATCCCCTGCGCTTCCTGCGCGTGGACGTGACGGAACAACAGGAATACTCCCTTTCGGAAACCACGAAGACCTTGCTGGACGGCTTGGTCGAACCGCTCAAGATCACCGGTTTCTTCAGTGCCAAGACGCATCCCCAGTTGGCTCCCGTGGTTTCGGGCATTGCGGACATGCTGGCCGAATACGACATTGCCGGCGGCACCAATGTGGAAGTTCAGGTTCTGGATCCGACCACCGATCCCAACCTGGAGCTCGATGCCACCCAAACCTACGGTATCAATCCGATCCCGTTCCAAATCGAGGAACGGTACGAATCGGCGGTCCGCAACTCCTACTTCCATGTGCTGATCCGCTATGCCGACCAGCACATCGTCCTGCAGGTGGCCGATCTGGTGAAGGTGACCAACGACCGGGACGGCACAACCAACGTCCAACTCGACACCCTGGAGTACACCTTGACGCGGGCCATCAAACAGGTGGTATACGGCTTCCAGAGCGTGGAGGCCGTGCTGGACAGCTTGGGCGAACCCGTGACACTGTCGTTCCTCGTGACCCCCGGCCAACTGAACGAGCAGGCCAACACCGACATGGATCTCATCATCGCCACCGGCGAGGAGCTTGCGGCCAGTTCAGGCTACTTTGAGTTCGAAGTAGTCAACCCGGACGCGGAAGGTGCCCGGTTTCCGCGCGAGATGCTGATCAATTCCTGGGGACTTGAACCCTATCCCCCATCGCACGTGTCACCCAGCGACTACTACTTCCACCTAGTCCTGGATCTGGTGGGGGAACTGCACTTGATATTCCCCAGGGGCGAAATCTCCCGCTCCTCAATCCGAACCGTGATCGACGAGACCATTCAGCGAACCCAGCCGGGATTCCTGCGCACGGTCGGCCTCTGGCTGCCCCCCAATATTCCCACGCAGTCGATCCTGGGCCAGCAGCTTGACCCGTTGGCTTCGTGGAACACGGTACAGGGTTCGCTGTCGTCCGAGTTCGAAGTGGAAGTGGTCAACCTCGAATCAGGGCCGGTTGGGGATCACATCGACGTCCTGTTCCTAATCGCGCCCCAGTACATGTCGGAGTTTTCCCTGTTTGCCATCGACCAGTTCCTCATGCGCGGCGGCTCCCTGATTGTGGCCGCCTCGAACTTCGGCATTGCACCCCATCCGCTGAGCGGAGACCTGTCGCTGACCGGCACCCCGCTGAACCTCAACGAAATGTTGGCCCACCACGGCATCGTCGTTGAACCGCTGCTGGTTCTCGACCTTCAAAACACGCCGTTTCCGGTCAACATTCCGCGCCAGGTGGACAACCTTACGGTCAGCGAGTACCAGGCTCTCGACTATCCCTTCTTCGTGGATATCCGCTCGGACGCCATGGAGGGCAACCATCCAGCCGTGTCCGGCCTGCCTGCCGTCACCCTCAACTACGCTTCGCCGATTGCCATCGATCCCGAACTCAACGCGGAGCGCGACGCAATCACGCTCCTGTATTCCAGTGAGGACTCGTGGGTCACCGACGTGCCCGATATCCAGCCCAACTTCGAAGCCTTCCCGGAGTTCGGATTCGACGTGGCGCCGGAAGATGTGCGCCAGCGCCATCCCCTGGCGGTGACGGTCCAGGGGCGCTTCGACAGCTTCTTCAAGGATCGTCCCAACCCGTGGCTGGAAGAGGGCGCGGAATCACCGGCAGATGCGGAAAGCCTCCTAACGGAGTTCAATGTCATCGAATCGTCTCCGCTCGACACCCGGCTGGCAGTCATTGGCAGTGCGGAGTTTCTGGACGATCTGATCCTCGACTTGATGCGCATCCTGGTGCAGGACCAGGTCACCAACAACCTGCTGTTCGTGCAAAACCTGGTTGACTGGAGCCAGGAGGATGTGGAACTGCTTTCGATTCGGGCACGGGGCAACACCATTCGCCTGCTCAAACCCCTCACCCAGCAGGAACAGATTCGCTTCGAAGTCCTGAACTACGTCGTTGCCTTGCTGGCGCTCGTCGTGATCGCCGGCATTTGGCGGTGGCGATCCACCAATCAGATGCCGCTTGATGCCGATCCCGGCGAGCGCATGTTGTAGCCTGCGCCCGTTGCCCGGTTGGGCCGCCCATTCCACTCCGATGCCACGATGCAGACCATCACCCGCCTGTTTGTCAACCGCTCCCAACGGGACATGTTCAACGTCCTGGCCTTCCTGCTTCTGCTGCAGATCGCGGCCGCCGTAGCCTTGGTGGTCCCTTGGGATTTCCGCGCGCCGGAACGGGTGCCCGTGCGCCTCCTGACCGCCATGCAGGATGCAACCGTCAGGGAACTGCAGATCGAGGACATGCAGGGCAATGTCATCCATTTGCTTCGCGAAGACGACGGCGAATGGCGGTTCAGCGACTTCGACGGCTATCCCGCCTCGAACATCCTGGCCGATCAACTGATCGAAGACATGGTCGAACTGGACGATGCCCGGCCGGTGACGCAGACCGCCGGCAGCCACGACAGGTTGAGGGTCGGCGAGGAGAATTTCGAACGGCGCCTCACGGTCACCCTGGCTACCGATGAGGAGGTCGTGGCCTATGTGGGCACGGCCCCCCTGCCCCGGGCCACGCACGTACGGGCGGCGGACCAGCAGGCGGTGTACATCTCCACCGACCTGAAGCACCGGGAGGTTTCAACGCAGATTACCCGCTGGCTGGACACCGTCTACTACTCGGAAGGACAGGACGACATCCGCGAATTCAACCTGACCAATCCCAACGGAACCTTCAGCTTCAAGCGCGGCGAGGACGACCAGTGGATGATGGAGGGGCTGGCCGAAGGCGAGGTGTTCAACCCGAACAACCTCATCTCCCTGGTCACCACCGTGTCCACCATCAGCCTGACCCGGCCCTTGGGCCAGCAGGAACTGCCCGAATACGGAATGCTCAACCCACAAGCGGTCGCCACGTTCCGCGTGCAGGACGACGATGAAGACGAGATGGTGTCCATCGTAATCGGCGCCAACACCGAACGGGCCAATCGGGTCGTGGTGAAGTCGACCGAATCGGAGTGGTTCGTGGAGGCCAACCGCTTTACGATCGACCGCCTGATCGAACGGACCCGCGACGAATTCCTCGTCAAACAGCCCGAACCGCAACCCGCGGCCGAACCCGTCCAAGAGGAAGTTCCGGTTCCGGTCGAGGAACCGGAAGCGGCCCCCACAGAAAGCGAATAACCCTCAGGCCCCAGACCACCTCCGTCCGCAGCCGTCATGTCCGCAACGCCCGAAACCGGGCCGGACCCGCTGGACATCGAGAGCCCCAACCACCTGCTCCGCTGGTTGGAGGAGCAGGAACTGGTCGCCCCAAGCGAGAAAATCAAAACCTCGGTACTGGCCGGTGGTGTCTCCAACCGGACTGTTCGGGTGCAAGCCGGAGGCCGCGACCTGATCGTCAAGCAAGCTCTGTCCAGGTTGCGGGTGGAGGACGAGTGGTTCAGTCCGACCGACCGCATCCTCACCGAGTTTGCCGCCTTGGAGGTGTACGGCTCGTTGTTGCCGGGTCAGGTACCGGAGCCGGTTCGGCAAGACCGGGAACGCAACATCATCGCGATGGCGGCCGTGCCGGAACCTCATGCGAATTGGAAGACGCGTCTTCTGCAGGGATGCGTTGATCCCGGTTCGTGGCAGGAGTTCGGCCGCATGCTGGCCCACGTCCATGACAAGGCCAGACCGCAGATCGACCGACTGCCGGCGCGTCTTCAGTCCAAGATGCACTTTCATTCGCTCCGACTGGACCCGTACTATTTGGTGAGCGGCCTGCGGGTTCCACGGGCCGCCGACTTTATGCAGGACCTTGTGAACGCGGCAACGAACTCACGCAACACGCTTGTTCACGGCGACTACAGCCCCAAGAACGTTCTGTTGCAGGACCGGCGGCTGTGGCTGCTGGACTTTGAAGTCAGCCATGTGGGCACTCCCTGGTTCGACGTTGGTTTTGCACTTACCCATGCACTGGCCAAGGCCCTGTGGTCGCCGCTGCGGCGCACTCAGTTTCTGCAGGGAGCCGAAGCCTTCTGGGATGGCTATCGGCAACGTTCCGGCCCGGCGCTTGCCCAGGATGGGGGCGAAGCCGCAGGATGCAGGCACACTGCAGGTTGCCTGCTGGCCCGGGCGGTGGGCCGGTCCCGGCTGGAGTATTTGAACGATGCCCAGTTGGACCGCCAGTGTGCGCTGGCCCTGGGGCTGATGGCCAATCTTCCCTCTACCATCTCCGACTTGATCCGCGAGATTGCCGGACAGCTTGGGAAAACCTGAACGTCGACTTGCTGCAGGGACGGTTCCAATGTTCAACATAGACGACCTGGACGCCTATGAAATCCTGGACAGCAGGGGCCGTCCAACCGTCAAGGCGTCGCTGCTGCTGTCATCCGGGCATTCCGGTGCGGTGTCCGTTCCCTCCGGCGCGTCCACCGGCATCCACGAAGCCCATGAACTGAGGGATGGGGATCCACACCGTTACCGGGGCAAAGGCTGCCTGAAGGCGGTCAATTCGGTTCGGCATATCGGGGCGGAGGCAGCCCATCAGGCCTGGCGTTCCCAGCAGGAGTTGGACAACTTCCTCATCGGTCTGGACGGTACCCCCAACAAGTCCCGGCTGGGCGCGAACGCCATACTTGCCGTCTCACTGGCCTTTGCACGCGCGGTTGCCCAGGCAAAGGGCCAAAGTCTATGGCAACACTTTGCGTCGCTCCGCACTAACGCTGCGTCCATGCCGGCGCACCTGCCCTCTCCCACCATCAATCTATTCAGCGGCGGAGTCCATGCCGGCGGTCAGGTCGCGCTGCAGGATGTCCTTGTCCTGCCGTTGCCAACCCGCCCGATTGACGAACAAATGGCGGCCATGGCCGAAGTGTATGCCTGTGCCGTCGACCTGATTGCCCGCGACTACGGCCAACGCAATCTAACCGCCGACGAAGGGGGCTTGGCTCCGCCCTTCAAAAACACCCACGAAATGTTGGCCCAGGCTGACGAATGCTGTCGCGCCGCGGGTTTGGAACCGGGGATCGACTACAAACTGGCAATCGATGCCGCCGCCAGCCACTTCCATGTGGACGGCCGTTATCACGTGGACGGCCAAGCCCTGTCCGCCGGGGAGTTGGTCTCTCTGTATCGAACCTGGTGTCGGGCCTACCCCATGCACAGCATCGAGGATGGATTGGCCGAAGACGACTGGACCGGCTGGCAGGAGCTATACGCGGAACTTGGCGATGCCACCATCGTCCTGGGCGACGATCTGCTGTGCACGAACCCGAACCGAATCAGACGGGCGGCGGAAACTGCCTGCGCCAATGCCCTTTTGTTGAAAGTCAACCAGATCGGGACGCTCAGCGAAGCGCGGGACGCGCTCGAACTGGCGCGCGGCTACGGTTGGCAGGTGGTTGTGTCGGCCCGCAGCGGCGAAACCGAGGATGATTGGCTGGCCGATCTGGCGGTGGGTTGGCAGGCGGACAACATCAAGGTCGGCTCCATCACCCAGTCGGAACGACTGGCCAAGTACAACCGGCTGCTTTACTTGGGCAGCCGCGAACCATTTGGTCCCGCAGCAGGGCATTTGGCTTGACAAAGGCAGTTGCGGGCCGGCGGCCGGATGCCCCGGGGACAGGCGTATAATCCCACCCACCTTACCCGCGCGATGCGATCGATTTTGGCGCAGCGGCTTGACGCGCCGGACGATACCGCCATCTTCCAACTCATGGACCCTTGCCCATGCCCGCCATTGCCCCTTCGGGCCTCAACGACCTCGTAACCGGAATTCTGCATGGCTCGGGGCTGCCCCAGGATCAGGCCAAAAGAACGGCCGACCATCTGGTTGAATCGAACTTGATGGGGCACGACTCACACGGGGTAATGCGGGTTCCCGGATATGCCGAACAGATTGAGAAGGGCAGCATCAAGGCTCTTGGCTCCCAGATCGTGGAACGGGATTCGTCCGCTACCGCAGTCGTGGATGCCGACCGCAGCATCGGCATTCTCATGGCCTACGAAGCGATGGAAATGGCAACCCGGAAGGCCAAAGCAGTTGGGGTCGGGGTTGTGACCGTACGCAGGGCCAGCCACATTGGACGGTTGGGGGCCTTTCCTCCGTTGGCCGCCGCCCAGAACTGTGTTGGCATCATCATGCTCAATGGCGGAGCCCGATTCGCAGCCCCCTTTGGAGGCACGGACCGCCGGTTGCCTCCCAATCCCCTGGCCATCAGCGTCCCCACCGATACGGACGATCCCATGATGCTGGACATCACGACCAGCATGGTAGCTGGCGGCAAGCTGGAAGTTCTGACGGCGCGCAACCAGGAGGCGCCGGAGGGGTGGCTCGTGGATGGTGACGGCAACACCGTCACCGATCCTGCGCTGTTGCACACGCCCCATGCCGCCATGCTTCCGCTGGGCGGTACCCTGGGGCACAAGGGATACGGCCTGTCCATGATGATCGATGTCATGGCAGGGGCATTGTCCAGGGCGGGATGCAGTCAAGAAAATCCAACCCGGGGTGCCAGTGGGTTCCTGTGCATGGCCTTGCAAATTGAAGCCTTCGTTGACATGGACGAATACCGCACCGAGGTGCGTCATTTGATCGATTGGATCAAGTCCTCCCGCCTGATGCCGGGCACGGATCAAATCTACCTACCCGGCGAGATTGAGCAGCAGCGCATCCGGGAACGGACTGCCAGCGGCATCCCGATTGAGGACGCGACCTGGAATCGCATCGTCGAGTCGGCATCGAAGTACGGAATACCGGTTCCCGCCTAAACTCAGTGCCCGGAGGCAGCCATGGAAGGCAACGGTCGCTTTGAACGCATTTTCAGATCCCCCTACGCCGTGCCCAACGGCATCGCAACCTGTCCGGACGGGGTTTGGATTGTGGATCAGATCACGGACAGGGTGGCCCTGGTCAGCCTGGACGAACCCAACGAATACCAGGTAACCCATTTCCTGAAGGATTACCCCAGCGCGTCGTCGAACTCCAGTGGATTGTGCTGGCACGACGGCGATCTCTGGCTGGCAGCCAACGGAAGTTCGGACCTATGGCGGCCATCCCGTGAGCAGGATGCGCGGAAAGGAGCCGGCGAGGTATTGCGGATGGACACCGATACCGGCGAATTGAAGGAACGGCGTCTCCTGCCCGGCGGTGGCGGCACGCACGGCATTGAGATCGACTGCCGGGACCCGGACTACATCTGGCTGAGTACCTTGTCCAGGCAGACACTGAGCCGGGTTCGCATTGCGGACTGGAGTGTCACCGCGACCATTCCGCTGCAGCACGATCGATCACACGGTCTGGTCAGCACGGAGAAGGCGCTTTGGATCGTCTACACCAACGAACGGACCATCGTTGAGACGGATCCGGATACCGGCGAGCCCGGTCGGACAATCAACATTCCCGACGACATGCCGCAACCGCACGGCATGACCCGGCAAGGCACCGACTTTCTGTACTGCGACGCGACCAGCGGTTGGGTTGTGAGAGTCCACGACGCTGTCGACGGCTGACGCCAACAACATGTCGCGTGCTGCCTTGCGGTGTCCAGCAGTTCGACATCGCAGCATTCACGGCTCGCTCTGGGAGGCAATCCCGGGGTGCCGACACGGCATGGGAACTGTTGGCAAGTCCGAAAGGTACCTGACTTCCGTGACCCGGCGGCAACACCTTTGAAAGGAATCGGGGCCGCCAACACCATGACCCAACCGCCGGCCGCATCAGGGTGGGATGTGGATTTCGGGAACCTGTGTCGCGTCGGGTGCGGGGCCTGCTGCATTGCCATCAGCATCAGCACCACAATCCCCGGCATGTCCGGCCCCAAACCGGCAGGGGTACGTTGCATCCAACTGACCAGCGACAACCGCTGTCTGTTGTACGGCAAACCCGAACGGCCCGACGTGTGCCGTGAGTTCCAGCCATCTACCGAGATTTGTGGCAGCACCAACGAAGAGGCGATGCGTAACCTGATTGAACTGGAAGCACTCACCTCCTCATGACACGCCTTCGGCATTGCGAAGGCGTTGACCGGACTACCGAACGAGCCACCACTTCCAGCCCCGATCTGTCGGCACGGCGTCAGGCCAAGCACAGCAACGATTCAGCCAACCCCGACCAACGCCAAGTTGGCGTGTTATGTCAAGATAACTTTGGCGATGCTGGACCGGAACAGCCGCCGGCAACTCTCGCCCCTACCACACTATTTGCTGTCTGCAGGAACCAGCTTCGCCACCCGCGGCCGCAACGCACCGACCACGGTCTCAAAAGCTGGCAACTCCGACACCAACGGGCCAAGCCAGTGCTCCCAGGTCTTTTCGACATTCTCAAGCATGCGCTCATCGAAGAAATCATTCGGGCCCGTAAACGAAACGTTCCGGACCGCGCATTTCTCCCGGAGCAACATGACGAAGTCTGCCAATTCCATCCGGTCCCCATAGGAACTGAACATACGCCAGAGGTCATAGTAGTCGCGGGCGCGTCAACGGCTCCAGCCGCGCGCCTTGAACAGAGCTACCTGCTGGAGGAGTGCCCGTAGCTTCTCGGCGACGATCTCCTCAAGAGAATACACTGGGATCCTGACGTTCAAGGGTTCCCCGTACGCGTGGATGACCCGCCTGTTCTCCGGCGGCCGCAGGATGCTTTCGTCCACGGTGACCTCGATCAGGACTCTGGTATGGAGGCGGCTGTGCCAGGGAAACCGCACTCGCACGTTGAAGGCTTCCTGACCTCCCGGATGTGGCTTCTTCTCCGTGTAACGCTCGCAGATGATCTCCACCGGCGCGTATTCGTCCAGTAGGCAAACCGCAATTGCGCACGATTCCCCTATGAGCTTCTCCATCTCATCACCTGTAGGAACCTCCTCCAGCGCAGAGAAATCCACGTCTTCGGAGAAGCGGTAGTCGCCGAAGTAGCACTTCCTCAGAGCCGTTCCGCCTTTGAACACCAGCGCATCACGGAGCGCAGGCACCTGGGTAACGCCGGCCAGCACCAAGACTGCAAGTAGTCCCTTTCGAGTGCCTCCCAAGGAAGGTCCAGACGTTGCCGGGTTTCCTGTAGTCGTGCGTAAAGGGGTCTCACGCTCCTACCATCCCCGGCAGGTTCTCCTGGACCATCCAACGGCTGTTGCACGATCCCTTCCGAGGACCCGTGGGATCGAGCTTGCAGTAACCCTTGACGGGCAGCTCCGCCAACACCGCCAGTTCGGATCTGGGAACGCCCTGGGATTCCAACACCCATCCCAGACGCTTCGCAGTCGCCACTCCCAGTCTGACGGCATATTCCGAAATGAGTTCGATGTTCAGCCGGTCCATGCCGACTTGCACAGCGTGGAGCACTTCGGCGAAGCCCCCACAGTACCGAGGCATGGAGAGCCCATCCAGCAACGTGCGCTCCAGATCCGTTATCGATACGCGGACCTCACCGATCCACCGCTGCCCGCCGCCGAAGAAACGATCAGGCTTGACCTGGATGAATCGGTACAACGTATTTCCTACCAGGAAGCCGCTCACGGACCTCGCCGCCCTATCCTTCCTCGGGCGGGGAATCCAGGTATCCGTTGTAGTCAGAACGAACACGTCCCTC
>CAZMKQ010000012.1:49102-54510 GCA_964566955.1 uncultured Caldilineaceae bacterium | reverse complement strand
CGTGCGCCATTGGCTGCAAAACCCCTTTGCCCGCTAATGTCCACACGCCCTAGGCAGGCCGGGCAACTCCGCGCCTGCAAGGGCAGGGCCCTCCGGCCCGGCCTCCGTACCGAGGGTCAATTTCTCGGTATAAGTCCCAAAATACACAGGCCGGTTTGCAAGGGTTGCATGAGGCCCAAGTCAAAACCCAACGGGAATCCAATGAACAATTTCTTTCAGCCGATTTCCGGCCTGGATACGCCCCGGTTCGCGGGCATGTCCACCTTCATGCGGCTGCCGCACGTACCGCCCGGACACGAGCGCTGGTCTGAACTGGACTTCGGATTTGCGGGGATTCCCTGGGACGGGGGCACCACCAACCGACCCGGTGCGCGCCACGGCCCCCGGCAGGTTCGGGACTCCTCTTCAATGATACGCAGTGTCCATCCCATCCGGAGGCGGTCGCCGTATGCCGACCACAACTGTGCCGATCTGGGAGACGTGCCCGTCAATCCGGCCGACCTGGACGATTCCCTGAAACGGGTTGAAGCGTTCTACCGGATGCTGAGAGGAGACGGGATCGTGCCGATCACGGCAGGGGGCGACCACCTAATTGCCCTGCCCATCCTGCGCGGACTCGTGCGGGAGCCCGTGGGCATGATTCAGTTCGACTCGCACACCGACCTGTACCGGGGCTATTTCGGTGGCTATCGGTACACCCACGGCACGCCCTTTCGCCGGGCCGTGGAAGAGGGTCTGCTGGATCCCCGGCGGACAGTCCAGATTGGTCTCCGGGGCTCCATGTACGACACCGAAGACATCGACTTCGGCCAGGCCCAGGGGGTCAGGATGGTGATGGTCGAGGAGCTCATGGAACGCGGCGCGGCGGAGGTCATGCAGGAAGCCCGCAGCATTGTGGGCACGGACCCGATCTACGTTAGCTTCGACATCGACTTTGTGGACCCGGCCTATGCACCCGGCACCGGCACGCCGGAGATCGGAGGCCCGACCTCGTTTCAGGCCCTGCAGGCGGTTCGAGGGCTAATGGGAACAAACATCATTGGTGCCGACATGGTGGAGGTGTCGCCGCCCTTCGATCCGTCCGGAGGCACGGCCCTCATCGGTGCCACCGTGATGTTCGAGCTGCTGTGTGCCATGACGGCGGACAGCGAGCAGTCCCGAGAATGATTCCCGAAGTGTTGCTTCGCATCGGGATTCAAACACCCGGCCCGGCGGTCCAGGCATGCCTGGACCGTCCGAATTAAGGGATGGAAGTGAGATCCGTGGGGAGATACGCCGCATGGCTTAGGTGAAGGCCTGCAGAACCTCCCGGTGGCAAGCGCCCGGGACTCGAAGCTGGGTAGCGGTGCATCGATTTCTGAAGTATTTCGGAGACGATTACGCACGGCTCCGACTTCTTGACCACCATGCGGAGTATCCGGACGCACAGCCCCTTTAAGGAATGGCCGGAGTCGGCGGTGTGGACGGGAATGTCGGTGTCAACAAAGGCCGCCGGGCGCATGGGTAGCCTCCAACTCGCGGGAAATGGTGTCGGGATCCGGTAGGTCTTCCAGATTCAACCCGATCAGCCGTTCAACCGCTTGCTGGCGGCGCGTACGCAGCATGTCTTCATAGGTGGCATCGATCATGCGGCGCACCACATCGGAGATGGTCACTCCCTTCTCCTGGGCCAACTCGTCCAGTCGCCGTCGATGTTCGTCGTTCAGTCGTACGCTTAACCGGTTTGTCATATTGACCTTCTGTACGGTGCGCTTTGCACCGACATCATTGCGGGCCAATGGTGTAAGCCGCACAGGGAGCGTGGCCTCTCCGGACGAGTCCCAAGCAGAAGAGACCTGCGTTGCAATCAGGCTGCAAGAGTTCCGGATGACTCAAGTAGCAAGTAGGGGTCTTCACTCGCCATCGGGCATGATGCGCCGCATGAACTCATCAAACATCGGAACGGTGAAGGCGGTGTCTCCGTGGCCGGGACTCCAGATCATACCTTTGCCGATCAGTTTGCTGCGCGTGGGGGCCAAGGACTGCACCTGACGGTTCAACACTTGGGCGATTTCCCCGGAACGGTGTGGCCCGGCGCCAAGTTGGGCCATGGCACGCAGGTATCGTTTCTCCGATGGCGTCAACTGGTCGAACCTGACGAGAAAGAAGTTTGCGTCAAGGGCGGCCCTGGCTTGCTGGCTTGCCGTAACTACGTCCGATGGCGTAATGGGGGATGTTTCCGCGATGTCCCAAGCGTGCTTGCCCCACTCCTGTAGGAAGTACGGGTAGCCTTGGGTCTGGGCAACAATCTCATCAAGCGCGTCAGGATTGATTGACACCCCTTCGTTGACAGTGGGCTTTGCGATGGCAATCCGGGCATCATCCGGGGAAAGCGGTCCAATCACCGGGAAATCAAACAGGCGCTCGGCATACGACTTCGCGTTTCCCATCTGTCCCCGCAGCTGCGGTAGTCCGGCACCGACCATAACCACCGGGAGACGCCGTTGCGCGGTGCGGTGCAATGCGGCAATCAACGCTCCTAGCTGATCCTTCGGCACGTACTGGAGTTCGTCGGTCAACAGCACCAGAGCGGTTGAACCTTTCTTGGCGGCTTCACCGGCGACCTCGAACAGTGCCTGCAAGTCGATTTCCAGGTTGCCACTGTCGGCCAGCCCAAGCTCGGGCTCTTGCTCCAGGCTTATTTCAATGTCCTGATATGTCACCTTCAGGGCCTTGGCAAACCCGGCAAGGCCCTTCAACGCTTGGTGCGCCAATCGCTTTGCCGCCTTCCAGCGGGAAAGTTGCAACAGGGCAACATGCAAGCAGGGGGCCAAAACGGAGGGCAGGGATCGACTCTCGACGGCCTCCATATCCAAGGTGTGCATGCCCCTTGTCTCGGCCTGTTCGCGTATGGTGTCCAACAACACGGTCTTGCCCACGCCGCGCAAGCCGATCAACACCATGTTCTTGGTCGGTCGACCCAATCGGGATCGTTCCAGTGCGATGCGCGCCGCTTCAAGCACTTCGTCGCGCCCGGCCAGTTCCGGCGGCGGTGTGCCGGCACCGGGTGCGAATGGGTTGCGAACGGGATCCATGGACTGAATTATACCTAAGTTATCCTATTTTATCTGAATTTGATAACTTCGGATAACTTGAATATACATGGAATTGGTTACGACGGGAGTGCCAAGTGCACAGGCAGGTACCGAAAGTCATGCCGTCCACCGATGGAGGATGCGGAGGCGGAGACGATCGGTTGAAACCAGGGTATGGGGAGTTCTGGCTTGCCCACACGTCGAAGGGGTGGTGTCGTGTCCACCGGTCGGCTTCCAAGGCTGCCAAGCCCCACCAGTGACTGGCACCGCATGGGGCGGATTGGGAATGTTTGGGTCCCATCGACATGCTCTGAATCGGGACCGCTGCTTCCCGTTCCCCGACCCCAGGGGATCAGCCGTCCGGAATGCAAAACATGACCAGCCGTATCACTGGGTTGACCCTGTCCGGGCCGTACATGGCTCCCCCAACCCGACTCGGCGTAGAGAGGCCGCTGTTAAATCGAGTTGCTGCGATTCGGCGGCTGCTCAATAATAGAGTGCTCCGTATTGACAGAACAGCGCCCACAGAGCCTTGGGACAGGCCCTGTTGCTGAAGGTGAAGCGACACGACCGACAGGTCAGGTTTGCAGGCAGTTCATGACCATATCTGGGAGCGCGCCCCAGGCGGGGCCGAACACCGCAGAAGCCCTGTTGACCGTACAGGGACTGAAGACCTGGTTCCACACCGACGACGGGATCCTTAAGGCCGTCGATGGTGTGGATTTCTCGGTGCCCGCCTGTTCGACCCTGGGCCTGATTGGCGAGAGCGGCTGCGGCAAAAGCGTCACTGCCCGTTCCATTCTCGGCATCGTGCCGCGGCCGGGGCGCATTGAGGCCGGCACCATAACGTTCCAGTCACAGGAGCAGGGATCCGTGGAACTGACGGCCATGGACCCGACCGGCCGGGAGATCCGTTCCATCCGGGGACGCGAGATCACCATGATTTTCCAGGAACCGATGAGTTCCCTGAGTCCGGTGCACTCGATTGGCAACCAGCTCAGCGAAACCATTCTGCTGCATATGTCCGTGGACCGCCGGGAAGCCATGGAACGGTCGCACGAGTTGCTGGACCGGGTTGGCATTCCGGATCCCGGCCAGCGCCTGCAGGAATATCCCCACCATCTGTCCGGGGGCATGCGGCAGCGGGTGATGATTGCGATGGCGTTGTCGTGCCGGCCGTCGCTGTTGATCGCGGACGAACCCACCACGGCGCTGGACGTGACCGTGCAGGCCCAGATCCTGGAGTTGATCCGGGAACTGCAGGCCGAACATCAGATGGCCGTGCTGTTCATCACCCACGATCTGGGTGTCATTGCCGAAACCTGCGACCACGTCGCCGTCATGTACCTGGGCCGGATCGTCGAGGCGGGCCCCGTACGGGAGATTTTCCACAATCCCCGGCACCCCTACACGATCCGCCTGATGGAATCCATCCCCCGTCTCGGTGAAGAGCGCTCGCGGCTGAATGCCATCGCGGGCACGGTTCCCATTCCTCTGGACCCGCCGGCCATCTGCAGTTTTCTGGATCGCTGTCCCGATAAGATGGAGGGAGTCTGCGACCAGGCGATGCCGGCCCTTGTCCAATTGCAACCGAACCACTCCGTTCGCTGTTTTCTGCACAGCCAGGAAGTGGAAGGCCCATGACGGACGAAAGGGCTCCGACTCCGGCCCCGCTGCTGCAAATCGAGTCCCTGCGCAAGTATTTTCCCGTGCAGAAGGGATTGCTGCGCCGTGTGGTGGGCCAGGTGCGGGCGGTGGATGGCGTGGATCTGGAGCTGGCGTCCGGAGAGACCCTCGGCCTGGTTGGCGAATCCGGTTCGGGCAAGACCACGCTGGGACGCTGTGTGGTGCGAGCCCAGAAGCCCACCAGCGGAGCCATCCGCCTGGACATTGAAGGGCGCGACCCCATCGATCTGGCGATGGCCAGCCAAAATGAGTTGCGCACCTACCGTCAGCACATGTCCATGATCTTTCAGGACCCCTTTCTGTCGCTGGATCCCCGCTGGACCGTGCTGGACATCGTCAGTGAACCGCTGCGCAAGCTTCAGATCGTCAAGGCCGGGGAAGCCGAAGACCGGGTCCGCGCCCTGGTTGAGGTGGTGGGGCTGGAGGTCCAGCACCTGCATCGCTATCCCCATGCCTTCTCCGGTGGACAGAGGCAGCGGATTGGCATCGCCCGCGCCTTGGCCACCAATCCCAAGCTGATCGTGGCCGATGAACCGGTGTCGGCCCTGGATGTATCGATCCAGGCCCAAATCCTGAACACCCTCAAGGACCTCCAGCAGGATTTCGGCCTGACCTATCTGTTCATTGCGCACGACTTGAGTGTGGTCG
>CAZMKQ010000012.1:0-49092 GCA_964566955.1 uncultured Caldilineaceae bacterium | reverse complement strand
GAAAGCGGCCCCACCCGCCAACTGTTTCGCCGGCCGCTGCATCCCTACACGGAAGCCCTGCTCTCGGCGGTGCCCCAGCCGGATCCGGATCGACGGTCCGACCGCATCATTCTGCCCGGCGAGGTCGCCAATCCTGCCAATCCTCCTTCCGGCTGTCATTTCCACCCCCGCTGCAGTTACGCCCAGGACATCTGTCGGTCGGAGGACCCTCCCTATGTCGACCGGGAGGGGGACCATGGCGCCGCCTGCCACTTCTCCACGGAAATCGAACTGCAGGGCGTGTAGACCAGGACCCACATGGCCCCGAACCAACCGGTCCGTGCCCAGGACCAGGATCGCGCCTCACAGGAGGTGTACACCCAACGGGCCAATTCTCCGGAGACGCTGGCCTGGTACCAGGATCTGGCCTTGGGCATGTACCTGTACTGGACGGTCGATGCCGTCTTCGGAATGGTCAACGCCCATTCCGTGGTAGGTGCATCCCAGGCCTATCTCGACCGCTATTTCCGCCAACTGCCGCTCTGGTTCAACCCCCAGCAATTCGATGCGGCCTGGTATGCGCGCCTGGCGGCAACCTGCGGGTTCGACTATGTCACGGTGACTGCCAAGAACCACAACGGCTTTTGCATGTGGGACACCGCCACCACGGATTTCAAGGTCACCAACACGGCCTACGGCAGGGACATCCTGCACCAGTACACCCGGGCCCTGCGCGCTCGGGACATTCCGGTTGGGATCTATTTTTCGCCGGACGATGCCTGGTTCCAGTGGCGCCGGGGCCGCGAGGTCACGCGCAGCCGGGACTACTGCAATCCGGAGTTCAATCCGGAGTTGCTGGCCTATGACCAGCGGCAGCTGGAGGAACTCATCACCGTCTACGATCCCGACATCCTGTGCGTTGACGGATATCAGGCGGCCACGGCCTCACTGGTTGAGTTCGCCTGGGACCTGAAGCCGGGGCTGATGGTGACGCGGGGCGGGATCACCACGCCCGAACAGGAAGCCCGCCAGGATGTCCGGGGGCCTTTCGAAGCCCACTACACCATTGGCCGCCAATGGCAGTATCGGGCCGGCAACGACCGCAACAAGACAGGCCGGGAACTGATCGAACTGCTTGTGGACTGCCGTTCGCGCGGTGGCACGCTGTTGCTTGCCATCGGGGGACCGGATGCGGACGGTGTTCTGCCCCGGGACAAGGACGACAAGGTTCGGGAACTGGGCCTCTGGATGTTCGTCAACGGGGAAGCCATGCAGGCCACCCGTCCCTGGCTCCATTCCCGACAGGGCGATCTGGTCTTCACGCAAAGCCGCGACGGCACCATGGTCTATGCGGTCGACTTGGGACCGCCACTGCCATTGGGCACCTGGCGCACGGTTGCCGTCGATGGATTGCACCTGCATGCCGACGCCCGCGTGGACGTACTGGGTACCTCGGGCCTGACCCTCGAATACCGGCCCGACTTCGATCCGCAGCCGCGCTGGGTTGCCACACCAACAGGCGTGGTCGTGACCTATTGCCGCACCCAGCGCCTGTACAACGACTTGAGCTGGCCCAACCCGGTCACTCTCAAATTCGACGGCGTGGTCGCAGGTTGACCCTTTCCCTTCCCATCAGGTTCAGTTCCTCCAATTCACCTTTACGGGACAAAGCACCATGACCCCCATGCCGCAAAGCCTGGATCAGATTGACAGGGAAGAATTCGCGCCCCGTCATTCCCCGCTCGAAGGACCCAGCCAGTCCATTGACCTCCTGCCGGGTGACGGAGCACCCTCTGAGGAGCCCGGCACCATCGATCTCAGTGGTGAATGGGAAATGGCGGCGGAGATGTCGCCGGAAGAACGCCTCGGATCGGACTGGCCCGATGCCATTGCCGCCAACGTGCCGTGCAGCGTACATACCGCCCTGCTGGAGGCGGGCCGCATCCCCGATCCCTATGTGGGCCTGAACGACGAGGTTGCCTATCCGGAGGGGTTTCGCACCTGGTGGTTGCGCAGGCGGTTCGGGCATCCGGGTGATGCCACCCATCTGTGCTTCCAGGGCGTGTTCGACGCGTGCGATGTCTGGCTCAACGGCCACCATCTGGGAGCGCACCGGGGCATGTTCGGGGAGTTTGAATTCCCGGTGGACGAACTTCTGCGGGAGGACAACGAACTGGTGGTGAGGTTGCAACCGGCTCCCTTTCACCTCCGCGAAGGAGAGGATTGGCGCTTCTTCAAGGGGATGAACCTGGGCTGGATGGACACCACCACCTTCAACAACTCCTATGGTTGGCACTACATCAACCTACCCACCGTTGGCATTTGGCGTCCGGTGTTCCTGGAGGCCCGATCCCCGCTGCGCCTGCGGAATCCGTTCGTGGCCACCCTGGATGCGGAGGCGGGCAAGGTGTTGCTGACCGTCGAGATCGAGGGGCCCGACAGCGCTTGGCAGGGCAGGCTGTCGGGGGTGGTGGCTCCCGAGAATTTCAGGGGTCGCAGCTTCCACTTCGACCATGACGTTGAAGGCGCGGGCGGAACCAGCGAGGTGCGCCTGGAACTGACCATTCCCGACCCCCATCTCTGGTGGCCGGTGGATCACGGCGATCCGGACTTCTATCGCCTTTGCCTGGGCCTTGAAAGCGATGCCCCGGTCAGCACCGACAGGGTGGAAACCACCTTCGGACTGCGCACGATTGAAATGCGCCCCTTGCCGGACGGTCCCGACCCGGAACTGTACAACTGGACCTTCGTCATCAATGGCCGGCCCCTGTTCATCAAGGGTGCCAACTGGTGCACCATGGACGCGCTGATGCGCTTTGACCGGGATCTGTACGCCCGCTTTTTCCAGATGGCGCGCGATTCCCATGTCCACATGCTGAGGGCCTGGGGATCCGGCATGCCGGAGACGGACGACTTCTTCGACCTGGCCGACCGCCACGGCGTGATGATTCTGCAGGAGTGGCCCACCGCCTGGAACTCCCATGATGTTCAGCCACTGGACCTGCTGGAGGAGACGGTGCGCCACACCACGTTGCGCATCCGGAATCATCCTTCCCTGGTCATGTACGGTGCCGGCAACGAATCCAACAAGCCGTTCGGGCCCAGCATCAACATGATGGGCCGCCACAGTATCGAGTTGGACGGCACGCGTCCCTTCCACCGGGCCGAGCCCTGGGGCGGCAGCATGCACAACTACGATGTGTACTGGGGGCGGCAGCCGCTGGACAAGTGGCTGTCCATGAAGGAGCTGTTCATTGGGGAGTTCGGTGTCGCCTCCCTGCCTTCGCTGGAGTCGACGCTGAAGTTCCTGCCTGCCGAGGAGCATGATGTCTGGCCGCCGCGCGCGGACGGCTCGCTGGCCCATCGCATGCCTGTATTCAACAAGAAGGCAGGCATGTCGATCCATGCCCAATACGTCGGCGACTGGGTGCCCAACGACGGTCTTGAGAACTTCATTCTGGGCATTCAGATGACCCAGGCCACCGGCATGCGGCATGTGGTGGAACTGAATCGCACGCGTTGGCCCCAGGCCACCGGCATCTGCTACTACAAGCTCAACGACAACAATCCGGCTTCGGCCTGGTCGACCGTCGACTGGTACGGCGCCCCCAAGATTGCCTATCACATCCTCCAGCAGGCCTATGCACCCCTGCATGCCTGCGTGCTGTTTCCGCGCATGTCCCTGGCAGGGGAGCCCGTGGAGCTGCCGGTATTCCTGCTGGACGATGCCTTTGACCTTGAGCGATGCGACTGGAAGGTGCGCATACGTGCCTTCAGCCAGCACCTGAAACCGGTCGCGGTGCAGGAATTCAGGGAGGTGGCGGGGCCGTGGTGCCGGGTCCGGGAACTGGGTACTCTGTCCCTGAACGCTGATCAGACCTTCAACATTCCCCTGCTGGTGGTCGCGGACGTGATCAAGGGCAATCGGCTGGCGGATCGCTCGTTCTACTGGCTCAACTACACCCAGATTCAGGGGTCCCTCTTTTCACTGCCGCGTACATCGCTGGACACGCGCCGGCACGGCGATTCCATTGTCGTCACAAACACCGGCGACCTGCCCGCGGTCGGTGTCCATTTCCAGACACCCGGCATCACGGACGTGTTCAGCTGTGCCGAATCGTTCATCTGGCTCGATCCCGGCGAGCGGCGCCCGATCAGGGTTTCCCATCAGGACGAGTCGGTGAAGGCCGCGGCGTGGAATGCGGATCCGGCCTGAGGCAGTCCTCGAGAACAGTCGGCATGCCTTATGCGCTGATTTGAATTCCAACCGTTGCTGTGTCGCCGGTGTCCAGCTGGCGACCGGCTGTGGCGGGGTTGCACGCGTCCGGTTGTGTCTCCGGTTGTTCCCGTGCTGTTGTCAACCGCAGCGGACCAGTGCCTGAACCGAAAGGCCAGACGTACACGTGGCTGACGACGCAGAGGAAGTTGCGCATACCGGTTACTGTCCGGAAGCTCTCGGTCATGCTCACGTATGGTTTCAGCTGGTCGAAGCGTCCCTCCACCTGATTGGTGCCCGTCGGGATGTCCGGGGTACGGCATTGAATGCATAACCAGTGCCGACGCTCGAGGAAGTACTCAACCAGCTGCCACGCCAAGAAAGCCGGCGGGACCGGGTTCGCCGCTTTCCTGGCCACGGGAGGGCGCAGGATCTCTACCTTCTCTGCCGGCTGCAGCTGCAGCTGGCAACCTCGTGCCATACCCGCAGTCGCTCAACGATGCGGTGACCGGAGCAGTTGACGGTTCGCTCTGCCCGACCTAGAATCCGGACGTCGCGGTTGCGCCTCCAGTTTCCGGACCTTCGCTTCAAGGGCAGCTCGTGCTTCGCGTTCTGCCTGGAATGCGGCTTAGGCTGTTGCCCGTTCTTCGCGCTCCGACCGAAGTGCGGTTTCGGCTTGGTCGGCGCGGTCCACCTGATCATCGCAGGGGGCGATGTGCCAACCTGTCTCCGGGGGGCGTCACTCCAACTGGCACTGCTCCATTGTGTTTTCCAAGAGGCGTAGAGGCAGCCCGCCAGTAATCCGGACTGGACTTGGCAATCAGACTGCTGAAGAGACAAAAATCGAATCCAATCAATCAATTCTAGCTGCGAAATTGTCCGTGTATTCTTTCCTACCGAAAATTCTTTGTTAGGGTTTCAGGCGCAAGAAGGGCGAGCCAATTCTGAACTGTTTCCATGTCTCTTCGAGCTTGAGTCATGTTCAAGCCGTATGTGGACGCGAGTAACTGGACAGAACTTGGAATATCAGTAGCATGGCTTAGCTGGATCACCGTATTAGTGAACGGTGCAGCAAGTAAACACCCAGTCGCCCAATTTCTCACTTCTTCATTAGTAAGGCCGGGAGGCATCAGAAGCACTTGAAGATCTCTTTGTGCGGCATCTTGCTCATCGAAAGAGGCAATATCGTCCTCTCGTCCTCTGTAACTGAGTTCTAGGTGAACGGGATCGCGGGTCCTCGGTCTCCATGTATTGAGCTGAGGTATCCCATACCCACTAGTGATATCATGTTTATTTGTTGAGGCAATCTTGGAAATCGTATCCCATCGCTGAAACTCGTTGTCATCGATTTCCCGCGCGTCGTTCAATAAATTCTGTTGAAATGCGCACCAATCAAACTCATCGCTTGCTCTACAAAGGATCTCCAGATTGGGATGTGAAGACCACCCCATTGCAGAAGCTGTAAGATTCGCTGATCCAATTAGTATAACATCGTCGATGCGGAAGTACTTGGCATGCAGAGACGGATGGAGTTGGAATGAACCTCCGAATCCTACAACAAGATTCCGGCACTCTGTGTCGGACGCTCCAACCGCAAGATCGTGTGGCTGCCACCTCGTAACACAGATTACAGATGCATCCGAACTCACCGCAGCAAGGACTCTCGAGAGTGCATCAGCCTTGACGTAAGGAGCGGCAATCACTAGGCTCTCAGCATTGGAACAAAGATGTACCACCAAGTCACCAAGGCAAGTTTCCATCCTCAACCATCCCTCTCTCGTAATTGCCTGATAACCTTGTCCACCTGCCTTCCCCAATTCATAGCAATGTGCTGGATGCGTGTCCGTTCTTCTCTAGATTCTGTTTGATCTTCCATTCGAGCCCAGGATGACAGCAATAGTCTAAGGGCCACGATGGCCTGAAATGCAGGATCGTTCTCGTCAATCTCTGAACTGAGTCGATCTTCAACATGAGCGATAAGATCATATACTGGATGGTCGGTATTCAAGTTGATGTGTAAGACGCCCTGATTCGAACGCACGTTGAACATCTGGTATCCATCGAGTTGATCCGGATGGAATTGATATGACAAGCCATCCCTAACCAAAGCCGTTGCAAGCTCGAGTGCTTTGTCCTCAGGTTGACCGACTGAAACAAACTGTCTGGTGAGTCCTGCAACTCGCTCATCAGATGTGATTTCTTCGCGTTCAACGTCGGTACGAGTCTTCTGCTCACTACCCGACTTTATTGCATCTCTATCCGCATCAGTTTGAGTTTGGACAGCCTTGCCTTCAGCAGTCTTATTTCTGTTGTCAGTAATGCCAGATTTCCGTCTCTGGACAAACATCTGTCTGATCTTGCCCATCATCGCCCGTGTCTGATCACGGATGTCTGACACAATCTGATAAACTATGTCGTCATCATTCACACCCATCTCGTCCAACACCACTTGCCTAGGACGGTCGTCGCGGGCAAGGGTCTTTGCAGCTTGCGTGAAATTTGCAACCATTTGCTTATTGTGGTCAATGCCAAACAGTTCATCACAGCTGCGACGAAAACTCACTTCACATCCCCACCAACGATTTTGAGGATTTTCTGCACTGCCTCCCTCTCTGAGAAATGCATCCTCTAATACAACTTCCCTGTCCTCACGAACAACAGACACTCCAATGTTATGTCTTGCATGCCGGCCTCGAGGGGTGCTACCTGGATTCTGTGTAACCAAGTCAGTTCTGATCGCTTCTGGTTTAACAATGGAATACTTAACTTCAACGGTTTCTTCCCGGCCAGCTATATTAACGGAATAGTATTGGATATCACCCCACTGATCGAACATCGGTACGTCATTCCATGGCTCTTCTGGCACCGATGTTGGGTGCATGAGGTAAAGTGGGTCGTTAGCAATGACATCAACTTCATGTCTGGGTTCGCCCGGTCTATGCGCAAAAAAACTTGCAGCTCGGATTCTTGTAATGTCTGCTTCAATAAAGCATCGATGAATGCGGCCAACTTCTCGAGAAGTGTTGTCAATGATCGCGCGACCAGTCTTCCACTGAACTTTATCCAGATTACTCCAAACAATGAGAGTGCCTGAACTGTGGTCAAAAATCGTGTCACTGCCAGCTTGCCTCCATTGTTCCGGAATCGATGTGTCCTGGTCAGGAAGCGGGACATTGTGATCGCCACGTTCGATAGCCTCGGCATCAAGGCTGGAATGCCAAACCGACTCTAAGCCATCTTGCCAAGTCCACACATCCAATTTTTTGCACTGGGACATTGATGATGTGGGAAGTCCCATGCCATACTTCCCAATACCTCTCTTGGTTTCATGCCTAGTTCCGCCTCCAAACTTAAGGGCTTCTAGAAGCTCTCTCGCATCCATGCCTGTTCCGTTGTCCAATACACCTACTTCAGAAATTTCGTGAAGAGTGCGAGACTTACCAACCACTGGCTGTTCCATACAGAGCAACTCAACGCGCTCTGCGCTAGCCTCTACCGAGTTGTCAATGAGTTCGGCTATTGCATATGCGGTGTTGTGATAGCGGCTGTCTCTAATTGCGCGTATGGTAAAACTACCAGGAAACAGATTGCGATCGGCATTGTTCAAGTTGTCGATTTGGTCGACCATAGGTCCTCCCAGTTTGTAAAAGCCTCAGTTACTGATCCGAACCCTGGAAGGTTGGTATCAGCAATGGTCATGATTTCTGCCGTTCGATTTCCGCCGGCTCTGAGCCCACGCATAGCTCGGCCCGCCATCTGAGAGTAAAGGACTAGCGATGTAGTTGGGCGGGCAATGATGACACAGCGAGTGCGGGGAGCATCAAATCCAGCAGTTAGTACGCCATAGTTGAATAATACCATGTGCTCTTTATTAGGGCTCTTGAATGTGTCGATTATTTGTCGGCGTCTGTCATTAGGCGTATTCGCTGTGATGACTTGGCTTGCACCCCCTTCCTTTTGTACAAGGCGATTGCAATCAATGGCACTTTTGACTGAAGGACAAAAGACTATGGTTCGGGGATGACGTACCAAAGCATTCTTGGCAAGTTCTACGATCTTGTTTGTGCGTTGATTATTACTCCCTAAGCTAATCAAATTGTCGCTGGTATAGTCCATTCCAGGCTCTGGTTCCCTAAGATCAATGGGCGAATCAAAGCTAATGGGCACGAAGCGTGGGTCTGCAAGGTAATTGTTCTGAATTAGATAAGTGACTGGACTATCGTGTCCTCTAGGATCAATTGAAACCTTGGTGTGATTGAACATGTTTGCAAGTTGGTAGTCAGCTTCAGTTAAAGCGGTTGTTCGTCCCGGCGTAGCCGTGAGGCCAAGGAGTGGAGGACGCTTGCTGCATAGCTGTTCGGTCACGAACGAATAGGTCCGGGCAATTGCCTGATGTGCTTCATCGAAGATGACTGCCGACGCATGGATTGCAAGATGGGCAAGCAGTGTGTGGTGTGAGTCTGAAGCAGAGCGTAGCTTTGCTAGACCTGTGACTAAGAACCCAGAAGGAAGATTGTACAAGTTGAGCGAGTGGGATCCCCAGTAACGATGGATGTGGATTTCTCGCAGACCAAGGTGAAACCAAGCTTCGGAAAGTTCATCCGCTGCCTGTTCACAGAGTTCTTCAGTTGCTGCTAACCAAATAATCAATGATTGACTGGTGTCGGCTTCATTTAGTAGGTGGCATGCTGCATGTGATGCAATACGGGTCTTACCAGCACCTGTAGGAAGATGAGCAACAGTTCGGCGTTCGGGAGACGATAGGGCATGCAAAATATCCTGTAGAACCTGCCGCTGATACGGATATAATGAGTAACTAGGATTGACTTTCTCCTCAGACACCGCAGATTCCTTCACACTCCTCATTGAAATGGCCGAGCGATTCTGGAATTTTGTCCTTCTCCGAGATGATTGTTTCAAGTGGACGACGTGAGGAGTGAAGGTATGGGCGGCCGTTCAGTAACTTTCTCACTGGATTAGTCTTGCTGTTTCTAAGCCACCTATCAAACCTTACAGCTTCGTTGTAACTGTCAGGTTCAAAATGTTTCAACTCTAGCCAGTGTTCATCAGAACGATATGGACATATGACGCAGGCTGAGCGGGGGAGCCGACGCTCAGGGTACTGGGAAGCGAACCATTCAGCGCAGTCCTGCCGTGTCATCCCGAGGTCCACAAGAGGCCATCGATGATGCACCCATTGCTCTCTACTCGGTTTCATGCGTCCTACCTCGTCCTCAGAGATTCCGAGCCACATCTCGACGTGGTTACCCTTGGGAAACGGCCGTCCTTTCTGCCCTCCAGCTAGCTTTCTGATCTGTTTGTAGATAGGTGCGATCTTATAGTGGTTGGTGCACTGGCGTCGCAGCATCCCCTTTTTGCCATTGTCATCGACTAGGTACAAGGGAACATCTACAAAACGATGACCTGATGTTGTGACGCCCTTTCTCAGATTCGTTCTGATATCACCGCTAGACACTCGTATCAATGGGTAGTCGAGTTGATCTTCCAGCCATGCCAGATGCACATATACGTACTCAGGTTCCCAACCGGTATCAGCAAATACGGCAATGTCTGGTTTGGTATACCCAAATTCTAACAACCGAGGATCAGATTGGGAGAGCAAAAGTGCCAAAACCGAACTTTGCACCCCTGCACCCAAGCTAAGCGCACGATAGACTACGGTGCTTGTCTCTGTGGCCATTCAGTCTCCTTTCACGCAGTATCTTGATCCACAGTTGCCGATCTGTTTCGGGATTACAGGTTGATCTCATGCTCAGTCTACAGTCTACAGTCTACTCTCTGACCTCATTCAATGCAACTAACCGGTACTGACGCGACCATCGTCCTGAGGTCCCTCATGGAATTCCCCAGGGCCAGCGCGTGCACGTGATTGCGGTCCGGGCCACCGTCATCCACACGTTCTGGAAGATTGGGAAGGCGTAGCCCGAGTTGAAGAAGCCGGGCATCCACCTGCAGTACTTGCCGACCCTGCAGTCCCAAGTTGAACGACATCGAACGGACCTTCCGCAAGGCCAAGCAAGAGGCGATGCCCCGACGCGTGCATCCCCGTCAGCGTGTGCTCACCGCGGTCGTCCATGCCTGCTTTCAAGACCGCCGGGACGAAACCGCTGTGCGCCTGTCCCCCTGCGTGCCCCGCTCCGAGACCCGTAAGCGTGCAGACGCCGACGGTATGCAGCACCTATTGAGCCGCGCGGTCTGGGACACGGCGCGGGATGAGCAGTTCGCCTACGTGACGGTCCATCTGGGGGATTCCGAAGGGGTGGTCGTGATCGATGAGACGGGCTTCCCCAAAAAGGAGACCTGTTTGTCAGGGGGGTGCCCGGCAGTACAGCAGCATGCTGGGCAAGATGGACACCTGCCAAGTGGAGGGCTTCCTGGCCTATACTGGCCCCCGCTGCCACACGCTGCTGGATCAAAAACTGTACCTGCCCCGGGCCTGGCTCCTGACACAGCCTTTACCACCAAGCTGGCTCTAGCGCAGAGCATACTGGCGGCCGGCGTGCCCTTGGCCTGGGTCGTGGTCGATACAGTCTATGGTCGCAGTGGAGTGTTGGTACGACTGGCAGTGTCTGATGCTGGTGGAAATGGAGAACGCGGACGGGAGCCACTATCTGCTGTTTCAGCGTTCCCCGGCGGCCCCGGAGGCTTGGCTGGCCCACTTGGTGCGCGCGCACCTGCGACCTGGCCAGGCAGGAGGTGGGCCCAGGACGAGTACGAAGTACACAGCACACACGGCTGAGGGCACCACGTCACGCTGGCCCTGCTTAGCGTGGTGTGTGCCGCGGATCTGGCATGCCCGCACCCCCACCAAAACAAGAGTCTCCGGACGCACAACCTGGCGGCCTGCAAGCGGTCGCGCGGCTTGGCCGTGGCCTGAACCTGCCGGAGATCCAGCACCGGCTGGGACGCCTGTGGCTGCAGGCAACGCCAACCGGCTAACTTGCAACTGTAGCATTAGTCACAGCTCCGCCGTCCCAAATCCCGCACTCATTAGAAACAGTGCCCGAAGTCCCAGGGATTTCTCCTTGGTCTATGATTGGACTGGAGCGCGACCTCCGATGTCACGCTGTTGGCTGAATCCGGTCGCGCCGGGTTGGAGCGGGATCGCACACAGCCCTGGTCCATTGGGGCCAGTCCATGTTCCAGAGGGTCCGGATATGATTCACGTCCTGGCACGCCGCATCATGATTTTGATCCCGATGCTGTTTGCGTTGTCGGTGATCATCTTCGCTGTGATTGAGCTGCCCCCCGGCGACTACCTGACCACCTACATTGCCGCCTTGGAGAGTCAGGGCCTGCAGGCGGACGAAGCGGAGATCTCCCGGATTCAGCGCCTCTACGCGCTTGATCGACCGATGTACGTGCGCTACGTCCGTTGGATCAGCGGATTTCTGCGCGGAGACTTGGGGCGGGCAATGGCCACCGAATATGCAGGCAAACGGGTAACGGACATCCTGGCGGAGAGAATTCCCCTGACCATGGGCATTGCTCTCGTGAGTACCATCCTGGTGTGGGCCATCGCCGTGCCCATCGGCATCTATTCCGCCACGCATCAGTATTCCGCCGCGGACTACTTCTTTACCTTCGTGGGGTTTTTCGGCCTGGCGGTGCCGAACTTCCTGTTTGCCATTGTCCTCATGTGGGTCGTCTATGACTTTACGGGCTTTGGCATCACCGGCCTGTTTTCGCTCAAGTACCACGACGCGCCCTGGTCCCTGGCCAAACTGGAAGACCTGCTCAAGAATGTGTGGGTGCCGTTGTTGGTGCTGGCGACTGCGGGCACCGCCGGCATGATCCGCGTCGTGCGGGGGAATCTGCTCGATGAACTCCATCAGCCCTATGTCGAGACGGCCCGCGCCAAGGGACTGTCGGAACGACGGCTGCTGTGGAAATACCCGATCCGCATCACCTTCAACCCCATTGTCAGCACCATTGGTTGGATGCTGCCGGCCATGGTGGGGGGCGAAGTGCTGGTCGCGATCGTGCTCAACCTTGAGACGGTTGGACCAATTCTGCTGGATGCCGTGCTGTCACAGGACATGCAGCTGGCCGGCAGCATCCTGATGATCCTGAGTGTATTGACCGTGATCGGCACGCTGATTTCGGATTTGGGATTGGTCTGGCTGGATCCCAGGATCCGCTACGACACATAGGTTGGGCGACGCATCTCGGAAATCAGCACCATGGCCCAGGATCTTTCCCCCGCCAAGGCCTACGAGTACACGTCGGTCAACCAGCTGATGTGGCGTCGCTTCCACAAGCACCGCCTGGCCCGCGTCGGCGGGGCAGTGCTCATCGTGCTCTATGCCTTGGCCCTGCTGTCGGACTATCTCGCACCCTACGATGCCAACACGCGGCTCAAGGGCTTCAGGGATGTGCCGCCGTCCCGCATTCGCGTGCGCGACGAAAGCGGGACATGGCAGCGGCCGTTCATCTACGGCATCGAACGCGGGCGTCACCCCGAGACGTTCCGCGAGATCTATACCGAGGTCACGGATGAGATCATCCCCATCGAATTCCTTGTCCGCGGCGACCCCTACAAATTCATGGGTCTCGTCGACTCCGACCGTCATCTGTTTGGCGTGTCCGGCGAAAACCGTTACATCTTCCTGTTTGGAACCGACAGCATCAGCCGCGACCTTTTTTCGCGCACGCTGAAAGGTGCGCGCATTTCACTCTTCATCGGGTTTGCCGGCATGCTCATCTCCTTCCTGCTTGGCTGTCTGATCGGCGGCCTGTCGGGCTATTTCGGCGGCGTGGTTGATGAGATCGTCCAGCGTTTCATCGACCTGATGATCAGCATCCCGACAATCCCGCTGTGGATCACCCTGTCGGCGGCCATCCCCACCGACTGGAGTGTGGAGGCCACCTTTCTGGCCATCACCGTCGTACTGTCCCTGTTCGGCTGGCCGGGCCTGGCACGCGTGGTGCGAGGCAAGTTGCTGTCATTGCGTGATTTGGACTTCGTGACGGCAGCCAAGATTGGAGGCAGTTCCGATTTGAACACGATCCTGACCCATCTCCTGCCCAATTTCGCCAGCTACCTCATTGTGTCGATTACGCTGGCCATTCCCGGCATGATCCTGGGCGAAACCGCCTTGAGCTTCATTGGCATCGGAATGCAGGATCCGGGTGTGAGCTGGGGGGTCCTACTGCAGGAAACCCAGAATTTCGCCGCGCTGGCGCATCACACCTGGAAGTTGATACCCCTGCTGTTCATCATCGTGACCGTATTGATGTTCAACTTCCTGGGAGACGGCCTCCGGGACGCCGCGGATCCCTACTCTCTCTAGGGGCTTCAAATGCCTGTCCGGGCAGTCGGCAGTTCTCATTCACGGGCGTCGGGTTCCCTGGTGGGACTCTTTGCCGTGCAAAAGCCTCCGCCCTGCGGTCCGCAAGGACCTGTTGTTGCCAACGGGCCAGGACGGCATTGTCGCCATCCCTGATCGTGCAGGTGTGCTGCTCGGCCCGCGCCTGCGTCTGTCTGACAACCCATCCAAGGCATCCCCAGTCACAATCCGGCCTGCCAGAATCCAATTCGCCGCAGAGACGCGGACAAACCGGGCACTGGGGACGCGGCTCTTGCAGCCAGGCCCATGGGTCCCGCGTGTAGGCGTCGGCGTTCCGAGGCGTGTGGGTGCCGCGGCGTTGCCAAGATGTGGGTTGGTTGAGGAGGGCCACGGCTCTGTGGCCGGCCACCCTGATCGGGTCCGGCATTCCGAACCCCCTGCCCTGCGATGCAAGCGGACGGGGTTTCCTCGTCCCTGCGGAGGAGGGTTGTGCCAGGGCGGAAGCTCTTGGAGCCGATGAATTTTGCCGGTTTGACTCCCTGCAACCGCCTTCCTACAATGCCGATGCCGCTCGGCCGTTGACATTTCAAGGTAGAGCCTTGATCCCCTGACACGCTGATTCGCAAGATCCCGGATCGTTTCCGGGTGCCTGGTGCATGTTTCCCGGTGGAGTGGTACGGAACGTCCTTGACATCATCCAGGAGCTACGAGATGTACAAATTGATGGGAGCCCGCTATTTGTTGGTCGGGCTTTTTGCGTGTCTGATGTTGGTGTTGGCCGCCTGTGGACCGGCCGAGGCGCCGGCGGACATGGCCGAACCCGAGGCCGAGGAGATGGCCGACGTCGCGGACGACGGCTGCCCCTACAACGAGGCTCCGATGTTGGCGGAACAGGTGGCGGCCGGGACCTTGCCGGGCGTCTGTGAACGATTGCCCGTCGAACCCTTGGTGTTGGGCGAAGGGCTGGCCGTCAACCCGGATTGGGTGGATGTCCAGATTGGCGATTACGGCGGCGAGATTATCTACACCGTCGTGCATGTCGAAATGAAGGAACCGCCGTTCATCACGGACAACCGCGAACCGAGGATTCAGGCGGGCGGCATCTACCGCGACTGGGACATCAGCGACGACTACACGGAAATGACGCTGACATTGCGCGCAGGCCACAAGTGGTCCGATGGGGCACCGTTGACCACCGCAGACGTGGTCTTTGCGGTGGAGGATGTGCTTCAGAATGATGAACTCTATCCCTCCATGCCCAACTATCTGCTGACCGGCGGTCTCACGGGAGGGGCGGAGCCAACCCTGGAGGTGGTGGACGATTTCACCTTCAGACTGGTCTACCCCGAGCCCTACAAGGCCTGGGAATACAGCATCACGGCCTTGGGCACCGGGTATTACGACCTGCTCAAGCCCAAGCACCACATGTCCCGCTACCACCCGGCCCACGGTGACGAGGACGAAATCAACGCCATGGTGGCGGACGAGGGTCTGGAGACCTGGGTGGATTTGTTCAATCAGACCGATATGCGGATGTGGCAGAACACCGCCGATCACTCCATCGGGTTCCCCCAGCTCAACACCTACCTCCTGACCGAACACGAAGGCGACCGGTTCACCCTCGTGCGCAATCCCTACTACCACGCCGTGGACACGGCCGGGAACCAGCTGCCCTACCCCGACTACCGCAAGTACGTCAATATTGGATTCTCGGCCAAGGAACAGGCCGAACTCCTCATGTTCTCGCGGCAGGCCCACTACCACTGGCAAACCGACTTGACGGTGCTGCCCCTGTTGATGGAGCGGCAGGAGGAAGGCAACTACACGACCCTCATCTACCCGAACAAAGACTCGCGGATGTTCTACCTCAACCTGAGCTTTGATGATCCGGGCTGGAGGGCCGCGGTCAACGACGGGAGGTTCCGGGAAGCGCTCCAGCTGGCCATCGACAGCCAGGAACTGCTGGACGAACTCTACTTCGCCCAGGGATCCCTGCCCGCCACCCAGACGGCCGTGTACGACCCCGACGGGGCCAATGCATTGCTGGACGAAATGGGCATGGCGGAACGGGATGCCGATGGTTTCCGGTTGGGCCCGGACGGCGAGGAGTTCGAAATCTTCATTACCCTGGATCAGTGGGGCGGCTATTTTGAACAGGCACCCTTCCTCAAGGACTATTTCGAGGCCGTGGGCCTGCGCACCGACTACCAGCAATTCGAGTCCGGCATCAATAACCAGACCCGGACCGCCAACGAGCACAAGTCGGGCATTACCTGGAACACGGCCCCGCTGTGGCACTCCCACAATCCTTCCTATCCCGAGTACCTGCCCACAACGAACACCGGCCCCCTGTATCAGGCCTGGTACCAGTCGGACGGTGAACGGGGCGAAGAGCCTCCCGATTGGATTAAGGAATTCCTGACCATCCACGAGAACCTTGCGCAGCATGTGTTCGGAACGCCCGAATTCGTGGAGTGGGAGCAGGTGCGGAACCAGTGGATTTACGACAACAATCCCTTCTTCACCTTTGTGGAACAGCCCGGGATCTACCACCTGTTCACGAACTGTCTGGGCAATGTGGTGACGGGTCCCGTGTTCCATCACGGCTCATGGACCAGCCACAAGCTGCTGTACGTGAAGGAAGGCTGTGAAATGAACTAGATCCCCGCGGGGCCTAAGGCCCTTCATCTGTCGCGGATGGCTTGACGACAACACCGGTCCCGCGCAGACTGCGGTTCGATCTGATAGGACCGCCGGACGCATGGCTCACAACCATGCATCCGGCGGTCAGTCATTTAACAGTCGAGGGTTAATGTGTAGACCAGTTCCAAGACGCGTGGGCAAGGAAGGTGTTAACCGCAAGGGTCCGCATTTCCTGGAATTTCTGTAGAGCGTGATATCGCCCTGACCCGGCGCGATGGTGTCACCTTGTTTCAAACCTGTCGAGGAAGCGAAGAACGTCGGTGTGGACCTCGTTCCGATGCCGGCGCAGTCCGTGTGTGTCGTCATCGAATACTTTCAACGTACAGTCCCCGCCAACCGCCAGAATGCGTTGCTGAATAGCTGACAGCTCCTCAACCGTACCGACAGTATCCAGGGCCCCATGGAAGATCAGGACCGGGACTCGAATATGGCTGGCTCTTGCCATGGGCGACCGCTCGGTCAGCGCTTGGCGACGTTCTGCACACGCCTCGGGAAGGGCTCGGTGAGCATGGCCAGGGAACCGATGGAGCCCTGTCACCGGCCACATGATGATCCCGCCTGCCAGTAAGTCCTCAGTCCGAGACAGAGTGAGGAGACCGAGAAACCCGCCATAGCTGTAGCCGGCTAAGATCAGCGGACGGGTGCCGCCCGTCCGCTCCTTCCAATCCCGGGCGCAGGCCAAAACGTCCCAGACATCGGCTCTGCCGTACTCGCCACGGTTGGCATCCCGATGCTTGGGTCCGTATCCAGCGCTGCCCCGGTACGCCGCGCACACAAACTCGTACCCCTTCCCCAAGAGATGGAGCATGGTGGCATCGTCCGGATTGATCGACGCTCCCGGTCCACCGTGGACGTATAGCGCCGCTGGCGCCTTGGCGTTTGGTGGAATGAACCGCTGAACGGGTACCGGGAAGCTGTCGTCGGAAACGACCGAGTACTCTTCGTGAACGAACGGTGGTTTGGATTCCGCCGCCTCCTTTAGAACAGTGATGGCCTGGCCACCGACTTGCCATTGATCGATGGATGAGCCTTCACAAAGGAAATAGACGGAGTCCTCGTCGCCAAGGTTGATGTTCGGGCCGGTGAAGTAGCCTTCGACGGGTGCCGGCAGTGGCAGGTAGTCATTCAACTCGCTTGCAGGGAAGGTCACCCAGGCGAGAGCGTCTTCTGTTATGCACAGGACGCGGTCACCGTTGGCGGAGAACGCTCCGCCGTGAATGCGTGCAGCTTCGTGGGTCCAGGCCGCCACAGAGTCCTCCAGGCGCATGGCCCGAAGCCTCGTGGAGTCACCTTGTCCGTCCTTGACCAGCAGGAGGGAAGAGTCTGGACTCCATCCGAACCGCTGAAGTTTCCCGCGGCCCACGGCGCGACAGTTCTCGGACTCGACATCGACGACGTGGACCCGTGATGGCCTATCCGGCTCGTCGAGGTGTTGGCGCTGGAACGCGACCCAGCGGCCGGATGGTGACCATACGGGAAAACGGTCCACCGCGTTGTTGGCGTCCGTCAGCGTTGTTGTCGATCCTGTCCGAAGGTCAAGAATGTGGATGTTCGGGGGGACCTTGAGAAGCCTGCTCCCAGGCCGAGAACGCCAACGAGCTTCCTTCAGGCGACCATTCGGGGAACCCGGCCTGCAAAGACTTATGTCGGAAGACAATCTTCGGTGCAGCGTCTCCAACCGTGTACAGGTACAGAAGACCATCGTTGCTGCCGAAGGCGATCCGCGACCCGTCAGGTGACCACCGAGGCGCGTTGGGCAAGAAGACATTGTCAATCTCGCCGACAATTTCCCCTTGCGCGGTCTGGAGCTCCAGACGCACGCTTCCTTGAAAGTCGGCCCTCCGGACGGCTAAAAGCCCGGAGTTCGGGTGGAGATCAAAATGCGTAAGCATCAAACCTTGTTACCTTGAAACCGCTGCCATCATCCAGCACATTGCCTTGCTGCACCTGATCCGGAATCTTGTGATTCAAACTGGTGCCAGAGCCCACATTGACAGCATTCCCAGTTGCTTGGAGTCGGCAGTGCGGGGGCCTTCCGGATCCAGGATCAGCCACACAGATGGTGTCTTGGAGCCGGACTGGTCTGCCATGTCTATCGGACAGCCTCCGGTGAGGCATGGGCGCGCCCTTCCAGCACTTGGCACAGAACCTGTCCACTGGATTTAGATCGGGCACCGTAGGGCGGCATCGAACAGACAGGACGGGATTGCCGCGCCTTTAGCCGCACTTCGGCCGGGTGGCACTCACGGCTGGCGCATGGATCGCGGCCTGTGGCCCGGTCCGGAGTGGGATGGAAGGGTTTTCGCACGGTTCGGCCCCGTCCGGCTCTCATTGGCTGGGCTGCACTACCGAGGGGTGTCCTGGCGAAGAATCTTTCTCGGCCAACCTGTGTGGTTCCATCAGACCTTCACGGAAGCGTACCAAGGCGCGTCTCACCTCGGAAATGCCTCTTTTCAGGGTCTTCTCTGCATGCACACTTTCCGTCACAGCACCCGCGGAAGGATGGCCCGCCGCGACACCGGATAGTCGGGGAACGTATCCCTATACCATTGGTGCCGCCACAAGGCGCGTGGTACCAGGTTGGCGGTGGTCCACAATGCGAAACCCAGTGCCGGGACACACCAAGTGAGGTTGGCCAGCCCTGTCCACTCCACGATCTCGCCCAGCAGGTTCGGACAGGACAGGTACTCGAACGCGCCGCCGCGCGGAATCACATACGCACCGCCGGCAGCCCGTCGCGCACGGGCGAGATGGTAGTCGGACCAGACATTGAGCGCGGCGCCCGCCAGCATCAGCACCCCGCCGATGAGAAAACGCGGATCCAGCAGCCAGCCGGAAGGGTAGTTGGCGATCCGCGCCATGAACCAGCCCAACAACACCCCGTTGACCACGTTGAACGACACGCTTGAAAGGCACAGCGCAAGTGGAACCGTTCGGTCGTGCCGCTGGACGGTCCACGGCCACACGAAGGTGCGGTGGGCGTAGTGGGCGATCCACAGGGCGACCGCGATGTTGCCGACGGTGTGATGGTTCGGACCCGCAATGTACACAAGTGGAAAGACAAGCAGGGCGGGCAATTCCATCCAGAACCACGCCTGGCGAGAAGCCATGCGCGGGCCGCGGGCGCTCACACCCAAACGCTCGACCGGATCCCACTTGGCCAGTCCCGCCGCGAAGATCGGCAGGGACAGGGCAGTCCAGATCTATGCGAGAGTCGGGAATGCTGATGCCCAGCCGCTCATGCGAGCATCCCGTGGTTCTGAAACGAGTGCAATGCATCCCGGACGGAATGTTCCAGGGGACGGCGGACGTATCCCAATTCCATCTCGATCGCCCCATGGTCCACGTCGGCCGGGCATTCGCACACCAGGTGCAGCGAATTGCGCGTGTACAGAGGCGGCTGGCGGCGAAGCGCGGCATAGAGCTGGAGGAAGGGAAGACCCGCGAAAGCCAGGGCAACGGGCACGACGGGGCGCTCGAGATTCCGTCCCAGGATTTGGGAACACAGGCGGGCCAGGCCGGCGAGTTTCTCGAAACGACCCAGCGTGAAGTAAACGCGTCCTGCATTTGGGCTTGCCTTGCGCCCCGCTGCGCTCGCCACCGCTTCCGCGACATCGCGCGGGTCGCTCCACCAGAACCCCTCGTCGATGAAGCAGGGGATACGGCCCGCGGCCAACTGCAGCAGCACCTCGCCCATCGGAGTGGGCACGGTGTCACCGGGGCCGACGAATGCCCCCGGACACACCACGGTGGTGTCGATCCGGCCCGCTGCCGCCTCTTGTAGCACATGCTGGTGTGCCATGGCCTTGCTGGCGCGATACGGGATGCGGGAGCCGAAGGCGAGAGAGGAACCGCGATGGAGGCGGGTTCCGCGCAGGGGACCGAAAGCATGCACCGAACTTACGTGCACCAGCTTGCGCACGCCGCTCGCGACACACGCCTCGAGCACGTTGGCGGTGCCGAGCGCATTGGTCGCGTCGGCCAGACCTTCCGGATCGGTCTCCAAGATCACGCGTGCGGCACAGTGCACGACCGCATCCACCCCCGCGAACGCTCGCTTGAGCGAATCGGCATCGCGCACGTCGCCGGCTTGTAACTGCACCGCGGCAGCCAGGTCGACAGGCAGAGTACGGTTGCTGCCCCTGTGCACCATGGCCCGTACGTTGGCTCCCCATCCCAGCAGGCTGCGACACACATGCTGTCCGAGAAGCCCGGCCGCCCCCGTCACCGCGACCAATTGGGCGTCAGTCATGACACGCGGTGGCGCGCAACACCTTGCTCCAATAATTGCTCATGTCGTCGCTATCGTCCTTGGCGGACATGCCGACGGCAGGCAACCCATCCGTGCTCGGAACACCATTTGTTTCCCTTGATCCATCGGAAGCCCATCATAGGGCAAGGAGTGAGGATGCTTGGCAACCGGTCCGGTTGCCGACGGACCCCACAGTGCAAACCGGGTCCACAAGATACGGAGGCCGCGGTCGGCGGTGACCTGCGCCCCGGTCAGGAGTTCGCAGCCCGGGCGGTCTTGGATTCTGCCCTGTCGTCAGGGCTGGTACGCGACCGCCGGGGGCCAGCTGTCCAGGTCCTGAATATGGAACATGGCCAAGGCCTCGCCGGTTGCACAGTCTCCCGTTTCGCTGCACGTGAGGGAGCCCGTGATCCCGTCGAACTGTTCCAGACTGTCCAGCGTGTCCCTGATGGCCTGGAGGCCAATCAACAGGTTGCCGTCGGCATCCACCTGGGTAGCCGCCGTAATGGCATGCAGCAGCATGCGCACGGCATCGTACATGTGGGCGTGGTAGCCGCTGGTTGGCGGGATCCCGTGCATCTCCACATATTTGCGGCGCAGTTCGTCGTAGCGGTCATTGACGATCCGGGGCCCCGTCATGTACATGCCCACGGCCGCTTCGCCCGTGTTGGGCAGGAAATCCTCGGAGAAGAGGGCGTTGCCGCCCATCAGTTCCGTGTTTTCCAAGCCCGGAATGTCGCGTGCCTGCGCAACGATCAGGTTGCCTTCCGGCTGGAAGATCGGAAAGAGCAGGATGTCCGGCTCGTGCGTTGCGACCTCGATCAGCACGGGCCGCATGTCCAGGTCCCCGACATTGACCGCGCCCTGGAACACGACCTCGCCGCCCAGTTCCTCGAAGGCCGCGGCGGTCATGGCCTGGTTCAGGTCCGCATAGATGCTGCCGTCGTGAATCGTGGCCATGGTGCGCGCGCCCAGCTGGTTGAAGGCGTATTCCGCCGCCAACCGGCCCAGCATGCGGTCGTTGTGGGCCGTGCGGTAATAGCCGGGCTGCCAGACGCCGCCGATGTCGCGGTCGGGATTCGTCAACGAAGGCGAGGTGGTGGAGGCCGCGATCATGCTGCGGCCGGCGGATGTGACGATGGGGATGGCGGCGGTCGCGGCACTGGAACAGGAGGTGCCCAGCACACCGACCACGGCCGGATTGGCCATCAGCCTGGTGGCGGCGGTCTGGCCGCCCTCGGCACTGCACAGCGAGTCCTCGGCAACGAGGTTCACGGGATGGCCGTGGACCTCTCCGAATTCAGCCAGCGCGATGGCAATGGCATTGGCCGCGTCCTGTCCCAGGTTGGCATTGGGGCCCGACAGTACCACCATCGATCCAATCGTCACCGGTTCGTCGGCCGCCACGGCAACGCAGCCGAGTTCGTCCGTGCACGCCAGGGCATCCTGCGATCCTGGACCCTCAGGTAGTGCTGCACAGCCGGCAGCCAGAAGGGCCCAAAGAGCCAGAAGGACAAGCCAAGGACGGGTTCGAAGCGAGTTCATGAAATTATCTGGCAGTTCTTGATGGATGAAGGATCGGCGGACGAAACCATCCCGCCTGGGCACCGGCGTTCGCCATGGTTGTGGCTCTCGGTTCCGATCACTTATTGTGCGTCATAGGCCACAACTAGGAACGGGGACTCAGGCGGTTCGACGGATTGCCGGGTGCCGTCCGGCCATGCAATTTCCAGGTTGGTAATCCGGGATCGGCCGAGGCCGAAGCGCACCGCGGCGTCGTTGCCGGCACCCAGTGATGATCCGAGCTTTACCTCCCGCATGAGAACCTGGCCGTCGTCCCGGGTCAGGTAGATCCGGGCTCCGGCGGCGTCCCGGTTGACATGCAGGCCGTCACCCTCAAGTCGAACCGTCAGGGAGCGGTTGTCCCCGCCCCACAGGCCGGTGTTGCGGTACAGCTGCAACCCCTCGTTCCACCGGGTGGCCACGATGTCGACGAAGCCGTCGCGATCGTAGTCGGCGTAGGCACTGCCCATCGTGGGCCTGCCGTTGCGCTCCCAGCTGGTGGGCGTGACCTCGATAAAGCGCCCGTTGCCCTCGTTGTGGAAGAGGATGTCCGGGTAGGGGTCGTGCATCCCTTCGGGACCGGCCGCGGCCGTTTCCTGCACGAACTTGGTCGTGGCAAGGTGCAGATCCAGCCAGCCGTCATTGTCGATGTCCAGGAAGGCGGTGCCCCACCCCACCGCCGGGCTGGGGCCCACGGCCACACCGGCCAGCCGGGCGCGGGAGACAAACTCGCCGCCGCGGTTTTCCAGCAGGGCCATGGCGTTCACCATGTTGGAGAAGTAGAGATCCAGGTCCTGGTCGTTGTCCAGGTCGCCGGCCGCAATGCCCATGCCGGCCAGCCGCACGTTGGCCCCGGTCTCCTCGGATGCGTCGTGCCAGCACCAGCCGCCGCAGCCCGGACCGTCGTTGCGCCACAGGACGTTGCCGATGGGATTGTGAAGCTCGTCGTTGACGACGTAGATGTCACTGTCTCCGTCGTTGTCGAAGTCCAGGAAGGTTACGGCGAAGCCGGCCCCCAGCCGCTTGGCATGCACCAGCAGGTCCGAGACATCCTCAAAGGTGCCGTCGCCCTGGTTGCGGTACAGGCGGTCGGCGGCCAGTTCGTGGTCCACCTCCTTGCATTCGGGGTAGCAGGACCAGTTGGCCACGTACAGGTCGAGCAGGGCGTCGCCGTCGAAGTCCCCCCAGGCAGCTCCGGAGCCCTTGCCGGTGTCGCCCACGCCGGCGGCGGCCGTCACATCCTCGAAGCCGGATCCTTCCCGGTTGCGGAAGAGGCGGTTGGATCCCTGCGCGATTACGTAGAGGTCCGACCAGCCGTCATTGTCGTAGTCGGCAAAGACGGCGCCCCCCGTCAATTCGCCGGACATGGCCACGTCCGCGGTCAGGGCGGAACGGGAAAAGACGCCCCCGTCGTTGCGGAAGAGCACGTTGTCGGCGATGTTGCCGGTGAAGAACAGGTCCAGCCAGCCGTCGTTGTCGAAGTCGCCCCAAGCCTGGCCCACCCCCAGGTAGCCGCTGGCAAAGTCCGGGTTGAACATGTCCCAGAAGCCCTCGTGCCGGGCATCCAGGCCGACCGCCGCGGTCACATCCGCGAAGGGATCGAGGGCTGCGGCACCGGTGGTCGGGGTGATGTCAACCGGTTGGTCCCCGTGGCGAATCAGCAGTTCCGCATTGAGTGGGAGGTTGTCCTCAAACCGCTGCACCGATCCGTCCGGCCACTGGACCGTAATGGCTTCCGGCACGCGGAAGGGACCAAAGCCGAAGTGCAGGGCCGTGTCGTTGCCGGCACCCAGGCTGGAGCCGATCTTCACTTCCTGCATCATCCGCAGGTCGCCGTCGGTCTCGATCAGCACGCGGGCGCCCACGGCATCGCGGTTGACCGGACCCCGGCCCTCCAGCCGCACCTTGAGCCAGCGGTGGCCCCTGCCTTCCACGGCCTGGTTGCGGTAAAGGACATAGCCGCGCCGCCACTCGCCCACCACATAGTCAATCCAGCCGTCCCGGTCGAAGTCGGCGTGGGCAAAGCCCAGGGCCGGCCAGGGTTCCTCAATCCAGGCTGTCGGGCTCACGTCGGTGAAGGTGCCGTCCCCTTCGTTGCGGAACAGGTTGTCGGGCCAGGCCAGCAACATGCCTTCCGGTCCCAGTGCGGCGGTTTCCTGCCGGAACTCCGTGGTCGCGAGGTAGAGGTCCTGCCAGCCGTCGTTGTTGTAGTCCAGGAATCCCGTTCCCCAGCCGGTGACCGGGCTGGGCCCCACGCCCACGCCGGCCGTGCGCGAGCGGTTGACAAAGGTTTGGCCTCCCTCGTTGGCCAGCAGGACCATGGGGTTGACCATGTCCGAGAAGTACATGTCCAGATCCAGATCGTTGTCGTAGTCGCCCACCGCCAGACCCATGCCGTGGATGATGACGAACGAATTGGTGGCGCGGGTGGCATCGGTCCAGCACCATCCGCCGCAGCCGGGTCCGTCGTTGCGCCACAGGACGTTGCCTACCGGGTTCTGCAAGCGGTCGTTGACCACATACAGATCGCTGTCGCCGTCGCCGTCGAAGTCCAGGAAGCTGGCTGCGAAGCCGGCGCCCCTGAGCAGATCGGGAACCAGCAGGTGGGAGACCGGTTCAAAGGTGCCGTCGCCCCGGTTGCGGAACAGCGCATCCTGCGCCAGTGCCGGCTCGACCGGATCACAGTCCGGCCAACAGGACCAGTTGACCACGTACAGATCCAGCCAGCCGTCCCCGTCGAAGTCCGCCCAGGCTGCACCCTTGCCCTTGCCCGGATCGTCAACCCCGGCGGCCGCGGCCACGTCGGCAAACCCCTGGCCTTCCAGGTTGCGGAACAGAACGTTGGGTCCATGCACCAGCACATAGAGGTCCTTCCAGCCGTCGTTGTCGAAGTCCACCCACGTGGCGCCGCCGGACTCGGCGGCGGACAGAGCCGTTTGCCCATCGAACGTCGACCGCTCAAAGGTGCCGTCGCCCCGGTTGCGGAACAGGCCGTTGGGTGCCTGGTTGCCCGTGACGTAGAGATCCGGCCACCTGTCGTTGTCGAAGTCGCCCCAGGCCTGTCCCATCGCCATGTAGCCGGTGTCGAACGGGATGTCCGCACCCTCTTCGCCAAATTCGTTCCAAGTGCCCATATGCCCGGCATCAATGCCGGCCGGCACCGAGACATTCAGGAACAGGGGAATTTCGTCGGCCGGACCACGGGGCGGGGACGGTGAGGCCTCCCGCGGCGGGATGACGGGTGTGCAGGCTGCGAGCAGCACGGCCGCCAGGAATGGCAGCACGCGTTGCCGGACGGCGATGCCTGAAAGTGCCATGGCAGGGGCCTCGGGTTGTGTTGGAAGGGCCGGGCGCGGGCACGGCAGGGGCGGTTACCCCTTGATGCCGGTCAGGGCGATGCCCTGCACGAAGATGCGCTGTCCGAAGAAGAAGATGAGGAGCACGGGGATGAGCACGATCAGGGAGACTGCCATCATGTAGTGGAAGTCCACGTGGCCGAACTGGCCGCGGAACTGGTTGAGGCCCACGGCCAGCACCTGCTCCTTTTGTGCCCGAATGTAGATGAGCGGCATCAGGAAATTGTTCCAGTTGCCGATGAAGGCGAAGATCACGACCGTGGCCAGGGCCGGCTTGGTCAGGGGGATCAGAATCTGCAGCAGGATGCGCCAGGAGGAGGCACCATCCAACCGGGCGGCCTCGTCCAGGTCCAGGGGGATGGTCAGGAAGAACTGGCGCAGCAGGAAGATGAAGAAGGGAAAGCCGAACCAGGACGGCACCATCAGGGGCAGCCAGGACAGGTAGCGCATCCACAGGATGCCTCCCGGTGTGTAGTAGTCCCACCAGGGCTTGAGGAACTGCGTGATCTTGGTGAAGAGCACGTATTGCGGAATGATCAGCACCTCGTTGGGCAGGAGCATGGTGGCCAGCACCAGCCCGAACAGCACGTTGCGGCCGCGGGCCCGCAGCCGGGCGAACCCGAAGGCGGCCAGGCAGCAGGAGAAGAGGTTGCCCACGATGTTGTTCAGCGTAATCAGCGTTGAGTTGACAAAGAGGGTGTTGAACGGCAAATAGGCGCTCCAGCCATCGGTGAAGTTGCGCCAGACAACCGGATCGGGAATCCAGATGGGCGGATTGACGAAAATCTGCCTTGACTCCTTCAGGGACGTCGACAGCATCCACAGCAGCGGGATCAGGAACATCACCGCGCCCGGCAGGACCAGCAGGTAGATGATGGTCATGTTGAGGATGCGCCGTTTCGAAGCGCGCTGCCACCAGGGCATGACCGGACGGACGGGAATGGCCCCCCGGTCCACGGCATCCTGCATCTGGGCCATGGTCTACGTCTCGCCTTCGTAATAGACCCAGCGCCGGCTGCCCCACAGCTGGAGCAGCGTCAGGGCCAGGATGATCGTGAACAAAATCCAGGCCAGGGCCGATGCATATCCCATCTTCAGATACTGAAACGCGTTTTGATAGATGTAGTAGACCAACATGTAGGTCGACGTTCCCGGTCCGCCCTGGGTCATGACCAGGATGTCCGTCAGGATCTGGAAGGCGTTGATCGTGGAAATCACAACCACGAAGAAGAGTACCGGCGACAGCATCGGGATCGTGACGTGGCGGAACTCGGAGTAGGCGTTGGCCCCGTCGATGCGCGCGGCCTCGTAGAGCGACTGGGGAACCCCCTGCAGCCCCGCCAGGAGGATAATCATGTTGGCGCCAATGCCCCAGGTGCTTTTGAGAATCAAGGCCGGCTTGGACCAGGTCTGGCTGGATAGCCAGGCGGGGCCGGACTCGATTGGCAGGAACTTGACCAGCAGGAAGTTGATCAGGCCCACGTTGGGATTGAACAGCCAGATCCAGAGGATGGAGATGGCCACGCCGCTGGCAATGGACGGCAGGTAGTAGATCAGTCGCAGGAAGTAGGTGCCGGGCAGGTTCTGGTTCAGAAGCAGCGCCACGAACAGAGCGCCCAGGGTTCCCAGCAGTACGGAACCGAAGGTGTAGTAGAAGGTGTTGTAGACCGTCTCCCAGAAGACCAGATCCTCAACCAGCAGTTCCCGGTAGTTCTTGAGGCCAATGAATCCCGAAAGGTTGAGGCCGGTCCAGTCCGTGAAGCTGAAGACCAGGGAGGCGATGACGGGGCCGCCCGTAAACAGGAACAGGCCGAGGAACCAGGGCAGGATGGCAATCCAGAAATCCCGTTCCTCGCGCTGTTGCAGCGTCCGCATGCGCTTGGCCGGGCGTGCCGACACGCTGGCGGTCATGGCAAGTGCGGGTGCGCCTTGGATAGAAGGTGTCCCGGAAGCGGAAGGCTCCGCCGCCGGGACACCCGGACAATCAAATCAGGACATGCGATCCGCAGCATCCGCGAAGGCGGCGTTGGCCTCCTCCACGATGCCGGTGATGGCGGTTTCCACATCCATCTCGCCGCTTTGCAGCAGCGTTTGGTAGCGGCCCGTGATGTCCAGCAGCTGGGGTGCGGCCAACGTCTGGTACGGCCGCCCGGTCACGGCATAGTTCTCAAGGGCATGCAGGAAGTAATGGGCGTTGTCGGAGGCCGGCTCCGAATCCAACCACGACTGGTAGGCGTCGGCGCGAGCCGGGCTGCCGCGTCCGGAACTGCCCCACATGAACTCCATGCCCGCCGTGCTCAGGTAGGCACTGAGGAAGCGCCAGGCGGCGGCCGGGTTGCCGCTGTTCTTGGTGATGCTGAAGCCGGAGCCGAAGGAACCACAGCTCTGTCCGGCGGGTCCGGCCGGCCACGGCGCCACGTCCCAGGCATAGTTGGCAAACGAGTACTGGGTCGGTGTGTTCCAGGAGGCGAAGGGCGACATCCCGATATTGCCGGAGATCCAGGCATTCTGCTCGAAGGCCTCGGACTCGGCCGGGGTGGGGGCCGCCCCGTGCTTGTGAATCAGGTCAACCCAGATCTGAAGCGCCACGCGGGCTTCTGGCGAGTCCAGCTCGATGGCGGTCTCCTCGTCGTTGTAGAGGTTGGCGCCGTAGGTGTTCAGCATGTTGCGGTTGGTGCCGTTGCCGAAGTTGGGCATGTTGCCGCGCCAGCCCCAGACCTTGTTGTCGCCGTCGGTGTTGGTCAGGGCAATTGAGGTCTCGACCAAGTCCTCGATGGTCCAGTCCTCTGTGGGATAGGCGACGCCGGCTGCATCAAAGATGTCCTTGTTGTAGCCGAGGATGATGGGACCGTGGTCGTAGGGAATGCCGTGCTGCTCACCCTCGAACCGATACAGGCGCAGGGCTTCCTCCCAGACGCCGGCGACGTTGAATTCGGGATCGGCGTCCACATGGGACTGCAGCGACACCGTAATGCCCTCGAAGGCCCAGGGATAGGCGCGGCTGCCGTGGACATAGATGATGTCCGGCAGGGTGTCCGCGGCGGCCCAGGTCGGCACGACCTGATTGTGGTCGGACCAGGTGTTGTAGACCGGTTCGAGGACGATGTCGGAATTCTCCTCCATGAAGTTGGTGTCGAATTCCCGCTGAGTGGTCTGGAAGGCGGCCTCCCAGGTCAGGGCCGTGGAAACGGTAACCGATTCGGCGGACATGCCGCCCGCATCGGCCGCGGGGGCTGTCGGGGGTGCACAGGCTGCCAGGGCAACCGCGCCCGCGGCCACGCCGCTGAAGGCCAAGAATCGCCGTCGGCTCAAAGTCGTGGAAGCCACAATGTGTCTCCTTGCTATTCAATTGGCATTGGTATGCGTGAGCATGATAGCCCGGCCGTTCGGCAGGACCAAGAAACCGCGCTGCCGGATACCGTCTCGGTTCCGTCGATGGGTATGTGGAACTGCCGCAGGCGACAGGGGGCCCAGCCGTCCCGTCCCAAGCGGATGGTTCTCCGTGGTTGATCCCGCCACGGAGTGGTTCGGCCACCCGGATTCGGTGAGGATGGAGATGTAGAATGGGGTCTCGGCAAGCAGAGAGACGGACCATGACGACGGTCATTCGGGAAGACATGTATCCGGTGTTCAACGGGCGCGTGGAGGAACTGCATTCCGATGCCGACCCGACCATGACGCGCGCGGCACGGGATGAACGGGCCGCTTGGCGGCTGGACCACCTCGACGCGTGGCTCCGCGGCCTTGGGGAACTGGACCACCATGACCCGGAATACGAGTACGACGTTGCCCACGAGTACGAGGACGATTGGACGACCGACCCCGATTACGGCATTGCCGGTGTTGACCTCTGCGAGTACGACGAGGACGGCGTGATTATTCTGCCCGATCCCCGAGCGGGGCGAGTCCAGCACGGCACGTGCGACACGGTCTGCGACGCGCTGGGTAACCGCGTGGAGATCGAGACGCACGTCCACTACCGGCTACCGGGTGCCGGACGCGGGAGGCACCGTCGGGTAAAGAGGGTGCGGCCGGACCTGATGGTGTTGCCGTCGACCCTCGAGCTGCCGCCGGAGGAGGACCTGGATCCGGACGACAAGCCGGACCGCACTCTGAGACTCCACGAAGGGGATCCCGCTCCGGAACTGGTGCTGGAGATCTTGTCGGAAGGCGGTGCCCTCCGCGATCTGGATGAGAAGCGGCAACTGTACGCACATCTGGGGGTGGCCGAGTACCTGGTGTACGACCTGGGCGGCAAGCGCGCATCCGGCTCGCAGGCGGAGTTGCTGGTGTTCCGGCTGGCGGACGGGGTGTACCGGAGGTTTGATCCCGACCCGGCGATGTCCGAACCGGCTGGCGGTGCGGACGCGTACTGGAGTGAGGTGTTCGGCACGCACATTCGCATGCAGCCGGACCGGTGGCGTCCGCGGTTTCAGTGGTACGACCCTGTGCAGGGCCGATGGCGCGACCGCGAAACCGACATACGGGACAGGATCCGGGCGGAAGGTCGAGAGGAGGAACGGGTTGAAGCAGCCATCGGTGTAATGCGCGAATTCCTGGGGTCGGAGCTGGCTCCGGCACACCTGGACCGGATCGAGGCAGTCTGGCGCAAGGACGGCCCGCCGATGGATGCCTTCCGGCGCATCCGGGCCGTACAGCGGACACCCCACGAGTGGCGTTTCCTGCTGCAGATCCCGGATGACGACTTCGGTCCCGATCAGGTGCAGTAGCCAGGGACTTCCGTGACACCCGTGGATGCGGATGCCCTGCGTCGTAGACGCTCTGGATACTGGCATTCCAACTTGCCCCGTACCGGATGTCCAGCCGTTTGACCGCGTAGAGGCTCGTCGTCGATTGCGGCCGACAGCCAAAACCCACGATCCTGAGATTGCAACGGACCTTCCGAATGCCTGTGGCTTGGCCACCGGGCCGATTGGTTGGACAGTTGGGATGGCATCCCACACGGAGAAATTTGACTAATGCATTTCAGCCTTGGAGCCTTGGAACCGGTGTTGGCGTTGGCGGAGGCCCATCTCGAAAGGAAGCGGATCGTGCCTCGTATCTGGTCTCGGGATCACACTGTTTGGGCCGACACCGATGTCGAGATTGCGGATCGGCTGGGATGGCTGGATATCCATCGGCGCATGGCCACCCGGGCCGCGGAACTGACGGAGTGGGCTCAATCCCTGGTGGATGAGGGTTTCCGTCAGGCTGTCCTGATTGGAATGGGTGGCTCCAGTCTGGCTCCGGAGATGTTCGGCGAACTGTGCGGCTGTTCGGATCGGGGCCTCAAGCTGTTCATCCTGGATACCACCGACCCCGAACAGATTGCCGCGCTGGAGACACAGTTGGACTTGGCCGCGACCCTGTTCGTGGTAGCCACCAAGTCGGGCGGCACGGTCGAGACTCTCTCCGGCTATCGATACTTCCGGGCCAGGCTGGCGGAACAGGAGGGCAGCCGGTCCCCAGGCAAACACTTCGTTGCCATCACCGATCCTGGCAGCAGTCTGATCGACTTGGCTGAGGAGGCTGGGTTCCGCCGAACCTTCGAGAACGATCCCAATATTGGCGGTCGGTACTCTGCACTGTCCCTGTTCGGCCTGGTGCCACTGGCCTTGGCGGGCGGTGATGTCGGCCGCCTGCTGGCCGGGGTCGAACCCTTTGTCCAAGCGGCCCAGCAGCCGGCCGCCGACAACGACGCGGCTCGGTTCGGGATGTTGATGGGCCGCCTGGCCCTGGCGGGCAGGGACAAGCTGACCATCCTGCGTCCTCCCTCCCTAGCCTCCTTGGGGAACTGGATTGAGCAGTTGATTGCCGAAAGTCTGGGCAAGTCCGGTCGGGGCGTCGTGCCCGTACCGGGTCGGGGCGACGACATCGCCTATTTCAGCGACGATCGCTTTTGCGTGGTGGTGACACCGTGCGCGCCGGACGGGAGTCCGGATCCGGCCATGGCCTCCTTGGCGGACCGCTGCGCGGAGGCCGGGCATCCGGTTGCCGTGATGCCCTTCGCCGGACCCGAGGACCTTGGCGGCCACTTGTTCTTCTGGGAGTTCGCGACGGCCGTGGCCGGTCATGCCTTGGGAGTCCATCCGTTCGATCAGCCGGATGTCGAAGCTGCCAAGGTCGCGGCGCGGGCCTTCGTCGCCGCCTACGAACAAACCGGAACGCTGCCGGAGGGACAGGCGGTGGCGGCTTCCCCACAGGCCCTGGACGACTTCCTTGCGCGGGCGACACTCGGGGACTACTTGGCGATCCAAGCCTACCTGCCGGCCAATCTGGGCAATCGGATGGTTCTGGATACACTACAACAAGAGATCGGGCATCGTTTGCACATTCCGGTCACGGTCGGGTTCGGCCCGCGCTTCCTTCATTCCACGGGGCAGTTGCACAAGGGAGGGGCCGCCAATGGCCTGAACCTCCAGCTGGTGCGCCGGGTGGATCCGGCTGCGGACGTTCCCATCCCGGGACCTGCGGGCGCAACGGACGGCATGACCTTCGGCACGCTGCAGCGCGCCCAGGCCCTGGGCGATGCGGAAGCCCTGCGCAATGGGGAACGCAGGCTGCTGACCCTTGAACTGGGAGAGAATCCGGTCACGGCCTTGGTAAGCCTCCTGTCCCAAAGTCCGGAAGAATACGGAAACGGACTGGCGGGGAGCATGTACCTGCAGGCAGGGCCCGACGGAGAGGCATCAGGACAGGCTCGTCCAGAGTGAACTCTGCACATGAACGATACGGAATCCCGGCTTGAGTCGGGTGGCAGTCAGGAAACCGAGCCGGCCGGCAGTTGGATCGAATACGGCCTGGCCTTGTTCGATCGCTATCTGGCGCGGTTCATCGCCGGCGTCCTACTGACCGCGGTTGCGGTCCTTGCCTGCACGCAACTGGCGGCCGCCGAAAGCTGGGTGCTGTTCGGCGGTGTGGTGGCCGCGGCAACGGTCTGGCTGGCGGCCCTGCAGCAGCGCCGGGACGGCTTCGGTTCCCCGATGTTCATCCTGGTCAGCCTGTGTTGTCTGGCCGGCGCCACACTGGGCCACATGACTCCGCTTACCGGCCTGGTGTGCATCGTGTTGCTGCTGGCCGCCTGGGACCTGCACCATCTGGCTTGGCGGATGCTCAGCCTGACCGAATCCATCGACCCGGATGCCTACCTGTTCCGGCACCTTCTCCGTCTGGGCGCCGTGCTGGGGGTAGGCCTGATTCTGGCGCTCATTCCGCTGCAGGCCACCTTCAGCCTGCCGTTCGTGCCGACCCTGGCTTTGGCCATCGCCTGTTGCGCCTTGCTGTTCTGGGCCATCAGCGGCGCCAGAAAACTGAGCGGAGGCTCGCCCGAGGGCGATTGACCACCGATTCCCGACCCGTGCCAGACGCGGTCGTGGGTGCTGTATGGAACCTGTACCAACACAATGAAACCGGGGTCTGTCCCCTGAATTGTCGTTCATCAGTCGGCCTGGCCAACCCTTTGCTCAACCAAATCAGTGGACCATTGCCAACATGAAGACCTGCACAGTTTGCGGCACCGAATTTCCGGACCATGAAACTGTTTGCGTCTCCTGCGGTATGGCGCCTGCGGCTCCCACACTGGCCTTGCCTTTCAAGTCCGTCCTCAAGGGCGGCCAGTTCGTGGTGGACAGCGTTTTGGGTCGTGGGGGGTTTGGCCTCACGTATCAGGGAATCCAGCAGAGCCTGAACAGGCCCGTGGCCATCAAGGAACTGTTCCCGGACGGTTCTGTTCGGCAAGGGACGACCGTTATGGTGCCTGATGACCGGCTGTCCGAATTTCACCAGGGGCGCGGGCGGATTTTGGAGGAAGCGCGCCTGATCGCCAGTCTCCAGTCAAACCATGTTGTGGATGTATACGATGCCTTTCTCGAAAACGGCACGGCTTACATCGTGATGGAGTTTCTGGACGGCAAGTCCCTGTTGGACAAAATCGACGAGGTCGGGAAACTTCCATTGGATGAAGTCACGGCTATCGCCCTGGATGCTTGTGAGGGTTTGGAGGCGGTTCACGCCAACCATCTTCTCCATCGCGACATCAAGCCCGACAACATTATGTTAACCGCCGACAACCGCGCGGTCCTGATCGATTTCGGATCCGCACGGGAGTTCGCATTCAACCGGACTGCGCTGCATACCCGGATCCTGACGGAAGCCTATGCGTCTCCGGAACAGTATTCGGCCCAAGCTCGTTTCGGGCCCTATACCGACATCTTCTGCTTGGGTGCCACCCTGTTTCACGCCCTGACGGGAAATCCGCCCCCCGCGGCTCTGGAACGCCTGCAGACTCCCGAGCAAGCGATTGTTTTTCCATCTAATTTGCAAGGTCCATTGTGCTCAGCCATCCGCTCTGCATTGGCGATCAGGGTCCAGGATCGGCCTCAAACGATAGGCGATTTCAAGGCGACTCTTGCCGGCACGGTGCTACCAATCGCCCCTGTTCGCCCTCCTTCCAAGACAGGGCAATCCACGGGAAACCGATTGATGCGTGCTGCCATCGGCAATCTGGAGCAGCGAGCAGTACAGCAGCAAATCAAACAGTCCGAACGCAACCTCAGAGAGGCCGAAGAGACTCTTCAACAACGCCCTCGCGGACGAAGAGCCAAAAAAGCTGCGAGGCAGATCGCGGAAGCCGAAACCGCGCTTCAAAACAGTACCGGACGCCGGGCCACCCGGAAAGCCACCAAGCAACTCGAACGAGCTGAGAGGAAGCTCGATCGCACTGCCTATGGGAAGAAGATCAAAAAAGCCCAACTTGATCGCAGTCAAGCCCAGAGGGAAATTGAGGTTGCCGCAGCCTCGGCTGGCCGCGGTGTCGCCAAGTCGGGTGGCGGCGGGTGTCTGGTCTTGCCTGTCCTACTGATGGCAGTAGCGATGGGCATCAGCGGCGCGCTGCTCTTTGCCTAGCCTTAAAGGTCAATGCATTGTTCAGTCAACAAGCTCCTTCCGTGAACCTGGAGCCACAACGGTGGTTTTAACCGCCTGACTTGGCCTGCCAGCGCACGCCAGTCGGAATCACATCGGTTTGCTCCCCGCGGGCCATGGCTTCGGCCGTGGCCAGGATGCTGTGGAAGTCGTGCTCCGGCTCGTAGCCCAGGATGGAACGGGTCTTGCCGAGATCCAGCTCGAAGTAGTTGGGCGACGGGATTTTGGCAGTCACGTATTCCATGCCGTGCCGTTCCGCCAGCCATGGGACGATGTCCGCCCAGTCCAGGATGGCAGCCCCGCCCAGGTTCATTTCCTGTCCCACCGCCGCCTCCGCATCCAGTGCCAGCGACAAGCCCAGGGCGATGTCGCGTACGTCGGTGTAGTGCTGTCGGAAGGGAACGCCGTTGGGATTCAAGGACAGCAGGAGCTTCTCTTCCCCCGTCCAGAGGCTGCGGATGTGGTCCAGCATGGCTTGCTCCGTCGGGTCCGGGCTGTGCTGGTCGCCCCAGGCCTGGTGGGCCGCACTTAACAGGAACAGGGGTGGCAGGCCGTCCGCGTTCAGGAACTCCGACGGTTCGATGATGGTGGTGAAGCGGAAGGAGACCGACGGCACGCCGTACTGGTGGTGGTAGGACATCGCCAACTGTTCGCCGATGCGCTTGGTCAGGAAATAGGGCATCTGCAGGTACGGAGAGACATCCGTCTCGCGGATGGCATTGGCGAAATAGCGACTCTCGCGCCCCTCAAGGTGGGGACTGCGATCCGTCAGCTGCCAGTAGATGGCCTCGGTGCAGGCGTAGACGAAGCGGTGCAGGTTGGGACACTGGTCACGCACTGCTTCCAAGAGGTTCAGGGTTCCGCCGCTGTTGATGGCCAGGTAGTCGTGGTTGTCGAACGGACCCCCGAAGGCCGCAGCCAAGTGGTAGACGGCATCCATGTCTTCCACGGCCTGCTGGCAGTCGGCGAAACTGCGCAGATCCCCCTCGATCGTCTCCACCCGCTCGAATCCCGCCAGCTTGCCGGCGCGGCCGGCGTCGCCCGGATACACAAAGGCGCGCACCTCGTGTCCGGCTGCCAGCAGGCGACGAGCCAGGTTCGCTCCAACGCGGCCCGTGCCGCCCGTGATCAAAATCTTCATGGCAGGGATTCCAAACAAAATGCTGAAGGGCCAAACACTGTCCCGGCTGGTGCCGGAAAGGGTCATAGCCGACATAATAGGCTACCGCACACCTATCGGCTGCACTCCATATTTGGGCTGCCCAGCGACCGTTGCCGCAAGCCCTCGCTTATCTCTTCGATCTCCGCACCCGACACCAGTCACAAATCCTGCTGACGATCTGACGTGCGCCGGGACGGCGTGTGTTACAACATGGATGTACCTGCGTCCACCGCCATGTCCACCCTGTCCCTGGCCGACCGCACTACCCGTTTGCCCGTCGCGGTCGAAGGAAACGGCGATCCGGAGGGTGGCAGTCGTGGCCGGGCTGGCCTCCCTGCGGGAGGAGAATGTCGATCGGCGGCGACAGCGCCACCGGCACAGCGGCAACTGCGGCCAGCCAGGCCGTGCCGACACGATCGAGAACCTCTGCGGGCGCGTACCCATGCACGACCGCTTCAGTGCCTACGAGAACGGATTGCGGCAGGAAGTCGTGGACGCCCTCCGCAACGTCCATCTGCAGGTGAATCTAGACCACTACGCAGGCCCGCCCCCGCTCGCGGGCGTTGCCGCGCCCACAACTTGGCCCTGGTCTTGTGGACGCACCGGGATGCCTGCCCGCACTTCTTGACCGACCCGCGCAACAGGGCAGGTTCGAGATCCGGATCCACGGCTGGAGTTCGGTGTAGTCGCGCAACAGGCCAATGACCCCATGGGATCGGAGGTTTTGTTGAGCCGTGCGCACCAAGTTCCGGGCGGCCGCAACCACCGATCGGCTCGGGATGTAGCAGCGTACAGTGCACGGTCGGTCCTTAACCTGTCCTTCCTTTCTGTCTCACAACAACTGAAAGATCACACCATTGTTCGTTATCAGGAATAAACACCATGGTTCGAAGCGAGTCCCTGCGACAGTATTTCCTCCAGGCGGAAAACGCGATTCTCTCGTCCATCGAGAGTTTGGTTGAACTGGAAACCCCAAGTACGGATGTGGGTCAATTGGACTCGTGCGCCGAGTACTTGCGCTCCCTGTTTGCGCCGATCGTTGATCAGGCCGAAATCATCCGAATTCCCAACGGCGGCAACCATGTCCGGGTACAGCTGCACGCCAAATCCCCGAAGCTGCCTCCGATTTTGGTCCTTACCCATTTCGACACGGTGTGGCCTGTCGGTGCGCTCGAACGAATGCCATTTCGGCAGGATGAGGATGGCAAGACCTATGGTCCGGCCATCTTTGACATGAAGAGCAGCATTGCCATGATGGAACATATCCTTAGGGCCTTCAAGGACCTGAATCTGGAACCAAACCGACATGTAGTCCTGTTGGCAACCGCGGATGAGGAGGTGGGCAGCGTCACTTCAAGGTCGCTGATAGAACACGAGGCCAAAGCAGCCAACTGCGTCCTTGTTCCGGAACCCCCGTTGTCCGGTGGCGTGATTAAGACCGCACGCAAAGGCAGTCGGATGATGGACATTCACATTGACGGCATCCCGGCACACTCCGGTCTCGAAATCGAGAAGGGGGTTTCGGCCATCGAAGAAGCTGCACACCAAGTCCTGACCCTTCAGGCGATGACCAATCTCGAAGCTGGATTGACCGTTAATACCGGCATCATTCAGGGCGGAACAAACTCCAATGTGGTTGCACCGCACGTGGACATGCAAGTCGATGTACGTGCCTGGACTCGGGAAGACCTTGCATCCGCAGTCACCCGCATCCGAAACCTTTCAACCAAGCTGCCAGGTACCTCCATGCAAGTTGGCAGCAAGCGAGGGCGGCCTCCACTGGAGGAATCAGTCACACTGCCGGTATTCGAAAAGGCCAGAGAGATAGCCTCGCGTCTGGGCATCGATCTGGCCAGGGGACGTACCGGTGGCGGCAGTGACGGGAATTTGACCGGTGCCATAGGCGTGCCAACACTGGACGGTCTGGGTGTACCGGGTGCAGGGGCTCACGCGATCCACGAACACATTGAGACGGACCAATTGATTCCACGAACGTGGCTGATTTCGGAATTGATCCTCAACCTGGTGGTTGACAACTGATGGCCAAGCGTCTGGCTCCAATGAGTTTGGGGGTGTCAGTTGTGCGTTGACCTGCCGGAAGGCAATGCTTGATCCTGTACAACAGCCGCCCGCATCGGCCCTTGCGACACCAATCCGTGGGCGGACTGCAACCCCCTGCCTCGTGCCTGCCTGTGAATTTCAGTGTGGTAACCGGATGCCGGTAGCTCCGCTCGGCTCTTCCCCGATGGGATCAATGCGGTCCTGAGTGCAGAGGAGTCCATTGGGCTTGCGCATCCTGCGCGGGCCGCTGGGCTCCTTCAATGCACAATTCCCCATCCGCGGACTTGGACACGTGCAGGGCAATGCAGATTGCGTCCGCCATGTTGTCCAGTTCGACCAACAAGCTGCGTCCGTACTGCTTTCGGTCCGCCTGTTCCTGCGCCGCGCGCAGGCTGCGGTTGTACTTGAGCTCAATCACACAGACACGCCCACCACAGACGGTCGCCAAGTCGAGACGCCCGGACAACTCCTGTCTCTCCGACAGTGGCAGGATGTTCATCCCAAAGAACAGGCCGTGGAGCGCGGCATGGTAGGAGTCCTCATTCTCCATGATGTTGTAGGGGAAGGCGTACAGGCAGTCCAGTAGGGCCGTTGGCAGGTTCTCGTAGTTCCCTGTCTCCAGACAGGCACGTATACGTTCGATACCGGGAAGTGCTTCCTCGACATGGGCCTGAGCCAAATTCGCGAGCATTGCGGATGCCACTTCCCGGTTGGGCCAGCCCAGCCGGGCGGGCCGGGTGTCCTCCGCGGGAAGGTAGGTCAGATAGCCGCTCTGCAGCATCAGGGATTTCAAGCTGCTTGACTTGTTGCTGAAGAGGTCCACATCCAACTCCGCCTGACCGAGCAACAGGCTTGAGTCCACTCGAGCAGCATGCAGTCGCAACCTGTCCACAAGAACTTTCGCCACTCCGGATTCCGACCAATGTGCAGGCAGCCCCAGCTCCTTGATCTCTTCCCGCAATTCGGGGACCATGAGGTCGGAGAGCGTCTTGCACAGGGACCAGGGATTGTAGACGGCCGTAGACCGGCCCCGTCTGTCAAACCGGTAGCCGTTGTAGTGGTCGCGCAGAGCCGTTCGCAAAGCGTTCGTTGACTGAGCCAGCCCCTCCGCCGCGGTTTCGATGAAGGTTGACAGGGGTGGCCCGTCGAGGTCCTCCTCGGTGAAGCCGCATACACTGCCGAGATCCGGACGCCAAGTACAGTCCTCAAGATTGTTGAGGGCCGAGAACTGATCGCCGTACGCCCTGCGTGTGATGCCGGTGATCAACACCTTGTGGAGCAGTTCTTCACATTGCTTGAACACGCGATAGAAGTCGCGGAACAGGTTGAGGTACGGTTCGATTTCCGTGGGATTGAGCCTGGCCAATGACAGCAACGGCGTGTCGTACTCGTCCACCAGCACCAGCGGATCAGCGAATTCCAACCGGAGCGACTGGATCAGCGTTTCAAGCATGTCCTGGGGTGCATGCGGATAACTCGTCGAGTCCCGTAGATACCGCATCTCAACGCCGGGATCGTATCCTCTCCCGTACCAGCGAAGCGCGTGGCGCGCAATATGCAACTTGAGGGACTGCTCCAACTGCGTCACATTGCGGCCTGTCACATTGCTCATGTCAAGCCGAATCACCGGACGTCTTGGCGAATTCGCGAACTCAATCTCCCAGGCTAGGCCTGCGAACAGCTGTTCGTCCGGAACCTTGGGCATGGGTCGCACCGACTGTCCATCCGGACCGCGCACCATGGGCAGGTGGCCTTGGTACATGCACTCAATGGTCGAGAGCATCAGTGTCTTGCCGAAGCGGCGCGGCCGGGCCAGAAACAGGAACTTGCCAGTGTCGAGCAGGCGTCCCAGTTCCCGGGTTTTGTCCACATAGGCGTACCTGTCGCGTCGCAAGTCCGCGTACTCCGAGATGCCGGGCTGCAGCACAGGCGCGGATACGGGTGACTTGCTGTCCGCTCGGGTACCGGGTTCGGGGTTGGATGCGGCCATGTTCATGCACTTGTGTCCGGTTGAGTGGCCTAGACGAGACGCGCTTGCCCTTGGAGTGATTGTATTCTGCCGGGCCCGGTCATGCAGGAGATGTTTGGGACTTATATCCTTGACTGCGCAGTCGGCATGCCTGGCTCACGGATCATAGGGGTCCCCAGCGGGAGCGCTCCTCCCCGTGCAGCAGTCCGCGTCCCGCGGGCCGGAACGGGGCACGGACGGAAGCCCCGCCCGTGCCAGGATATTGATGGCCGCGTTGTGATCGGCGTGCAGAGCCCAGTTGCAGGCTTGACGTGCAAACACCGCCTGCGACGGCCGGTTGGCCTTGCCGACATGGCCGCAACGGCTGCGGGTCTGTGACGTGTACACCAGATTGCCCTTGACCCCTTGCCCCGTCTTCGCCTTGACGTTGCTACCCGGCTCTTCCGTAGCGTGGAAGCGGCTGTGCGCCGTCCAGATGTCGCCGCGGGTCCCCAGGCGGTAGCCAGTCAAGAACCCGTCGCAGCGCACGTGCCGCCAAGCCGTGCCCCCCTGCCACCCGCAGGCCGGTCCCGTCCCGGCAGGCCACCGGCATCGTCAGGGCCGCACCGTGCAGTTCCCGCAACCGCCCGCGTCACCGGCCGTGTGGACAGCGCACCGCAGGCACCCGGTGCTTCGCTTCTGCCCAGAGGGGGTGGCGGGCCGTACACCGGGCCCCGCATCCGCCCGGGACAGGACCGCGCCGCAGTCGCCGCCGCACCCGGGAATCTTCAAGGGCAAGCGGGTGGACCGGTATGATAGGCTACCGTCCACTGTCGGCTGAACTCCATATTCGGGCCAACCCCGCAACCGCGGGGAGCGTGGGCCACTACCTGCGTTTCGGCGTTGGGGTCCCGGCCGCAACCGGAATTCAAGACACTCCAGGCAAGGGAGGAACTTCGATGACAACCAAGCTGACCCGCAGGGGCTTTCTGGGCCTCGCTGCTGCTTCCGCCAGTCTGGCGGCCCTGTCCGCCTGCGCTGGCGCGGCACCCGCGGACTCGGCGGCCGGAGAACCGGCCGAAGAGGGCGTAACCGTCAACTTCTGGATTTTCTGGGGCCAGCCCGGCCGGATCGCGGATCAGATCATGGCCGATCCGAGCCTGCCGGACTACATGGGCAACAACACCCTTGAGTTCCGCACCGCCGTGGCCCAGGAGGCCCGCTTGGCGGCCGTGGCCGCCGGCACCCCGCCCGACATTGGGGCCTTGGGCAACTACCTGGACTTCATGGCCCGCGGCGTGGTCATCGACCTGTCCGACTACATCGCCGCCAGTAACATCATCAACGAGGAAGACTTCATCGAGGCCAACTGGGCCATGATTCAGTATCAGGGCGTTCCCTACGGCGTGCCCGCGATCGAGGGCTTTGTCCGCCGCGGCTTCAACTGGAATGCCAAGCTGGTCGAGGAGGCCGGCCTGGATCCGGACGTCCCGCCGGTCACCTGGGCGGAGATGATGGTCTGGCACGAAGCCCTGACCCAATTCGACGAGAACGGCAACCTGCTGCAAATCGGCATCGATCCCTACGACGCCGAAGGCGGTACCGGCCCCGGCAACGACGGGTTCACGATCTCCGACATGTGGGGTTTCCACTACTTCGACGAGGACACCAAGACCTTCAACTTCGACAACGAACTCTTCGCCGATGCCCTGGACACCCTGGGCGAATTCACCAAGATTATCGGTCCCGACAATCTGGTCGGCATGCGCGCGGTCGAGGGGCAGGGCACCTGGGGCGGCGCCTTCAACGCCGAAGTGCAGGCCTGCATCATCGAGGGCTACTGGCACTCCGGCGAGACCTTCAACGAGAGGCCCGACGTGGCCGAGCACCTGCGCACCAGCTGGATCCCCGTGCCGGAGTCCCGGCGCGGCACCCAGATTCAGACCGGCGGCGGCCACATGGTCCAGATCTTCAGGGACGGCAAGTACCCGGACGAGGCCTGGCCCGTGGCGGAGTGGCTGCAGGGGGACTACTGGTGCGACCAGATCTTCCACAACATCGGCTGGCTGCCGGCCTACAGGCCCTACTTCGACAACGCCGAAAAGGATCGCTTCCCCGGCCTGCAGTTCTACTTCGACTCCGTGGTCGAGGCGAACTACTGGGGTCCGCTGATTCGCTGTGAAATCGAGCCGTTTTGCGCCCAACAATACCAAAATCACCGGGAGTTGGTCTTCCGCGGCGAGATGACCGGTGCCGAGGCGGCGGCGGCCATGCAGGAAAACTGCACGGAGGAATACAGGGCTGCCGGCTTCGCCTAGGCCGCCTGCCCCTTCCTTGACGTTGCCATTGACTGTTGGCGACCGGACGCCGCGGACCCGAATCGGTCCGCGGCGTCCGGCCAACCCCTTGCAGGAGGAGTTCGCCCATGCTTGCCATCCGTCGGCGGCTGCCGGAGACCCCGCGTGAGTGGCGCAACTTCTGGATCGGAATTGCCTTCGCCTCGCCGTGGATCGTGGGCTTCCTGGTGTTCACGGTGTTTCCGATCGCCTCCTCCTTCTACTACTCCTTCACGCGCTACGACCTGGTCCGCGATCCCGTATTCCTGGGCTTCGACAACTACGCGGGCTTTGTCGGCGACAAGGACTTCAACCTGGTCGCGGGCAACACGCTCTGGTGGGTGCTGATCAGTTCCCCGCTGGGCGTCGTCTCGGCGTTCCTGATGGCCCTGCTCCTGAACTCGCGCATCGTTCTGCGCTCCCTCTTCCGGGCCATCTTCTTCTTTCCGGCCATCGTGCCGGTGGTGGTCACCGCCTTTGTCTGGATCTTCCTCCTGAACGTCCAGTACGGCGCCATCAACTCCACGCTGCAATCCTGGGGTTTCCAGGTGATCCCCTTCATCTCCAGCCCCAAGCTGATCAAGTGGTCGCTGGTCGTGATTCACATGTGGAGCCAGGGTGCGGCCATGGTGATCTTCCTGGCCACGCTGCAGGACGTGCCGCGTTCCCTCTACGAGGCGGCCACGGTGGACGGCGCCAACGCCCTGCGCCGCCTGTGGAACATCACCGTGCCCATGGTCAGTCCGGTCATCCTCTTCAATCTGGTGATGAGTTTCATTGCCGGCTTCCAGTACTTCACGCTGCCCTGGATCATGACCCAGGGCGGCCCCACCCGTTCGGCCGAGTTCTACGCCATCTACCTGTACCGCAACGCCTTCCTCTTTTTCCGCATGGGCAAGGCCTCGGCCCTGGCGTGGGTGCTGTTCGTCCTGATCCTTGTGTTCACCTACTTCATCTTCAGGTTCTCCGGCCGGTTCGTCTACTACGCCGGCGCGGCCCGTTGAACAGTTCCGTGCCATGGCTACCCAGATCCCCGTAACCCACTATCCCCAATCACCCTGGACGCGCGTCCTGGACTTCCTGGGACATGTGCTCAAGTACTTCGTCCTGCTCGTGCTGGCGGTTTCCTTCCTGCTGCCCTTCTACTGGATGGTGTCCTCGGCGGTCAAGAACGACGCGCAGGTCTACGTGGTGCCGCCCATCTGGTTCCCCAACCCGCAGTTCTGGGAGAACTTCTGGAACGCCTGGAACAGCGAAACCTTCAACCTGTGGACCTACAACACGGTGGTCCGCTATGCGGTGCCGGCCACCCTCGGCACCGTGCTCTCCTCATCCCTGGTGGCCTATTCCTTTGCCCGGCTGCAATGGAAGGGCCGGGATGCCCTTTTTGCCATTGTGCTGGCCACCTTGATGGTGCCGGACTGGGTGCGCCTGGTTCCGCTGTTCGTGGTCTTCAAGACGCTGGGCTGGATCAACACCTTCAATCCCCTGGTGGTGCCCGCCTTCTTCGGCAACGCCTTCTTCATCTTCTTGCTGCGGCAGTTTTTCCTGGCCCTGCCCCTGGAGCTGTCCGACGCCGCGCGCATCGACGGCGCCAACGAACTCTCGATCTTCGTGCGCATCATCCTGCCGCTGTCCAAGGCCGCCCTGGCGGTCGTGGCCCTGTTCACGTTCATGAACGCCTGGAACGACTACCTGGGCCCCCTGATTTACATGAACGTGGAGGACAAGTGGGTCCTGACGCTGGGGGTGGGCCGACTGCGGTCGGCCGTGGACGAGGTCGGCAACACCAAGCTGGCCTACCCGTGGCTGATGGCGGTCTCGACCCTGATCACCCTGCCGGTGTTCCTGGCCTTCTTCTTCGCCCAGCGCAGCTTCATCGAGGGCATTTCGCTCACCGGCCTCAAGGGCTGAGCCCGCCGCCGGCCGTGGCGACGCTATCGCACAGGCGGCATCCGGTATGTCGGTTCGCCATCCTGCTGCCGGACGGCCGCCAAACCCGCCGTGATGCCGGTCCGGTTGGCGATTTCCATGGTTGCCCGTTGACAGGTACCATGGAGCAACGGCGCGGTTTCGCGTAGGCACACAAGGCCTGACCGCCCGCCCCGTCCCTTTGTTTTGTCTCGACTGATTGTTGGTCCTGCATGGTCATCAAGGAACTGGCCGCTGGCCACGGCACCATCGGCGTCACAACCTGTCCCGGGATCCTGGCCACGCCGGGCGATACCCGGTCGCCGGCGGACCGCCTGGTGACGGATCTGCAGAATTTGCTGGACTGGGGCACGACCGCGTTGGTGACCCTGCTGGAGGATGTGGAGTTCGAAATCCTGAACGTGCAGGATCTGGGCAGCACGGCCATGGCCGTGGGCATGACCTGGATCCATCTCCCGATCGCGGACCACACGGTGCCGGGGGAATGGTTCGAGAACCTCTGGCCGCCCTACAGCACGGTCTTGTGCGGGATGCTGGCCGCGGGCAAGAAAGTGACCATCCACAGCCGGTCCGGATACGAGCGCAACGGCATGGTGGCCGCGCGGCTGCTCATTGAAGCCGGGCTGTCCGCCGACGAGGCTCTGGCGCAGGCCCGGACCCTCGCCCCCGACATCCTGCTGGACGAAGTCAGGGTCAACTGGGTGCTGAAGGGCCAGTCCCACTCGTAGCGGGACGGGATGGGACTCTTGCCGGCCGCGCCCGCTGCGCGGCCGGGCGGAACCGGAGACAGCGGCGTGGCCGCGCGCGGTACGATGGTCACACGGCATTCGGGCCGTGTCCATTCGTGTTCGGGGGAGATGGGAGGTGGCCTGGATTAGACAGATCCCCTACGAGGAGTCCACGGGTCTGCTGCGGCGGATCTACGATGAGGCCCTGGGCCGGGCGGGCCGCATCTGGAAGATTGTCAAGGTTGGCAGTCTGCGGCCCCGTACGCTGCAGGCGGCCATGCAGTTCTACCAGGAGTCGATGCACGGGCCCTCGGACCTTACGCGTGTTCAGCGGGAAATGCTGGCCACGGTGGTGTCGGCCGAACTGGCCTGTCCCTACTGAACGCAGGCCCATGCCCACGATCTCCGTGAAGAGATCGCCGAGACACTATCGGGTTCGTCGTCGGACGTCGACGGTTTCCTGCACGGGCTCGTCCATGATTGGCGGACCGCCGATCTGTCCGAGGCGGACCGGGGCCTGTGCGCGTTTGCGGCCAAGCTGACCCACACCCAACACGATATGACGGCGGGCGACCTGGAGACCTTGCGCCGCCTCGGCTTCAGTGAGGAGGCCGTCATGGACGCGGTTCAGATCATTGCCTTCTTCAACTACATTACGCGCGTGGCCGATGCCCTGGGCCTTGAGCCGGAGACGTTTCTGGAAACGGAGTGGGGCAGTCGGTCGGCCGGTTGAATTCAGTCTTTGTTCCCAAAGCGGAACCATTTTCCGAGGTTGGAACCATGAACAAAACGGTCGGAAGGATTCTTACCGTCCTGGTAGCCATCCAGATGGTGTTGGCCTTGTTTCTGGTTGGCGTAGCCAATTTTGCCGATGGTGGCACCTGGTGGGAACGGGGATTTCTCTCCGTCTTGCATCCACTGGCGGTGGCGCTCCTGTTGGCGGCATTGCTGGTCGGACACCAAGGTTCATCCCGCCTGTCGCGGACGGCCATCGGTGTTCTGGGTTTGCATGTCGCCGGGGCCGTCGGCATATCCATTGCCATTCTGACGGGGTTGTCGAAGGGGGACTGGTTCCTGAGTCTGATACTGGCCATCATTCCGGTTGCCGGTTTGGCCTACCTGTTGACAGCCCGCGCGCCGGAAGTGGAGGCAGTCGTTTCCGGGTAACGGTGGCCCGAGTCTGCATAGCAAGGGAATGCCGCCACCCCTACTGGTGTCCGGGCGGAGAGGTATACGCAACCGCTCAGGCCCCAGGGTGTTGTCTCTGATGCCAAGCCATTTGGGAGACTGACTGCCTGTGACGGGTCCGCGTGCAGTTGGGTCTGTACCGCGGGCGATCGCGAATGACGTTTGTGGGGCGCGGTTATGCTGACCGTGTCTTGCCGGCCTTGAAGACTTGGGCGGGAACGCCATTCCCGCCAACCAGGAACTGTTGAATAGCAATACAACCCCGTCCCTCGCCAGGCTGCAGATGCCCGGTGGGGAGAGCTGGACACATCACAAATTCAAGGAGCAGGACGCGCATGCCGACCTCCGATAAACCCCAACAAGCCGATATCGCCTGGTTCAGGCATCACTTTCTGGACGAAATCCTGCCCGCCTGGCGCGCCGCCATCACGCCGGAGGGGCTGTTCGCTTGCCATTTCGACCATGACTGGACCCCCCAGGCCAAGGGATTCGGCACCCTCGTGTCGCAGACCCGGTTGCTGTACAACTTCGCCCAGGGCTACGCGCTGACCGGGGAGGCGGTCTATCGGGACGCCGTGGAATCCGGTTCCCGGTTCCTGATGGACCATTTCTGGGATGCGAAGTTCGGGGGCTGGGTCCGGGCCTGCGCTCCCACGGGCGAAATCGTCGACGATGTCAAGGACTGCTACGGCCATGCCTTCGTCCTGTTTGGTCTGGCCCACGCCAGCGCCACAACCGGTTCGCCGCGCTGTCGGGAGGCGTTGCAGGAAACCTGGACGGTCATGACCGACCGCTTTCGGGACGAACAGGGCGGCTACCGGTACTTCATGAGCCGGGATTTCCGGGACGTGGATCCGCAGCGTTCCCAGAATCCCCTGATGCATCTCTTCGAGGCCCTGCTGGCGGCAGGGGACTTGCCCGGCATGGCCGAACTGCATGGGGAGGCCGTCACGCTGGCGGACTTCGTCCTGAATCGGCTGCGCCGACCGGAAGATCTCGTCCTGCCCGAAGTGTACGATGCCGATTGGAAGCCGCTGCCGGCCGCGCAGGAAGGCCGACTCGACATTGGGCATGCGTTCGAATGGGCCTTCCTGATGTCGGAAGCCTCGGCACGCGGTCTGTCCGACACCTACGCCGCCGAGGCCGCCCGCTTCCTGGCGTACGGCATGCAACTGGGGTACGACCGGAAAGAAGGGGGCATCTTTTCCCCGGTGGCGCCGGACGGCAGCCTTCTGCACCGTCGCAAGGGCTGGTGGGAACAGTGCGAGACGATCCGAGCCCTGTTGCGTTTCGTCGATCGGCACGCGCGGCCGGATTTGATGGATTCCCTGCACCAGACCGTGACGTACGTCCAGGACTGTTTTGTGGATGCACAGCATGGGGGTTGGCACAGTTTCCGAGAGCCGGGAACCTCACCTGCCGGGCAGGCCAAGGGCCACGAAACCAAGCTGGACTACCATGTCGTGGGCATGTGCATGGAGGCGATTCGGGTGGCGGAGGCAGCCCCGGAGGATTGAGCCCGTGCATGCGGGTACTGTCGGCGTTCCAGGCCGAGGTTCTTCCAACTTGCGGCAGGAGCTGTGGTTTTGTCAGTCCCGCTTTCGCATTGGAGATGGCTTCGGGCACACCGGCCTCCGAGCCAAATCAACCAAACTGAAGCGGTTTTGCCCGGCGGGTACAATGGATGGCTACTTGACCAATATCAATGATTTTGGGATGCACTCATGCGTAAACTTGCTTTATCCCGACGCGGATTTCTGTCGACGTTGGCCTTGGGCACGGCCGGTCTGGCCTTGTCGAGTTGCGTGGCGCCCGCGGCACCGGGAGCCGGTGAAGAGGCGGAGGCCATCGTCCTGAACGCCCTGTATCCCAGCGGTGGTCCGCTCTGGGGCGAATACCTGGACAAGGTCTCGGATGATTTCAACACCCAGACCGGGATCGAGCACCAGTACAGCACGCTGCCCTTCGTGCAGCTCATGGACAAGCAGTTGACCCTGGTGGCCGCGGGCAGTGCCGATGTGGACATTTTCGGCACGCACTACGCCCAGATCGGCCGTTTCATCGAAGCCCTGTTCCCGCTGAACGACTTCGCGGCCGGAGACGGCGTGGAAAGTGCCGACTACGTGGAGGGCGCGTTCGACGCGTTCACGGGCAACGGCAATCTGCTGGCCATTCCCTACACCTTCGATTTGCGGGCCCTGTACTATCGCACCGACCTCTTCGCGGCCGCCGGCATCGAGGCGCCCCCCACCACTTGGGACGAACTGGTTGCCACCGCCCAGGCCCTGAACGATCCGCCGGACCTCTACGGCTATCTGATCGTGGGCAAGGGCGACCCCGCGTTGCGCGAATACAGCGATCTGCTGTGGGAGAACGGGGGCGATTTCCTGGAGAACGGCCTTGAGCCTTCGCCGCCGGCCTGGAACCAGCCCGAAGGCGTGGAGGCCCTGCAGTGGTGGTACGACCTCATCCACACCCATGAAGTGGTGCCGGCCGGCACACCCAGCTACGGGTGGGAGGAGAACGGCCAACTGTGGACCGCGGGTCAGGCCGCCATGAGCAAGCAGTGGGGCCCCGGCGGTTCCATGGATCCGGACCAGTCCGTGATCGTGGACAATTTCAGCATCGCGCCCCTTGTCGGCAACAAGACCAACATCACGACCGCGGTCTGTCATGGCCGGGCCATCAACCTGCATTCGGCCCAACCGGAAGCCGCCTGGCAGTTCATCCACTACCTCACCGGGCAACCCGCGATGGTGGATCTGCACGCCACCGTGGGCTCCCGGCCCGCGCACCTGGGAGCACTCAACGAGGCCATTGAGACCGCGGAGGGCATCGTTGCCCTGAATCTGCAGGCCTCGCTGGCCGGAGCGGCCAACGGCTACACCTGGCCCCTGTTCCCCGAATTCTCCGAAATCCAGCCCATCCTGTGGGGTGAAATCGAAAAGGTGCTGTCCGATCAGAAGTCGCCGCAGGAAGGACTGGACTTCGCCGCCCAGGAAGCCGAGAAGATTCTGGCGAACGCCGGCCTGATCTAGGCCGCGCCGAACGCTATCTCCATGGCGGGACCGGCGGAAAACCGCATCATCGGAATTGAATCCAGGCGGGAGCGCATCACCCTGCGTTCCCGCCTGGACGCGTGGCAGGCGCGTTATGCCCCCTACTGGCTGCTCCTGCCCGCCTTGGGCATCATCGGGGCGGTGTTGCTCTATCCGCTGGTGCATGCCCTGTACATCAGCTTCCTCGACTACAAGCTGGCACGCAGCGCGCGCCCCTTTGTGGGGCTGGGCAACTACATAGAAGCTGTCACCAGTGCATCCTTCGGGACCGTCCTGGCACAGAACATCATTTTTGCCGTGGTGTGCATCCTGGTGGAGTTCACCGTGGCCATGAGTACCGCCCTCCTGCTCAACCGCCAATTCCGCGGGCGGGCCA
>CAZMKQ010000011.1:55598-58069 GCA_964566955.1 uncultured Caldilineaceae bacterium | reverse complement strand
CAGCCAGTCCTACAAGCGGGAGTTCATGACCCCTGAAATGCTCCATGTCAGGGGTCATGAACTCCCGCTTGTAGGACTGGCTGGCCTTCTGCAGGGCGATGAAGTCCTCCACCTCGCGGCGGAGATCGTGCTCGGGCCCCACAACGTAGACCCCCACCTCGGCCTCCCTTTCGATGCGCCGCTGCTTGCGGCGGATCTCATGCCGCTGCTTGGACGCCACCTGATGTTCCAGATAGTCCTCGTAGGAGTCCGGCAGCTCGATGGCCGGCGCCACATCCTCCTGGAACACCCTGACCGACAGTCCCCTGGCCTCGGCCAGGACGGGCAGGACCTGCCAAGTGGTGCTGGATGACGGCAGATTGCAGAGATCAACCACCTCCCATGGGGGTGCGGTAGGACCCTCCAGCCAGTCCAGGAATGCCCGGTAGACGCAGTCCTCCCAACCGCAGGCCACGATCACATCCAAGTAGTCGCTGACCTCGATGCAGCCCACGATGCTGAGCTGGTCCCGGCCGTCGTGCAGGGAATCGTCCCCGGTCAACCTGTACAGGGGCAGAATGCCGACCAGCTCCCCCGTGTCGTGGCGGCGATAGGCGGTTATCCAGCGTTCGCCCAATCCCAGATTGCGCCACCAGACCTTTTGCCAGGCCAGTCGCATGAAGAAGGCCCGGGAACCGGAGCGGTCCACGAGTTGATCCCAGACATCGGCCAAGGCGTCAAACCCGTCCGGTTCGGCATCGGGCCCCCAGACGTGCACCTCAAGGGACACGCCCTCGCTCTCGGGGCAGGATGTGGCGACAGGAAGAACGGGGACTTCCGGGGCCAGCAGTTCGGACACTGTGGATCCTATGATGACAGGAGGCGGAGACGGTGCATTATAGCAACCGATTCCACCGGATTTCCGGCCTGCCAGCCCATTCCAAGGCTGGTGGTGGGCGAGTCAGGCAGTCCCGTCCGCGCCGTTGAGTTGGCGGTCGAACCAATCCATCGCGGCGGACCACATGACATCCGCAAACCGGTGCGCGACACCTGGATGCCGGATGACGCGCAGCCGTTTAGGACAATCGCGATAGGTTTCGGCCAAGGCGGTGCAGAACCGTTCCGCACCGTCCGGAGGCACCTGCCGATCGTCATCCCCGCACTCAAAGGCCATGGCCGGACGTTGAGGTCGAGGACGAGACGCTGCAAATCTGTGCCGTGCGGATCGACGCAGACGGTCATACCCTGGAATGGACCCACACCGGATGTCCAGATGAAGCACGTGATCGGCAGGGAACACAACCGCCCCAATACCAACCCCAAACGCTATCAAAACCTGGCCCAATTGGGTTTTACAATCGCTATCCGAGTGCAATGATCTGCCGACAGCAGAAATCGCTGAGCATCAGATACGGATCACGATCGCACTGCCGCTCTCGTACCGCCGCAGCCCGACCTGAAAGACCAGAAGGGCGAAGGCGGCCAGAACGACAGTGCCCGCACACAGCCAGCCCAGCGTGACCGCGTCGAAGTCGCGCAGCATTTCCACGGGCAGGGTGCCTGTCAGCCCGGCCGGAACCACCGTGAACAGAAACACGCGGGCGGCACCGTCGAACAGCGTTCCGGGATAGAGCGAGAAGGTGATCATGGCGTTCAGGAAGTGATCGGCCAGGAGTTCGGACCGCCTCAGCCAGAACACCAGGCTGTTCGCCAGAACCAGGGAGGCCGTGAAGGTGCAGGCCGAAAGCACAACCGCCAGCAGAAAGCGGAGCGCATGGGCGGCGGTCACGTCGCCGGCCAGCACGAACCAGATCAGCCCAAACACAAAGTCGCCCATGGACGGGACCGAACTGCGCGAGGCCAGCACATGCAGCAGGACCGGACGCGGCAAGGCCAGGTAGCGGTCCAGGTCGCCGGCGGCCACAATCCTGGCGATGGCGCGGCAATTGCCGAACAACATCATGGCCAAACCCAGGCCCGAGGCCACGACCGCGAACAGAAGCATCATGTCCCGCAGCGTCCAGCCCTGCACTTCCTCGAACCGATCGAAGAACAGCACCCAGAAGGCGAAGTAGATGACGTTGTTCAGCATCATCCCGCCGATCTGCATGATGAACGGCACCCGGTATTCCATGGCGGACAGCAGGTTGACGCGCCACAGCGCGCCGACAAAGCCCAGGCCCCGTTTGCGCGCCACGGCTAGCCTCCGTTGATGGTGAGGCGGCGCAGGGCCCGGCCGGACAGCAGCCGGAAGGCAAGCCCCAGCACAACCAGCCAACCCAGCTGCAGGGCCAGGGTCGACAGCAGGCGGCCGGCGTCCGGATCCACAAAGAGGCGTCCCGGCGCATAAATGACGGAGGCGAACGGCAGGACACGGGCCACGGCGGCCAGCCACGGCGGATAGAAGTCCAGCGGCAGAAACAGGCCGCCCAGAATGAAGGAGATCTTCTGGTGGATCCAGCGAAAGGCGCTGATGTCCTCGGTCCAGAAGG
>CAZMKQ010000011.1:0-55588 GCA_964566955.1 uncultured Caldilineaceae bacterium | reverse complement strand
TCAGGGCCTCGAAGCAGAATTCCAGCCCCCAGGACAGCATCAGGGCCAGAACCGCCGGGAAGAGACCTTGCCAGGCCGGCGGCGGCCCAACCAGAAGCCAGACCACCGCCCCGCCCGCCAGCAGGTTCACGCCGGCGCGGAACGCCACGTGGCCGGCATAGCGGCTCAGGTGAAACAGACCGAAGTCCAGGGGCCGCATCAGGTCGTAGGCAATATTGCCGGTCTTGATGGATTCGGAAATCTCCTCCGCCAGCAGGGGCTTGGACAGGACCACCAGCTCCGCCATTAGCAGGTACCAGAGCGTGTGCTTCAGGGTCAGACCCGCGATCAGGTCCGTGCCCTGGGCCGCAAAAACGGCCTGCCAGAGCATGGCAAAGACCCACATGAACATGGTCATCACCAGAACGGCCGAGACGACATTCCCCGCCTCCGCCAGATTCTCCGACAGCGGCATGCGGAACAGCGCCCCGTACCGGTTAAGCAGCATCCGGGTCGAGAGCGTTCTCTGCATAGATGGTTCCGATGATGTCCTCAAGGTCCGGATCGGAAATCGTGATGTCAACCATCGATCCCAGTCCATGCAGGCCCGAGATGACGGCATCGACGCCAACGGTGCGGGGATCAAACCGGATCTGCATCCCGTAGCGTCCGGCCGCGACCGTCTCCACCCCTGCCATCGGCAGGCTGCGCTCTCCCTCCTCCAGATAACGCACGTTCACCTGCTTGGCGGTCAGATGGCGCCGCTTGAGTTCGTCCATCGTGTCGTCGAAGATCAGTTGCCCGTCACTGATCACGATCACCCGGTTGCACAGGGCCTCGATGTCGCCGGCATCGTGGGACGTCAGCAGGACGCCAACCCCTTCCTCGTCGCGCATGTAACGAATGGTGTCCCGTATACGCTGCTTGGCCACGATGTCGAGGCCGATGGAGGGCTCGTCCAGCAGCAGGAGCTTTGGCGCATGCAGCAGGGAGACGGCCACTTCGCACCGCATGCGCTGGCCCAGGGACAGCTTGCGGACCGGGGTGTGCAGAAGGTGCTGCAGTTCGAAGACGTCGACCAGGAAGTCCACCCGCCGGCGCGTGGCGTCCCTGTCCAGGCCGTAAATGGCCCCGTACACGTGAAAGGAGTCGACGGGCGGCAGGTGGTACCAGAGCTGGGGACGCTGCCCGAACACGGACCCAATCTCGTAGCAGAGTTGCTGACGTTCCTGCCAGGGCACATGTCCGAGCACTTCGGCCGTGCCGGAATCGGGATGCAGAATCCCACACAGGATCTTGATGGTGGTCGACTTGCCGGCTCCGTTGGGACCTATGAAGCCCAACGCCTCCCCGCGTTCCATCCGGAAGGAAATGTCGCGAATGGCCGGCACCTGCCGCCATTCGGGTTTCCACAGCGCGCGCCAGGAACCGGCCAGTCCTTCCTGCTTGTCCCGCGTGCGGAAGGACTTGGTCAGGCGGTCGACCCGGATGGACACAAATTGTTCCTCCCCCTTGCCCCTTGATGGGGGCGGGCATGATAGGGGCAGGCATGCCGGAAGGCCAAATTCAGCCCCGCCGCCCTGTGCTACACTTGCCTTCCTGCTGATTAATCTGTCGTTGCCCGGCCATCGCGCAGGGTTCCGCGCGCCATGGATTCCGCCATGTCCGAAACTTCCCCTCTGGCCGCAGCCGTGGACTTGGGCGGAACCAAGATCATGGCCGCCATCGTTGGCCCAGGCCACCAGGTGACGGGCCGCGTCAAGACCGCCACGGATGTGCGGGGAGGTGCCGAGGCCATCGTCCCGCAGATGGCAGCCACCATTCGCAAGGCTGCCGACAAGGCCGGGGTCGGACTACAACGGATTGCCGCCGTCGGGGCCTGCGTGCCGGGGCCCGCGGATCCGGCCACCGGCGTGGTGCACCGGGCCGTCAACCTTGCCTGGGACCATCCGATTCCCCTTGCCGACCAACTGAGTCGGGAACTCAAGGGCATTCCGGTCACGCTGGAAAACGATGTCAACGCCGGTACCTACGGTGAATTTGTGGCCGGTGCTGCCCGCGGGATGCAGGATGTCATCGGCGTCTTCGTCGGCACCGGCATCGGTGGCGGGATTGTGTTGTCCGGCGAGCTGCGTCGGGGGCCGCGTTTCATTGCGGGCGAAGTGGGCCACACCATTCTGCAGGTGGACGGACCGCTGTGTTCCTGCGGAAGCCGCGGCTGTGCGGAAGTGCTGGCCAGCCGCAGCGCCTTGGAACGGCGCATAGGGGAGCGACTGGCCGCGGGCGAGAAAAGTGCGATAACCAAGCTGGTCGCCAAGAAAAAGCGCAAGCGCCTCACCAGCGGCATCATTCACCGCGCCTGGAAGCGGGGCGACCCGCTCGTAGTCGAGGAGATTAGGGAAATGGCCCGCCACCTGGGCCTCCTAACAGCCTCCCTGGTCAATGTCATCGACCCGCAGATGGTGGTGTTCGGTGGGGGTGTGGTCGAGAAGATGGAGGACAGCCTGCTGAATCTGGTGCGCGAAAGCGCCTACGGCAACCTGATGGCCAAACCGGGCTTCAACATCGTGGCGGCGGCCCTGGGCGACGATGCCGGACCGGTGGGCGCCGCGGCCCTGGCACGCGAAATGGCGGGCATCGATGGCTGAATCGATGACCCACCTGCTGCTGGTGCGGCACGGCGAGAACGACTATGTGGTCGAAGGTCGGCTGGCCGGGCGGTCGCCCGGCGTGCACCTGAACGAAAAGGGCCGCGGCCAGGCGCAGGCGGTGGTCGCGCGGCTGGCGGACATACCCGTGGCAGCCATCTATTCCAGTCCGCTCGAGCGGTGCCGCGAGACCGCGGCGCCGCTGGCGCAGGCCCGCAGCCTGCCGGTGCGGACCCATCCCGGCCTGTTGGAGGTGGACTACGGCGAATGGCAAGGCGGCAAGCTCAAGGAGTTGGGCAAAACCCCCGAATGGCAACGTGTCCAGCACCATCCCAGCCGGTTCCGGTTTCCGGGCGGTGAAACCCTGCGCGAGATGCAGAACCGCCTCGTGGACACCGTGGAGACCATTCGTGCCAACCACCCCGGCGAAGTGGTGGCCGTGTTCGGCCACAGCGATCCGATCAAGTCCGTGCTGGCGTTCTACCTGGGCACGCCCATCGACCTGTTCCAGCGGATCATGATCGATCCCACGTCCGTGTCCATCGTCGCCCTGCGCGAAGCGGGGTGCGCCATCCTGCGCATCAACGACACCGGTCCGCTGCCGGACCTGAAGCCGCCCGCCGACCCACGCGACGAGGCCCCGGCGCAACCGGAAGGTGGTAGCACATGATGCAGCGTCCCTCCCACGATCTGAAGCCGGTGGATGCGCTCGTGGCCGGCACCGAGGGGCCGCCGGGCCGGCGCGTCTTCTACCTGCAGGGCCGCAAGGACGACCTGCTGGTAACCCTGCGCATGGAAAAGGAGCAGATTGCACTCCTGGCCACCAGCATCGCCAATCTGCTGCAGGACATCGAGGATCTGCCGGAGACGGATCCCGCCTCGGTGCCCGTGACGGAACTGGAACATCCGCTGGTGCCGCTGTTTTCCGTAACGCAGATGGGCCTCGGCTACGAGAAATCCGAGGAGTTGTTTGCCCTCTTCATGCAAGGGGTACGGCCTCCGGATACAGAGGAAGAGTTCGTTGACGACGAGGATGAGGATGACGAGGCGCGCCTGATGCTGGTCCGCTTCTGGGCCGACAGTTCACAGCTGCAGGCCTTCAGCGATCGCGCCCTGCGGGTGGTCGAGGCCGGCCGGCCCATATGCCCGTTGTGCCATGAACCGATCGATCCCGACGGCCACCTCTGCCCGCGTTCCAACGGGCATGCCGATCCCATCGTGCTCTGACACCGAACACGGGTGGTCCGCCCATGGCCGACACGGGGGCCATTCCAACCGCGCCGGACCTGATCCTGCCCATTCTGGAGCAGGGCGACATGGAACTTGAGGGGGTCCTGCCCTACAGTTCCAACTACAGCTTCCTGGCCAACATCACCCTGAACGACCAATCCCTGCGCTGCGTGTACAAGCCGCGCGACGGCGAGAATCCCCTGGGCGATTTTCCGTACGGCACCCTCTGCCAGCGGGAAACGGCGGCGTTCGTAATCTCCGAGGCCCTGGGCTGGGGCCTGGTGCCTCCCACCTGCCTGCGCGAGGGCGAGCACGGTCCCGGCAGCGTACAGCTCTTCATTCCCCACAATCCCGAGGAGCACTACTTCACCGTCCGATACCAGGCCTGCCATGCGGCGGCGCTGCGGCGCCTGACCGTCTTCGACTGGGTGGTCAACAATGCGGATCGCAAGAGCGGCCACTGCCTGGTCGGCGAGGGGCCGCGCCTCTGGGCCATTGACCACGGGATCTGCTTCCACAGCCTGTACAAGCTGCGCACCGTGACCTGGGAGTTCGCCGGCCAAGCGATCGAACCGGAACACCTGGCGGACCTGGAGACCTGCCGCGACCGCACGGCGGATCCGGACTCCCGCACCGGCCGGGCCCTGGAGTCCCTGTTGTCCGCGGCCGAGCGGAAAGCCCTGGTCCTGCGCATGGAACGCCTGCTGGTCAACCCCCGGTATCCCTGCCACCGACGGGATCGGCGCAACTTCCCCTGGCCGCCGATCTAGGCCATTCCAACTTTTTGACAATTCAATTCAAAACCGCCTTCACCAAAACCGCCAGTCGGTTCCGGACATGTGCGGCCGGCTGGATCCAGCGCATTGGTACAATGGTGTTCTGGCGACGGCTGGCAGACTTGGACGCGGTTTCGCCACCAACAGGATTGGACACATGAAGGTCGTGGCGGTGGCCGGAGGCGAGGGCACGCGCCTGCAGCCCCTGACGCTGCAGCGCCCCAAGCCGCTGGTCCCCATGGTCAACCGGCCCGTGCTGGTGCACATGGTGCAGCAGCTCCGCCAGTACGGGCTCTCCGAACTGCGCGTGACCCTGCGGTACATGGCCTCCCTGATCGAGGACGTCTTCAAGGGAGAGCTGTTCGACGACCTTGACACCACCTGCATCGTCGAGGAAAAACCCCTGGGCACGGCCGGATCCCTCAAGACCGCGGTGGCGGACTGGGACGAGCCTTTCATGGTGGTGACAGGCGACTGCGTCACCGACTTCGACTTCCACCGGTTGTACGAACAGCACTGCAGTTCCGACGCGGAAGTGACCATCGCCCTGCACCGCGTGGAAGGCACCCACGAATACGGCGTCGTGCTGCAGGACGAAACGCAACGGATCTACGATTTCGTGGAGAAGCCGCGGCCGGCGGAACAGCAGTCCGACGCGGTCAACACCGGCATCTATGTCCTGAACCCGTCGGTCCTGGACTTCGTGCCCCGCGATCGCGAGTTCGACTTCTCCCGCGACCTGTTCCCGAACATGCTCCGGCAGGGGCGCATCATCCGCGGCGTGACCCTGGACGGCTATTGGTGCGACATCGGCAACACCGAACAGTACGTGGCGGCCACCCAGGAAATCCTGGGCGGGCGCGTGGGGTTGCTGGAGAACATTGGCGAGGAAATCCGTCCGGGCATCTGGACCGGGCGCAATGTCACCATCCACCACACGGCGCAACTGACCGGTCCCGTGTTCCTGGGCGACGGGGTGCACATCAACGCCCACAGCACGGTGATTGGTCCGTCCGTGATCCGGCCCTCCACGATTGTGGACAGCCATGCCCGGGTCGAGCAGTCCGTGATCTGGCGCAACTCCTACATCGGGCCGTCGAGCCATGTGCGCGGTGCCATCATCTGCCGCCAAGCCAGTATCAAGGCACATGCCCATGTGGCGGAGGATTGCGTCGTGGGAGACAGCTCGGTCCTGGAAGAGGGGGTGATCCTCATGCCCCGGGTCAAGCTGTGGCCCCACAAACGGGTACTGCGGGGCACCACCGTCCGCAACAACGTGATTTGGGGCCGGCAGGAGCGACAGGAGCTGTTCCGGGGCTACACCATCAGCGGCCAAGCCAACCTGGACCTGACGCCGGAGGCCGCGGCGCGCATCGGGGTCGCCCTGGGCACAACCCTGGACCCCGGGACTGCCGTGGCCGTCAACCGCGACACCCACCGGGCATCGCGCATGATCAAGCGCGGTTTGGTCAGCGGCCTGCTCAGTTCCGGGGTCAACGTGCTGGACATGGGCAACGTGGCCGTGCCGGTCCTGCGCCACTTCGTGCGCCACAACGAGGACGTGCAGGCGGGCGGCAACGTCCGCGTTCATCCGGACGATCCCCATCCCCAGACGCTGATGGTGCAACTGCTCGAAGGCGACGGGAGCAACCTGGGCAAGTCCATGGAGCGCAAGGTGCAGACCTCCTATGCCCAGGAGGCCTTCCGGCGGGCCGGCATGGATGGTCTGGGCGGCATCGAGTACGCCCGCGGGTTCGTTTCCGCCTATGTGGACGACTTCCTGTCCAAGGTCAATGCCGAACTGCTGGAACGGCAGCCCTTCAAGCTGGTGGTCGACTATTCCAACGGCCGCGCCGCGGGGGTCATGTCACGCATCCTGAACCGCCTGCACATCGAGAACGTGCCGCTCAACACCCTGGAACAGGAGGAGCATCTGGACCACTTGCGGCTGGATCGGCAACAGACCGAAATGGGATCCATCGTCAAGGCCGTCAACGCCCACCTGGGCGTGATCTTCGATGTGTCCGGCGAGGTCATGCACCTGGTCGACGAGCAGGGCACCAGGCTCAGTCCGATCACCTGCGACGCCCTGTTCCTGGATCTGGCCCTGCACCACCACCCATACAGCCAAGTGGTCTATCCGGACCACATGCCGCAGGCCTACGACCGGATTGTGTCCCGCTACCACTCCACCGTGCTGCGCACCAAGAGCGACATGCACAACCTGATGGCCAGCGCCGGCCAGGGCAACGTGCTGGTGGCCCTGAACGGCAGGGGCAACTTCATCTTTCCCTTCTTCCATCCGGCTCCGGATCCCATGATGGCACTCCTGAAGCTTGTGGAATACCTGGCGGCGCGCGGGGAGCCGATCAGCCGGGTCCTGAGCGGTTTGCCGGACATGCACTACCAACAGGGACAGGTGGAGATGAACTGGATGTCCCGCAGCCGGGTCATGAGCGAACTGAACAGCCGGTTCAAGCAACAGCGCGTCGAAACCCTGGAAGGGTTGAAGGTGAAGCTGGGCGAGGACGAGTGGGTGCAAATGAAGCCCAGCCCGGTAAACGCCGCCATCGACGTCACGGTGGACACACTGTCGGCGGATCGCACCGGGTTCCTCCTGGACCGCATGAAGCAGCAGATTCAAACACTGATCCCGGAGGAGGATTCGGCGTAGGCCCCCCATTCCCGGGCGAACCGGGATCTTCAGGGGTTTTCCGGGTCCGGCACATGGGCTCCACCTCCGGTTCCGTTGCGGAACCCGTCCGTATGGCCACCGGGTTCCAATTCCACTCGGGCAGTCTTCGGGATACGCAGAACCTGGGACGCGCGTTGGGCGAGATCCTGCATCAAGGCGATCTGGTTGCGCTGCAGGGTGACCTGGGTGCGGGCAAGACCGCCCTGACACAAGGCGTGGCCGCGGGCCTGGGCATCCGGGAACCGGTCACAAGCCCCACCTTCATTCTGGTGGCCGAGTACTCCCTGCCCTACGGCGGCCTGTTGCGCCACATGGATTGCTACCGCATGCACCCGAACCTGGCCGGCGCGGAGGCCGAGGACCTGGGCTGGTCGGAGTGGCTGGCGGATGCGGACAGCGTGCTGGTGGTCGAGTGGTCGGAACGGCTGGGAGCGCTGCTGCCGGCTGATCGACTCGACATCCGTCTCGAGACCGTCTCCGATCGGGAACGGATGATCCGCATGGAAGCCGGCGGGAAGCGGGCCGCGGCCATCCTGCAGCTGTTGTCCGACCAACCCGGCTAAGGCCTCCGGCGGCCAAGCCGGTTCGTTCAGAACCTCTATTTGACCGGTGGGGCGTCCTGCAGTTGCCGGAACAGTGCGGTCTGTTCCGGAGACAGGTCCTGGGGAATGCGAACGCGGACCCGCGCTATCAGCCGCCCGCGGCGATTCGGTTGCTTGAGTTGCGGCATGCCCTTGCCGGCAAGGGCGATGCGGGTATGGCTTTGGGTCCCGGGCCGTATGCGCATCTGCACCGGACCCTCCAGGGTCGGTACCTTGACTTCGCCGCCGAGAACCGCCGTGTACAGGTCCACGTCCACATCGACCAGGAGGTCGTCCTCCTGACGCTTGAACACGGGATGGGGCTTGATGCCGATGCGCACATGCAGATCGGACTCGCCCTCTTCTCCGGAGCCGCGCAGCCGCACCAGGGAATCGTTCCGGACGCCGCGCGGAATATCGGCCGCAACCGTACTACCGCCGGAAAGGCGGACCTTGCGGGACGTGCCGGCCGCGGCCTCCTCCAGGGTCAGTTCGGCCTTGACCTCCCGCCGGGGCGGACGGGGCGGGGCCCGGCGGGCGGCGGACGGGCCGCCCATGGGCCCGGGTCCGCCCATTCCGAACAGGTGCTCGAAGAAGGTTGAGAATCCCTGGCCCCCCATCTGCTGGCCGCCGAACATGCTGGCGATGTCCTCCGGGGACATGCCCCGACGCGGACCGCCGGCACCCCATTGCTGCCAGTTGAAGTCCTGCGGATTGCCGCCGGCGTTGGTGAACCGCTCCCAGTCCTTGCCGAAGCGATCGTACTTCCGGCGCTTCTCCGGATCCGACAGAACCGTGTAGGCCTCGTTGATGGCCTTGAAGCGGCTCTCCGCCTCGGGATCCCCCTTGTTGGTGTCCGGATGGTTGGCGCGCGCCTGTTTGCGAAAGGCGCGCTTGATGGTTTCCTGGTCGGCGTCGCGGCGAACGCCCAACGTTTGATAGTAGTCCGTCACCTGCATTCCATTTCCCGGTGGTCTGGCCCGGCCCTCCTCGTCAAGGTTGCCGGCCCCTGCCGCCGCACAGATCCCGACAGGCACCACACTCCATGGAACATGGCCGGGGATGACGACGGAAAGGCCCAGCCCGTGCAGGCATTCAATCTTGCCACGTCGGGCCGGGCCGCCCTGCCGCGATCAGGCACTCCGGTACTCGCCCTCAATCACATCGTCGTCGTCATCGTCGCCTCCGCCGGTCCCGGCACCGGGAGCGGCGGAGGGATCCCCGCCCATGTCCGGCTCGGCCGCCGCCTGCTGCTGGGCCTGGGCGGCCAAGGCCGCACTGGCTTGGGTCAAGGCATCCTTGGCCTCGCTGATGCGGGCCAGATCCTCACCGGCCATGGCCGTGCGCAGATCCGCCACCAGGGTTTCGATGCGGCTCTTGTCCTCGGCCGGAATCGCGTCGCCCATCTCCTCAAGTGCCTTCTCGGTGCCGTAAATCAGGCTTTCGCCCTCGTTGCGGGCTTCCACCAGGTCGCGCACGGCCTTGTCGGCCGCTTCGTTGTCGCGGGCTTCCTTGACCAGGCGATCCACTTCGTCCTCCGCAAGGTTGGTGGACGCGGTGATCGTGATGCTGTTCTCCTTGCCGGTGGCCTTGTCCTTGGCCGAGACACTCAGGATGCCGTCGGCATTGATGTCGAACTTGACCACGATTTGCGGCATGCCGCGCGGCGCCGCCGGGATCCCCTCCAGGCGGAAGTTGCCCAACAGCTTGTTCTGGTTGGCCATGGGCCGCTCGCCCTGCAGCACATTGACGTCCACCATGGTCTGGTTGTCGGCCGCCGTGGAGAAGGTTTCCTCCTTGCTGGTGGGAATGGTGGTGTTGCGTTCGATCTGCACCGTGTTGACACCGCCCAGGGTCTCGATGCCGAGGCTCAGCGGGGTCACGTCCAGCAGCAGCAGATCGTGGACCTCGCCGGCCAGGATGCCGCCCTGCAGGGCGGCACCGACGGCCACCACCTCGTCCGGGTTGACGCCCCGGTGGGGTTCCGTGTTGGTCATTTCCGTGACCAGGTTCTGGATCATCGGCATGCGTGTGGATCCGCCCACCAGCACGACCTCGTCCAGGCCGCCGGCCGTCAGGCCCGCGTCCTTCAGGGCATTGCGGAAGGGCGTCTTGCAGCGTTCCACCAGATCGGCGGTCAGCTGTTCGAAGACGGCGCGGCTGAGGGTGAGGTCCAGGTGGCGGGGCCCTTCGCTGTCGGCGGTGATGAAGGGCAGGTTGACCTGGGTTTCGGGCGTGGTGGACAGCTCAATCTTGGCTTTCTCGGCCGCCTCCCGCAACCGCTGCAGGGCCTGGCGATCCTTGCGCAGGTCAATCCCCGTGTCCTTGCGGAACTCGTCGGTCAGCCAGTCGACGATGCGCTCGTCCCAGTCGTCGCCGCCCAGGTGGGTGTCGCCGTTGGTCGACATCACCTCGATGACCCCGTCGCCGACCTCAAGCACCGACACGTCGAAGGTGCCGCCGCCCAGGTCGAAGACCAGAACCGTCTCGTCGTTCTTCTTGTCGAGGCCGTAGGCCACCGCCGCGGCGGTGGGTTCGTTGATGATGCGCAGCACCTCCAACCCGGCAATCTGGCCGGCATCCTTGGTGGCCTGACGCTGGCTGTCGTTGAAGTAGGCCGGCACCGTGATCACCGCCTGGGTCACGTCGTCGCCAAGATAGGATTCCGCGTCCCGCTTCAGCTTGCTCAGGATCATGGCGCTGATTTCCTGGGGCGAGTACTGCTTGTCGTTGACCGGCACGTGGACGCGGGCGTCCTGGTTGGGGCCCGCCACGATGCTGTAGGGAACCGCCTCCCCAATCTGCCTGGTTTCGGCATCCTTCTGGTGGCGGCCCATCAGGCGCTTGACGGAATAAATCGTGCTGTCCGGGTTCACCACGGCCTGGCGCTTGGCCGTGATGCCAACCAGGCGTTCGCCCTTGCGCGTGAACGCCACGATGGACGGCGTGGTGCGGCTGCCCTCGGCGTTGGCAATCACCGCCGGATCGCCGCCTTCAATGGCGGCCACTACGCTGTTGGTTGTACCCAAGTCGATTCCGATTACCTTTGCCATGATTGTCACTCTGAAATGTTTGTGTATTTTCTCTTGCACGAATTCAAGCCGCATTGGCTGCCGCAAGGGTGTGGCTACTGCCACCTCAAGCGGGAATCAGTATATTAGTGAGTGGTGCTTTCGTTCGCAGGTGCTGTGTTAGAAGATGGTATGAGCGGTCCGAACCACTTCGTGTCTCGCGCAGCATGGGGCAGCCACTGTTGCAACCCGTACCGGAGACTGTGACGTACAAGTTAACGCCCCTGCCCGTCAGTTCATAGGTGACACCGCCATGCTCCGTCCGATATCCACCCTAGCCGGCCATTCAAGGCTGTGGCTGGCCCTGTTGCTGATGCCGCTGCTGTGGGTGCTGCCATCCGCAGCGGTCCACGCGGCTCAGTTCAAGGGCGACGACCTGTACGAACTGCCGGCCGGACAAACCATTTCCGAAGACTTGTTCGCTGCCGGCAATTCCCTGGTGATCAGCGGCACGGTCGACGGCGACCTGTTTGCCGCAGGGCAAACCATCCGCATTGATGGGGTGGTCACCGGACACGTCTTCGCAGCAGGTTCCATCATCCTCCTGACGGGCGAAGTCGGGGGGGACCTGTACGCGGCCGGCGCAACCGTCATCGTCGAGGGCACAGTGGCCGAGGACCTGCGCGTCGCGGGCGGTGGCCAGGACGCAACCGCCAACATGGCCGGCATGTTCCAAAACGAGGAATTCATTCAGGATTCGGTGCTGCAGCTCCGGATGGCCGGTCCCGATCACGGCGTAGTGGTGGCCCCGGACGCCCGGATCGGTGGCGACACCCTGGCGGCCGGCATGGACATCTCGTTGGCCGGACACTTCGGCAGCGATGTGCACGCGGCAGGTGCCAATATCACCCTCGCCGACACCGCATCCGTGTCCGGAGACCTATATGGCGAAGCGGGAAGCGAATTTGTCATCCGAGGCCGCATCGCCGGCGATGCCGATCTCCAATCGCCGCAGTTCGAATTCGGCGATGGCCTGTCGGTGGGGGGAACCTTGGCCTACGGTGCGCCGGCACCCGTTGCGCAGGCACCGGCAACGGCCCAGTTCCACGAGTGGAATCCCCAGGCTGACCAACACGCCGAGAGCTCCGGCGGGAACTGGCGCACCTGGATCTTCCGCACCCTGTCCGTGCTGGTGGGAACCGCACTGCTGGTCTTCCTGAGCAACCGGATCGGACGTTCCTTCTTTGAAGGGGCCGCCACCCAAATCCGCACACAGGGGGGCATGGCCGTCGTCTGGGGCGTGGTGTCCCTTCTGGCCATGCCGTTCATGCTGGGCCTGCTGCCCTTCCTCGGATTCGTGTTCTTCGGCGTGCCCGTGGCCATCATGATCTGGGCCTTCCTGATGCTGATCTGGTTCGTCTTCTGGGTCTTCAGCCCGCTGATCACGGGCCGCACGCTGGGCGGCCTGCTGGAAGGGGCCCTGCCCGGGGAACAGGTTGCCTGGCCAAAGATTCTGGCGGGCGTGGTGATTGTGGTCCTGGCAGCCCGCCTGGTCTTCCTGCCGAGCGGAGCCGGCCTGCCCGACCTCGCACGCGGAATTCTGAGTGCGGTTGGTGCCGTGGTAATCGTCCTCAGCTACATCCTGGCCGTGGGCGGCTGGGTGCAGACCTGGGGCCGCGGCGGCCGCCAGGCGGCTTGAGGCGCGGACCGGCTGCCTACTCGTCTGCAGGCAGCCAACCCCGGTACCTGAGAAACTCCGCCAGCAGGGGAATCGACGCGGTACGGCCCTGCAAGGCCTGCCAGGCCGCCCACAGGGCCACCGCGACGGCAATCATCCAAGTAATCGGCATGAGACAGAGGAGCATGCCACCGGCCAGCCAGCCGATGAAAGGGAGGGTTGAGCCAAACACTCCGGCACCGAGCAACATCGCGATCCAGAGGAGCGTTACCGATACGGCCAGGGCCAGACTCTGCACGGCATGGTAGTGTTGGAAGCGCGTGCGCGTGCGGCTCACGAGCACAATCAGCGGGATCGCGAACGGCAGGACCAGCAGGGATCCGTAACAGATGGCTGCCACCAGGCGTTCACTGCTGTCGGGTCCCGGTTCGGGGGCGGCCGCCTGCTCCCAGTCGTCGCCGTCGTCGGCCAGCGGATCCCAGTCGTCGGCAATTCCCGGCCAGTCGGCAGCATCCCGATCCATGGGCGACGGGGAGTCCTGAGGGTCTTTCCCTTCGTCTGGCGGATTCTTCGAAACGTCGGCTGACACACCCAATCTCCGGCACGGCACGCGATGCCCCTGCGCGCGGCAGGGACCTCCAATCAAGGTACGCAGGGACGGGTAGCGGGGTTGCACCGGTCCCCAGCCAGGGAACGACTTCCATCATGTCCGACCGCCAACGCATCGTGTTCATGGGAACACCGGATCTGGCCGCCATCGTGCTGGCGCGCATGCTGGCGCATCAACGGAACACGAATCCCCCGTGGCATCTGCGGGGTGTGGTCACGCAGCCCGATCGACCCAGGGGCCGGAAGCGCACGCCGGCCGCAAGTCCGGTCAAGCAGTTGGCCGGATCCCACGGCCTGCCGGTGCTGCAGCCCGATCGGGTTAGGCGCAATCCGGAGTTCGCCGCCCAACTGGCGGCCTGGGAGCCGGACGCGGTTGTGGTGATGGCCTATGGCCAGATTCTGCCGCCTTCCATCCTGAACCTGCCCCGGACCGGCTGCCTCAACATCCACGCGAGTCTGTTGCCGGCCCTGCGGGGGGCCTCCCCGGTCTTCGGTGCCATACGCCAAGGCTTGGCCGCGACCGGGGTCAGCATCATGCAAATGGACCGGGGCCTGGACACCGGCCCGGTGGTGGACCGGGCCGAGACCGCCATGCTGCCCCGCGACACGACCGGAACCCTGGGACCGAGGCTGGCGGAGCTGGGTGCCGAACGGCTGCTGACCGTGCTGCCGGCTTGGTTGGCAGGGGAATGCCGACCCATTCCCCAGGACTCCCTGCCGGGCACACCATCCCACTGTGGCCTAATCCGCAAGGCGGACGGGCGCATCGACTGGACGCAGCCAGCCACGGACATTGCCCTGCAGATCAGGGCCTGCAATCCCTGGCCCGCCGCGCACTGCTGGTGGCAGGGCCAACAACTCCGGATTCTGGATGCCCTGCCCGAAACGGGAGGGAAACCGACGCAGGAACCGGGACGGGTGCTGGAGACGGACGACGGGCTCACGGTCCAGACAGGCGACGGGATGTTGCAGTTGACCACGGTTCAACTGGCCGGTCGCAAGGCCATGCCCGCGGCCGATTTCCGCCGCGGTGCCGGTCGCAACATGGTGGGAAGCCTCCTTCAACCCGCGCCCTGACTACGGGACGGGCACACCAGCCTCAACCCTGTGCTACGCTGACCAATGCGGATCCCGTATAGGACCAACCTTTCCCATGGCACGAACCGAACGCATCTGTGCCGAGTGCAGTGGCGCCGTCCAAATCGAGGACCAGTTCTGTCCCACCTGCGGGTCGGACACGCAAGCAGAACTGATACCGACACCGGCATCGTCGCTGGCACAGAAGGCCGTGGCCGCGACACCCGCCCTGCTGGCGGTGAGTCTGGTGGTCCTGAAGCTGGGTGGCAGCCTGTTGCGCAATCCGCTGGTGCGCCAACTGCTGGCGGGAAACAAGGGCGGACTTCCCGCCGTCCGACGTGCCGGGGAACCTCCGGCATCCGGCAGGAGACTGCATGTCAGGCGCCGCTGGTGCATCCGCCATCGGGACGGACGTCACACCAGTGGCGAGGAAGAAGAAACCTATACCCTCACTTGACCTGCGAAGCCCATACCCGACACGCGCGTCATCCGAGGGACATGCCGGGACGCTTGTCGAGCGTAGACAGAGTACCGTTCAGTGTTAACACTGCAGCGCCTCTCTGCTGCTTCCGAGACAGGCGCCTTGTCCGACAGGCTGTAGCCACCATGCAGGAGGACAGCATTCATGGCGAAGAAGAACCCGAAATCCCAGTGGGGTTCAACACTCTGGCTGGGACAGTGGCAGGGAGTGGAGGACGGAATCCTGAGTTTCCTGCCGGAGGCCACGTGCGATTGTGAATGTTATGGAGTTGCCGTTGGCTTGGCCATGGCCATGATCACCAGTTACAACGAGTTGCCTGCACAAGCCCGTCGAACCGTGGTGCGGACCGTGGTGAACGACTGCCTTAAGAACAACATGGTGTTTGCGGAAGAGGACGGCATCCCTTTTCTGGTCAAGGATCCGGGACCGGACGACAAGCGGCTCATGGCATCCGAAATGGCCACCTACGTCAAGACTCCTGCCAAGTTCACGCACTTGGTCTTTTGGGCAACGACCTTCCGTTCGGCCGCAGTGCGTGCAGAGTTGGGTGCAGAGTTGAACCTGGATGGTTTAGAGTGCGGCGCAGCGTGCAGGCAGATGGAACTACCGGCGGACATCAACAACCGCATCCAGGGCATCCTCGAGCGGGGCATTCCCATACCACCGGTTCCGGTTCCGGACGACGAAATTGCCGAGGCGTAACCCTACACCGTCGCTCACCGGGATGGCGGCCCGCGGACCTAGCAGGTCGGATCTAGCAGACCCGTTGAACCACAACGCGAACCCGGCCGCATGGACTGCATGCGTCCCCGCAGTCCATGCCACGGGATAAGGCCCGTCGCTGGGCGGGCACCCCGTGAATCCTTACCCGCTTCGGATTCCGATATTGAGCCTCGGCGATGTGGCTATTGCGGGACGAGTGTCACACCAGCGGTGAAGTACACCCTTGCCCGGCGCGCGTCAACTGAGGGACGTGCTGGGGCGCTTGCCAAGTTTGACCGTGACCCTTACGTTGCTGCCGTTGCGCAGCACGGTCAGATTCACTTCGTCTCCCGGCGACGAGTACCGTTCCAGGTACATCATGAGATCGTCGAACGAACTGAGCTTGAAGTCCTCGACATGGGTGATTAGGTCGCCCCCGGCACCGGTGGGGCAAATGAATTCCAATTCTTCCGAATCGAAACGGGCCCGGGCACTGGCGCCGGCCAGGCCGCCCCGGGCCGCCGGGCCGCCGGGCACAACCTGCGTGACGTAAGCACCCCGCGCGCTCTTGGGCAGGTCCAACGCTTCGGAGCAGATGGGGCTGTAGCTTGCACCCCGGACACCCAAGTAGGCGTGCTCGTACCGGCCCGACTCGATCAAAGCCGGGATCACCCGGTTCACGATTGTGGCCGGCACCGCCAGGCCGATGCCGCTGAAGGAACGCTGCTCGGAGATGATCTGGGAGACCACACCCACCACTTCGCCCCGGCTGTTGAAGAGTGGTCCGCCGGAGTTTCCGGGGTTGGTGGCGGCATCGAACTGGATGCTGTCCGGGATTTGGTACTGTGTCACCGTGTTCATTTTGCGGCCCAAAGCGCTCACAATGCCAGATGTCAGGGTCTGCTTCTGCGAAAACGGGGTCCCAATCACGGCCACCCGCATGCCGACCTGCAGATCTTCGCTGCGGCCCATCGTGACGGGTTGCAGTTCGTAGCCTTCGGGATCGATTTTGACAACTGCCAGATCACTGTAGGGATCCTTGGCCATCACTTCCCCAACCGACATGGTCCCGTCCTGGAAGGTAATGTGCATGGTGTCTGCCGACTGCACGACATGGGCGTTGGTGACAATGTGACCATCCGTGTCCCAGATGAAGCCGGAACCCTGGCCCGTGTTCAAGTTCATGGTCGAGTTGACGTAGTCGAACGTGTTGACCTGCACCACCGAGGGATTGCCGCGGGCGTAGATATCCATCAGTACCGCGGTTTCATAATCCACCTCGACCGCTGCCAGGGATTCGGGATCCACGGTGACGCTGAGCGTCCTGGGTTCCGCAACCGGCACCTCAACCTGGACCCGTTCGGCACCGATGCCCGGCAGCAAATTGGGTGCGAAGCGGTTCGCCAGTGCCGTCCCCCGACCCAATAGGTTGTCCCAGGCCACTAGGCCCGCCAGGACAAGGACAATAATCAGCAGGAAGGTGGCCAGACCCGGTCCGCGGCGGCGCGGGCTGGATGGTTCAGGACGGGAGTACTGTGTCATGGATGGATATTGGCGCCGAACGGGATGCCCCGTCCGACCGGTTGAAAGGACAAGTTAGTCCCGGCTTAGCCCAAACAGCAGGAAGGCATAGTAGGCCAGGGTCATGACCGAGGAAACGGCGGCGGCCACATAGGTGAGGGCAGCAGCGTTGAGCACCTTGTTGACGCCTTCCATCTCCTCCGCATAGAGGATGCCGTGGCCAACGAGCAACTGACGCGCCCGCGTGCTGGCGTTGAACTCGACGGGCAGTGTTATCAGGGTGAAGACTGTGGTCAGGGCGAACAGCACGACACCGATACCCAGCAGTTCGGGGGTCTGCAGAATCGCCCCCAGAAAGCAGATTCCGGGTCCCAGCCAACCGCCGAGGTTGGCGGCCGGCACGGCGGTCGAGCGCAGCCGCAGCGGCGTGTAGCCCTGCTGGTGCTGCACGGCATGGCCCGCCTCGTGGGCGGCGATCCCCGCCGCGGCCACGCTGCGGCCGTGAAATACGTCGCGGCTCAGGCGCAGGGCGCGCTGTCCCGGATGGTAGTGGTCCGACAGCCAGCCGGTGGATTCCTCAACCGGTACGTCGTACAGGCCTTGGCTGTCCAAGATCTGGCGGGCTGTTTGGGCACCGGTCAGACCGCGGATATTGGCAACCTTGGAGTATTTCCCCATGTTGCGCCTGACCCTGGCCTGCGCCCAAAGGCCCAGCACCAAGGAGGGAAGAATCAGCAAAATATAGATGCCCATCACGCGTTCCTATAGGTCCGACCTCGGATCGTACGGTGTGAATCCGCTCCTGTGCTCCAGGGCGGAATCAGATTGGATTGTAGAGGATTGGCGGTCCCGATATGTTAGGGATTTGTTGAAATAGGTCGGTGCCTTCAGACCGAGGCCCGTCGCACTCCCGCCAGCCAGCGCACGTTGCCCAGAACCGAGCTAAAGAGGAAATAGGCGGTTCCTCCCGCGGCGATTCCCAGCAGCAATTGGATCCAGGCGGCTTCAGCCCAGGGGCCCGCGCCGGAGCCGATCCCGGCCAACACCAGCCACACGGCACCGCCCATGGCCGCGGCCGCAACGGCCGTGCGCACGCTGTCCCAGGCCAACTGGGCGGGGATCAGCCGCGGCAGGTGTGCACGCAACCACCACAGCAACAGCAGAATTTCGACGGTGGTCGCCACACTGGCGGCCAAGGCCGGCCCGGCATAGCCCAGTGGTCCCACCCACCACAGGCTCAGACCGATGTTGATCAGGACAATGATCACGCCGGCCAGCATGGGCCTGCGGGTGTCGTGCAGGGCATAGAAAGCCCGTACCGTAATCTCGACCGCGGCGTAGGCGGTCAGGCCGGGCAGGAAGTACTGCAGGGCCCTTGCCACCCGTTGGGTGCTTTCGGCATCAAAGCTGCCCCGCTCGAAGAGCAGTTCAATCAACGGTACGCGCAACAGGTACATGCCGACGGTGGCGGGTACGGCCAGCCACACCACGAGCCGCAGCATCGTGCGGAAGGATGCAGCCATGTCGTCGAACCGACCGCGGTCGGCCTGGCCCGCAAAGGAGGGGAACGCGACGATGGACAGGGCCTGAGCGAAGACCGATACCGGAATCAGCATCAGGCGGAACCCGTAGTCGAACGCACTTACACTGCCCGGAGCAAGACGGCTCACAAGGTTTGTGTTGACGATGAGATTCAGGTGAATGAACAGGAGGCCGATCATGCGCGGACCCATGAGCTTCAGGATATGAAGCAGGTCCGCATCGCGCCAGTCCAAGGTCCAGCTATAGCGGAGACCATGTTCCCTCAGGGCTGGCAGTTGGATCAACAGGTGCAGCAGGGAGCCCGCCACGGCTCCCACAACCAGGCCGCGGACGCCGAATGGTTCCGCCAGCCACAGGGCCGCACCCCAAATGGCAACATTGCGCAGGGCCGGAGCCGCCGCCGGCAACAGAAAGTGCCTCCTGGTGTTCAGGGCCCCCATGCACAGGCCGCTCACCCCGTAGACCACGGTGCCCAGCAGCAGCCAGCGCATGAGTTCGGCAGCCAAGTCCTGCTGTGCCGGTTCGAACCCGGGCGCCAGGACATGCCGCATCAGCCATGGCGCCATGGCAATCCCGGCCAGCGCCAGCACCCCCAGCACCAGCGTGACCGCGTTCACCGTCTGGCTAAAGAGGCGCCAGGCCACCGCCGCGCCGCGGCGATGGGAGAGACGGCTGAACGTGGGTATGAAGGCACTGCCAAGCGCGCCACCCGCCACTACTTCGAAAATTAGGTCCGGGACGCGGAACGCGGCCTGATAGGCGTCCAGCGTCGGCGAGAGGTTGAAGGCACCGGCGATGGCGATGTCGCGCGCCACGCCGGTCACCCGGCTCAGCACGAAGAAGAGCATCACCAGCGATGCCGCCCCCAGCAGTGAGCGGGTACCCTCCGCAGGACGCGACGGAGCGTCCCGTCCGTCGTCTGCCGATGGCATGTTCCCTGTCGGCGGGTTTGCTGCCCGGCCGTGCCGGGATCAGCCGGCGGCGGCTTTGGCCTTGCCCTGCCGTGCCTTGTCGGCCGTCTTCGCTGCCTTGGGCGGAGTTGCAGTTTCCCGCGGTCCGCTGTCGGACGCATCCCCCTTGATGTCAGCCTTCCCGTCTTGGGTATCGGCATCCTTCGCACCGGCCTTCACATCGGTGTCGGTCTTCTCTTCAACCTTGTCCTTGCCGTTGGCGTTGTCCGTCTTGTAGAACCCGCTGCCCTTGAAGTGAATGGCGGGCATGCTCATGAGACGCCGCGTCGCCGTGGACCGGCAGTGGGGACAGGCCGGTGCTTCGGTCATCGAAAACGACAGAATCTGCTCGAAGTGTTCGGAGCAGTGCGTGCAGGTGAACTCGTACAGAGGCATGGCTGGGCACGTGGTGTTCTGGACCGCGGGTGCCGATCCCGGACTGGGACGGGCCGAGTTTTCCCCATTCCACGGTTTTCGGACAAGGCAAATCGAAAGGGAAGTATATAGAGGGTGATTTGGATCGTTGTATTCGTAGGGTAGCCGGTTAATGGGGAAAACTCGGTACCTTCAGCAAGGCTCGGAAGCTCTTCTTCCTCGTAAAAAGCCGGTCCATGGTGGATTTGGGACGTGTCCACCAATGGGGAAAACTCGCCGAATCGTGGGGAAAACGTGGGGAAAGAGTGGGGATAACTTGGGGGTTAATGGGGAAAACTCGCTTCCTATGCGAAATCACTGGTGTTGGGCCGAGGCGGGTTTTCCCCATTCCGGCCCGAGTTATCCCCACGTTTTCCCCATTAATCGGTGAGTTTTCCCCATTCTTTCCCCATTCTCCAACTGGCGGGAACCGGGTGTTGGCGATGGCTTCCTATGCGAAATCACCGGTGTTGGGCCGAGGCGGATTCCCCACTTCAACCGGCGGGCACCGGGCGTTTGCGCATGTGGCAGTGCTTGAACTTGCGGCCGCTGCCGCAGGGACAGGGGTCGTTCCTCCCCGGCTGGGCCGTGCGTCGTCGCTGGACCGGGGCGGTCGCCTGGGCTCCGTTCTGTCGGTTCAGGTGGACGCGGTCGAAGGCGGGCTGTCTCCGGGCCATCGGCTGTGCAACCTGCAGCTGCAGGGCCAGCAGCGTGCGGGCCGTCTGCTCCAGAATGTCCGTCTGCAGGAGGGAATACATGTTGAATGCCTCCTGCTTGTAGGCGACGATGGGCTGGATTTGGCCGACCGCCCGGAGACCGATGCCCTCGCGCAGATGGTCGAGATCGGTCAAGTGGCGGGTCCAGAGCGAATCGATGGTGCCCAGCATTACGTCGCCCAGCACCTGCCTGAACAGATCATCGTTTTCGCACTGCTCCCGCTTGGCCGCCAAGGCATCGTCAATGCCCCCCAGGAGGATTGTCTCCATCTCCACCTCGGTGCGCAGGGCCTCCCGATCCTCCTCCAGGACCTCCAGCAGCGGCACCGGCAGGCGCGTGCTGTCCGGTGGGAAGAAGCCACGGAGGGGCCGCAGGGCCTCGTCCGCATCCTCCTCTTCGCCCAACTCGAAGGCGTCCGCGATCTGGTCGGACACCAAATCCGCGATCATGGCCCGCGCGATCGGAACCCTGTCTGCGGCCTCCAGAATGAGCTGCCGCTGTTCATAGATGGCGGTGCGCTGCTCGTTCACCACCTCGTCGTACTGCAGCACGTTCTTGCGGCTGTCGAAATAGAAGCCCTCGACCTTGACCTGGGCGTTTTCGATGACCCGGTCAATCATCCCGGCTTCAATGGGGGCGTCCTCCATCTTGAAGCGATCCATGATCCGGGACACCCGTTCACCGCCAAAGCGCAGCAGCAGGTCGTCCTCGAGGCTGAGGTAGAAACGGCTGCTGCCGGGATCGCCGAGGCGTCCGGAGCGGCCGCGCAACTGGTTGTCGATGCGGCGGGACTCGTGGCGCTCCGTGCAGGCCGCCTAGGGACAGAACCTCCCGCTGTTCCTGTTCGACCTGGCGATGGACCTCCGCCACCGTGTCCACCCATTCGCCGTCGGATGCAGTGTGGGGATCCTCGCCGCGGTCGAGCAGATCCAGCGCCCGGGTCCATTCGCCCTGTGGAATGGACAGAAGGTCGACCTTCTGCTTCCGCAGCAAATCGCGGGCCAGGCCTTCCGGATTGCCGCCCAGCAGGATGTCCACACCGCGTCCCGCCATGTTGGTGGCGATGGTCACGGCGCCCCGACGGCCGGCCTGGGCGATGATGGTTGCCTCCCGCTCATGGTTCTTGGCGTTGAGGACTTCGTGCGGCACCCGCGCCCGTCTCAGCTGCCGGCTCAACTGCTCGCTGGTTTCCACCGCCACCGTGCCGACCAGCACCGGCCGGCCGGCCTCGTGCTCGGCCTTGATCTCCGCCGCAACCTGTCTGAACTTGAGGTCCTTGGTCTTGTAGACCACGTCCGGCCGGTCGTCGCGAATGACCGGTTTGTGCGTGGGGATGGCGACCACGTCGAGGTCGTAGATGCCCCGCAGCTCCTCTTCCTCCGTCTTGGCCGTGCCGGTCATGCCGGCCAGGCGCGGGTACATGCGGAACAGGTTCTGGAACGTGATGCTGGCCAGCGTCATTGATTCCCGCTGGACCGTCACGCCTTCCTTGGCCTCGATGGCCTGATGCAGGCCCTCGCTGAAGCGCCGGCCCTCCATCATGCGACCGGTGAACTCGTCCACGATCACGACCTCGCGGTCCCTGACCAGGTATTCGACATCCTTCCGGTAGAGAACGCTGGCCCGCAGGGCGTTGTCCAGGTACGGCAGCATCTCCGCATGTTCGCTGCCGTAGAGGTTGTCGATGCCGAGCGCCGTCTCCATGCGCTCGATGCCGGCCTCGGTCAGGGAGACCGTGCGTTCCTTCTCGGCGACGGTATAGTCGCGTTCCGCCTGCAGCTGCCTGACCAGCGAGGCGAACCGCTGGTAGTGGCTGGAGCTGTCGCGGGCCACGCCGGAGATGATCAACGGGGTGCGGGCCTCGTCAATCAGGATGTTGTCGACCTCGTCGACGATGGCGTAGTGGAGTTCCCGCTGCACCTTGCCGTCCCGACTGCGGGCCATGTTGTCGCGCAGGTAATCGAAGCCGAACTCGTTGTTGGTGCCGTAGGTGATGTCCGCGGCGTAGGCCTCGCGGCGGGAACAGGGCCGGAGACTCAGGTACCGGTCGTCGGACGTGCGGAAGTCCGGATCGAAGATGAAGCTGCCGGCTTCCCCGCCGCCGCCCTGGTTCTGAATCACGGCGGCGGACGCGCCGAGGAGGTGGTAGATCGGTCCCATCAGCTGCAAGCCGACCTTGGACAGGTAGTCGTTGGGGGTGACGAGGTGGGCGCCCCGGCCGGTCAGGGCATGCAGATAAAGCGGCAGGGCCGCCACGAAGGTCTTGCCCTCCCCGGTTTTCATCTCGGCAATGGAGCCCTGGTGCAGGACAATCCCACCCAGCAGCTGGACGTCGTAGTGGCGCTTGCCCAAAGTGCGCCGACAGGCTTCCCGGACCATGGCGAAGGCCTCGGGCAACAGGTCGTCAAGCACCGCGTGCTCCGCGTCGTAAAGCTGTTGCCGGGCCTGTCGCTGGCGCTGCTGGACCGCTCCGCCCCGGCCCAGGCCGGCGTCGGCGAGGCGGCGGTCGGCTTCCGCCAGTCCCTCCCGCGCCGCCTCGGTGCGCTCCCGCACCAGCACCCGAAATGCGTCCGTGCGTTCGCGCAGGTCCGCGTCCGGCCGGCGCGAGACCTCCGGTTCCAGGCCGTTGATCTCCTCCACCAGCCGGCCGTGCTTCTGGATCACCCGTTCGTCGGGCGAGCCAAACACCTTGTTGTAGAACCTGCGCAGCATGAAGCGGCCCGAAATTAGTAGTTGAGGTACTCGCCCACACTTTCGCCGCGGTGGATGCGGTCAATGACTCCGGCCAGCGTGCGGCCCATGGGCAGAATATGGAATGAGTCGGTCCGGTTCCCCTGCGGGACGGGGATGGTGTCGGTCACGATGACCTCGGCGAATTCGCTGTTGGCCAGCAATTCGACGGCCCCGCCGCTCAGCACCGGGTGCGTGGCCGCGGCAAACAGATGCCGGGCGCCGTGTTCCTTCAGGAACTCGGCCGCCTTGCAGATGGTCGAACCGGTGTCGATTTCGTCATCGAACAGGATCAGGTCGCGGTTCTTGATATCCCCGATGATTGAGAACATGGCCAAGCCGGTTTGATGGCTGCGCCGTTTCTCGATGATGGCCATGGGCACGTGCATCTTCTCCGCCAGGTTGCGGGCGCGCTTGACCGAGCCGACGTCGGGCGAGACCACCGTGGTCTGGTTCAGGTCGAGATCCAGCGTGCGGATGTGGCCGGCGATGATGTCGATGGCCGACACCTCGTCGACCGGAATGTTGAAGAAGCCCTGGATTTGGCCCGCGTGCGAATCAATGGTGAGGATGCGGTCGGCTCCGGCCGTGATGATCAGATCCGCCACCAGCCGCGCCGTGATCGGGGAGCGCGGCACGTCCTTCTTGTCGGAGCGGCCATAGCCGTAGTAGGGAATCACGGCCGTGATGCGGCCGGCACTGTCGCGGCGCAGGGTCTCGATGAAGATTAGAAGCTCCATCAAGTTGTCGTTGGCCGGAGCCGACGTGGGCTGAATCAGGAAGACGTCCTTGCTCCGGGCACTGTGCGCCAACTGCACGAACGTGTTGGAGTTGGGAAACGTCGTGACCGTCGATTCGGCCTGGCAAATGCCAAGCCAATGGCAGACGGACTCGGTCAGCGGCTGGTTGGCGGTGCCGCCGTACACCACCAGTTCGCCGTACAGGTTGGATGAAATCTCATGTCGGGTGGTTTTCACGATGTCATCCCTTGGACGGAACCCGCGCCGGGTCGCTGCAAGGAAGGTCAGCGATGTCGGACCGGGTCGAAGTATGCGTCCTGGTAGAGGATCATGGCCGTGGCATTGGTTTCCCAGAGCCGGTCCAGTAGGGCATCCGAGTCTATCAGACCAAAGCGGTTGGACTCCACGAATTCAGTCAACATTCGGCGGAAGGCACGGGCACCGGACCGTTCCCGGAAATGGTCCAGGAACAGGGCGCCCTTGGCCCGCACCAGGACACGGTAGTCGGTACCGGTGACATAGTCGTGGACGCGCAGGTCGACGGGTCCGTCCCGGTCCTGGCTTTGGAGGCGCTGCACCGGAATCTCCAGCTTCTGGATGCGATGCACGGCGGCCGCCTCCTCGCCATGCAGGCGTTCCTGGTAGAGCAGGACGGCCAGGGTGGACAGGGCCTCGTCCAGCCAGGGAGCATTGACCGGGTCGTTCTGCACGAGCTGGGACCACCACTGATGCGCCACGGAAAACGCGATTTCCAACTCCAGGTCGCTGGCAAAGGCGCGGTACAGCTGCACGCCGATCAGGCTTACCTGGGGCAGTTCCATCGAGAAGTTGGCCAAGGGCGCCATGGCCACGGTCAGGGTCGGCCAGGGATAGGGGCCGAATTCCTCCTCGAACGCGCGCAGGGCGGCCACGGTGAAGTCCCGGGCCTCCAGGCCGGCGTCGCCGTAGGCCGGCACCCACCAGCTGGTCACCAGCACCCCGCCGGCGTCGAAGGAGGTCGATTCGTAGCCGGCGTGCGTGATCACGAAGAACTCGGGCACGGGGCCGGCCAGCAGGCTGTAGCGGATCAGCGGCAGGGGTTGGCATTCCCATGCCGCCAGGCGGTCGGGACAGGCGGCCACGTCCTCCTCCGCGCACTCGGACCAGGGTGCCTGATGGGGGCAGTTGTGGATGAACCCGGTGCGTTCCTGCTCCACGCCGGGGGTTACGGGCGGAAATCCCTCCGGCATCCACAGCTGCACGCGGAAAAAGGAGGCGGGGCTGTAGAGGATATCGGCGAAGGTGGGGGCCGTCTCCAGCCACCAGTGGCCGGGGGCTGCAGGGCTGGTAGGCACGTAGTGGGCGAGCACGGGGTAGAACCACGGTGCGGCGTGGAAGCCCAGCATCTGGCCGAACGGCACGTAGACGGACGAGACCTCCGGGAAGACGGGCAGGTCCAGGCTCCAGACCAGTTCGATTTCAAAAGGCCGTCCGGGACGGATCCATTCCTCGGTCGGCAGCAGGAAGACAGCCGCCGTGTCGTCCGCCGCCAGCTTGAATGGCACGAGTGCGTTGCGCACCGTGCCCCGTTCAAGCACCAAGCGGCCGCCCACGTGGATCAGGTTGGGGTAGAGGCGAAAGACCAACTGTGTCCAAGTGTCCCCGGAAAGGTTGACGCCCGAGACCTGCATGCGGCCCTCCAGGTGGTTGCGCGTCGGCTGGTACCAGACTTCCATGTCAATGCGGGGAGCACCCGTCAACTCCGTCAGAAGCGGTGCATATTCCGGACGCACGACCGGTGCATACACATCCGCGAGACCGGGAGGGGCTGTCGTGCAGGCGGACAGGACCAGCCACGCGAGCAGGGGAGCCGTCATCCGCCACCGAAACCGGCCGGGTTCCCAGCGCCGCGGCCGCATGGTGCGGGACGGTGCCGGTCGAGGGTTGAGGCGAGACACGATCGGAAGCCTGGCGACAGGGAAATGGGGACAGTGGGCCGGTGGGATTGTACGGTGAGCCGGGGAATTTTGGCTGCCTGTTGGACAATGGCGGCAACATGAGGAATTTTCCAGTTCCCGTGGACGGGGCAAGCCGTGCTCGACCGAAACCAACTCTATGCTGAACTGACCGGGATCAAGCCCAGGCTCAAGGCCCGCATCGACCGGGATCAGGGGGTCAAACAGAATCTGGCACCGGTCCGCGACTGGTTCCGGACCGTTCGGCGGCCGGAATTGGAGGCGCAGCTGGAGGCGGGCGGGGTTGCGTGGCCGGGAGCGCGCCCCACATGCGACATGGACCGCGCCGACGGCTTTCGCATCGCCGGTCCCGTCGACACGGACGACTTCCAGTCGATTGCCGGCCTGTTCGGCTGGGCGGACGGCATCCTGCGGCGGCGGGCCGTGCTGGCGGTGGACGGCAGCCACCTGGTGCCCGAGCGAGGCATGTCCCTGACCCTGGGTGCGATTCAGATCGGCTGGCACCTGAACGATCCCCTGGCCGGCCGCGCGGAGGAGTACCAGGACATCAGTCTGCAACTGTCCGACAAGTACGGCGGTGCCGAGCACGACACCGAGTTCGTCTCGCAAATCAACCTGGCGCGTTCCGTCAAGGAGTGCGAAACGCTCCTCGACAAGGCCCTGGCCATGGAACACACGCCGGTCTGCTTCTACGACAACTCCTACATTGCATCGTTTCTGGCCTATCAGACGGACGAGTTCCGGGATCGCTACCTGGGAGCCCTGGACACCCTCCTGACCCGGGCCGAGGCCGCGCAAATTCCGGTGGTGGGGTACATCGACGCCAGCGACAGCCGCGATCTGGTCCACATGTACGGTTCCGTGCAAGGCCAGGCGACGCTGGACGATTCGGACCTGTACGGGATCACGGACGCCGCCCTGGTGGCCGAACTGCTGCCCGGCTGGGGCGATCGGACCCCCCTCATGCAGTGCGCGCGCCGCGACGGGGTCAGCTTCGAGCGGGGACCGGACTTCCTGTACGGCAGGGTGGGGATTGTCTACCTGCGGCTGCACAAGCGAACCCTGCCGGCCCGGGTCGAAATCCCCCTTTGGATTCGGGAGCGGGAGGGCCTGCTGGAAGAGGTCATGGATGTGGTGCGGGCGCAGGTGGTCCTGGGCAACATGAGCTATCCGCGCGCCCTGAGCCGCGCCGATCGCCAGGCCACCCTCAGCACGGCCGACCGCCGCGTCTTCTACAACCTGGTCAAGTCGTGGGCCAACCAGGAGCTGGGCCAGAACGTAACCCGGTCCGCCAAGGCCAACAGCAAGCGGGTCACCCGTCCATCCGGAACGGGGGCCGCCGATTTTGGCTGAGTTGGAATGCCTGTCGGCCTGTGCCATACTGAACATCCACCCCCCAAGGACCCGGGGACGCCGCCGGTGTCCTGAACCATTCCGCTGCCATGATCGATGACAGGGGGCCGGACGCGTCCACCGCGCCTCCGGTCCTGCCCGCGCATTGGGATACGCCCCTGAAGCGCGGGATCCTGATCCTGATTCTGATCCTTGCGATCTTCCTGCTGTGGCTGGCCCGGCCGGTGCTGCCGCTGGTCATTTTGGCCGGCATTCTGTCCTACCTGCTCACCCCTGTTGCGAACTTCATCTCGCGCCCGCGCCTGCCGCGCGGGGTGATGACCTTCCTGCTCTACCTGCTGCTCCTGACCGCGCTGGTGCTCGGCCTCTACGCCATGCTGCCGGTCCTGGACACGCAGTACCAGACCGTGCTGCGCATCGGCGGCGGCTTCGTCTCCAGCCTGCTGGTGCAGGTCAGCCAAATCCCGGACACGGTGCACCTGCTGGACATGCCGCTGGAGACCGCGCCCCTCAAGCAGGTGCTGGAACCGTGGCTGGGGGAAACGACCGTGGACGGCCTGCCGACGCTGCAGGGCGTACTGAACCGGATCAACGACGCCTACACCGCGACCTCCGGCGTGTTCCGGGGCACACTCAACTTCGGCCTGGGCATCATCAACACGGGTGTCGAGGTCCTGCTGTCGACGCTGTTCGTCTTCGTGGTCAGTTTCTACCTGACCAAGGATGCGCCGCATATCCGCGCCTTCCTCGAGGGCAATTTCCCGCGGAAGTACAAGTCCGAGTGGCAGGACCTGATCCGCTGCGTGGGCAATGTGTGGCGTGCCTTCTTCTTCGGCCAAATCATCCTGTCGTTCACGATCGGCGTGGCGGTGTACGTGCTGCTGCGCCTGCTGGGCGTGCAGGGCGCCCTGGTGCTGGCGCTGATCGCCGGCCTGCTCGAGGTCATTCCCAACCTGGGGCCGATCATCTCCCTGGTACCGACCCTGCTGGTGGCCCTGACGACCGGCAGCAGCACCTTTCCGGAGATGAACTTTGTTGTCTTTGGCCTGATTCTGGCCGCTTCCTATTTCGTCCTGCAGCAGATCGAAAACACGATCGTGGTGCCCCGCCTGATTGGTCGCTTTGTTCAGATTCATCCCACCCTGATCATCATCGGGGTCACGGTGGGATACCTGTCGAACGGCGTGGTGGGCGCTTTTCTGGCGGCACCCCTGATGGGCAGCGCGCGGGTGCTGGGGACGTACATCTTTGCCAAGTTGATGGACTATCCGGTGTCCTTCCCGGAATCGGAATCCAATCACCCCTTCCGCCGTACCGAGATCTCCATTCAGGTCCACAAGGACGAACTTGAGACCGATGGATTGGCATCGGATCCTGCCGCGGACGATTCCAAGGAACCCCAACTGTCCAAGAGGCCCCAGGACACAACTGCCAGTGACCTGCCAGCATCCGATTCAATGCTGGACACTCCCGCGCCGTCGGTCTGAGGAAGCGCCCTCCACAACCAAACCCGTTCTTCCATCCGTTGGCAGCATGGCCTGTCAAGGAGTGCAAGCAGCATGACGCGCACCGGAGTTATCGGCTTGGGCGACATGGGGTTGGGCATGGCCCGCAACCTGGTGGGTGCCGGTTTTGACGCGTACGGGTACGACCTGCGGGAGGAACGGCGACGCCTGTTCGCCGAGGCGGGCGGCACGGCCGCCGGCTCCGTGGCGGAATTGGGGCGCAGCGTCGACATCGTGTTCCTGATGGTGCTCAATGGAACCCAGGTCTTCGACATCCTAAACGGACCGGACGGGCTCCTGGCGACCATGGAACCCGGCTCGACCGTGGTGGTGAGCGCCACCATCAAACCCCGCGAGGTGGAAGAGGCCGCGGGCCTGTGCGAGGCCGCGGGCCTGCGCCTGCTGGACAGTCCGGTCAGCGGCGGCCAGTCGGGGGCTGCCGCCGGCACGCTCTCGATGATGGTGGCCGGTCCGCCCGGCCTGTTGGAGGAGCATCGGGATGTGTTCACGGCCGTGGGCGGCAAAGTGATGAAGGTGGGGGACCGGGCCGGTCAGGGCCAGACGGTCAAGGCCGTTCTGCAGGCCGTGATCGGTGCCACGTTCGCGGGCATCTTCGAAGCCTTGGTACTGGGTGAACAGGCCGGGGTGGACGGCCGGGTCGTGCGGGAAGTGCTGGAGGCGAGCCACGTGGGCAGCCCCCTGCTCAGGAACACGGTTGAACTCGTCCAGGGCCGCCGTTTCGTCGGGACGGGCAGCAACGCGGCCACCATGCACAAGGACTTGACAATCACGATGGATCTGGCCCTGCAGAGCGGTGTCACGATGTTCACCACGGGTGCGGCCATGCAGCTAATGCAGGCGACCCTGCACTCGTTCCCCGGTGAGGACAACTGGGCTGCGGTCAAGGTGCTGGAGCGTCTGGCCGGTGTGGAGGAGGTGTGAGATGGCGATTTCCCTGGGCGTCATTACCGACGGCATCAGCCGCGATCTGAACCAGGCCCTGGCCGTGGCCGCGGAGCACGGTCTCAATGCGGCGGAGCTTCAGTACGTTGGGTCCCATGAAGTCGGCGATGCGGACTTTCCCGTCGATGCCGACACGGCGGACGCGGCCCGTGCCCGGGATCTTCCGATCTCCTGCCTGTCGCGCCATCTGTTCAGCGGGATGCCGGTGCTGGACACGGAGCCGGGCGACGCGGCGCACAGCCGGCAGATGGCCGAACTGACCCGCTGCCTCAACCAGGCCCGGGCCTGGAATGTGCCCCTGGTCCGCATCATGTGCTTCCGCAAGGAGATGATTCTCTTTGGGGATCGCGGGGCCGAGGAATGGGTGGTGACGAGGGGTGCCTGGACCAGAACGCTGCAGTTGCTGGAACCGGCCGTGCAGTTGGCTTCCGATCGCGGCCAGCGGCTGGTTCTGGAGACCGGCAACAGCGGCATGATCAACTCCGCCGCCCTGGCCCGCCGTCTGCTGGATGAGATGGGTCGCCCGGAGGCGCTGCAAATCCTGTGGGATCCCTGCAACTGCCTCTATGTCGGAGAACCGGCCTGGCCGGACGGCTGCGAGGCATTTGCCGATGGCGGCTTGGGCCACATCCACATCAAGGATGCAGTCGTGCGTCCCGCGCTGGGTTCGGTCAGCTGCCGGGCCCTGGGCACAGGGGACATGGCCCCCGCCCTGCCGGGCCTGGCGGAGTTTCTGGGTACCAGTGGCTATGCCGGTTCCGTGTCCCTGGAGAGTGTCTATCGTCCAGTCGGCGGAACGTTCGCGGATGGGTTCCGGGAGTCCGTGGGGACGTTCAGGGAACTGTTTGGCTGAAGCGGCCGGATCGAGGCGCCGACCCGGTGTTTCCGGCTTGGTAGCGGTCGGTCAGGAGGATTCCTGTCCGTCCAGCCACTCCATGAGTTCGTCGCCGGTACCGGTCCAGGACAGCAATGCCGACACGTCGGGCCAGGCTTCCGGGTTGCGGGTGGCCAGATACTGCTGAAACGCGTCCGTCTGTTCAGGAAACATGTGAGCGACGACATCGGTCAATAGCTCCGCCTTGCCTTCCGCCTTGCCTTCCGCTTTGCTTTCCGCCTTGGCATTCTCCAGATTTGCCCTGATGCCCTCAGCGATGGTGTCGTACAACATTGCGGCTTCCTCCAACGTGATGTCCTGCGGCAATTCGTATCCCAGTTCGGCAAAATCATACGCGAAAAGATTCCGCACTGCGGCCGTGGCCTGACGTTGCAGGTCTCGGTCATCCGGCAACAGCCCGCGCAGTCCACGCACCTGATGGCCAATCCGCAAGATGATTTGTGGTACCAAGTCGGAGGATCGCAGGTTGCGCAGGGCGTGGGATGTCCGGAACAGCTGGATGATGCACTCCCATGGATTGTTGAATTCGGCATTCTTGTCCGGAAAGGCATGGATGTCCACAACTCGTACCGGCTGGCGGATCATCACCGTGTCGCCTCCCGGTAGTTCGGCTGTGCCCAGGAAACCAAGTTCGTCGGGCCAGCGATGCTCGCCAACATGGAGAACCGACGCGTGCACCCAGAACTGCGGACCTGCTGCCGCCCTCACGCCGTTGGACTCGGCACACTTCAGGGCTGCCCACCCGTAGCTCTGCAGCCGCAAACCCATGTCGCCCTGGTGCCGGTCTTGGCACTCGAGCAGCACCAAGCCCTGTGGATGGCCGTCCGCCTCCTCTGCCAGGAACAGCTTGTCGGACCGGCCCTGGGTCAGATCATCGGATACCCACTCCGTGGGCCAGGCCGTCAGCCGTGCTGCCGTTCCCTCCGGCAGTGAGGCGAAGGCATCCAGCCACCACTGGACCCACTCCGTCCGCTGCAGCAGGAGCTTGAAGATGCTGTCGAACCTGCGCGGAAATCGAGGTGGGGGACGGATGGCCTTCTGGTGAGTATCCATGGGTGTGGCAGTTGATGCCGAGGTATTGAACTCAAAGTTCTAATGAGAAAATTGAACATTAACATAATCTGAATTCAGATCATTGTAACCTATCAGGCCACGAAAATGCTGAAGTTCTTGTCTATTGAGTATTGTATTCGTGGTAAAACTGCTTATACAGGTCAAATGCACCTGTGCAAATAAAGAGTAGTGGCTTACCCAGTTCACACTTCGTGGGTGTATCAGGCCTGCATTCACAGGGTGCTTCTGTCCTCGATATCGACGAAGGAGCATCCGTGTTCCTTGTTCTGGTCCCGCGGTCAATCCCTGCCAGATGGAGAATGGATGGCGCGATGTGCATTTCCCGATTGATGATCGGACCGCCGGCGGTCCGATCCCGTGAAGTCAGTCTGTTCAGCCCTGTACCCAAGGGCCATGACGGCAAGGTGCTCAGGCCACCGGCAGGCGAGCCGCCACATCCAGGTCCAAACCGTGATCCGGTTCGAATCGGGCCGGTCTGCCGAACCACGCGGCCGCCCCAATCATGGCCGCGTTGTCGGTGCACCAAGCCAGGGGCGGGATGCGCAAGGGCAGCCCTAGTCCGGCGAATCGGGTCTGTGCCTGCTCCCGGAGCAGGGCATTGGCACTGACTCCGCCACAGATGCCGATGCTGGCCGCGGAATGGCGGACGGCAGCGGTTTCCAAACGGTCCAGCAGCAGTTCCACCACGCGGTCCTGGAAGGCTGCGGCCAGATCGTTGACCACCTCCGGCGGTACCCCGTTGTTTTTCCCGTCGGGATCAAGGCCGGCCCGGCGGCACCGGTGCAACATGTCGGTCTTGAGACCGGAGAAGCTGAAGTCCAGCGCGTGCTTCGGATCATGTCGCAGGGGGTAGGGCAGGTCGTGCGCAGCCGGATTGCCTTCACTGGCCGCCTGCTGAATCGCGGGACCGCCCGGCATCCCCAAACCCAGGATGCGCGCCACCTTGTCGAAGGCTTCGCCCGCGGCGTCGTCCAAGGTTCCCCCCAGACGTTCCCAGGAGCCGTGGCCGTGCATCAGGATCAGCTCCGTGTGGCCGCCCGAGACGATTAGGGAAAGTTGGGGAAAGGCCAAATCGCGCCAGTCGCAACCCACAGCCCGGTCCGTTTCCAGCCACAGGCTGTAGAGATGTCCGACCAGGTGATTGACACCGATTAAAGGCAAGCCCGAGCCCAAACAGAATCCCTTGGCCGCGTTGACGCCGACCATCAGGCTGCCGACCAGGCCGGGGCCGCAGGTCACGGCCACGGCGTCCAACTCTGCCGGTTCATCGATGCCGGCATCGGCCAGCGCCCGTTTCACGACCGGATCAATGGCCAATACATGCTGTCGGCTTGCCAGTTCCGGGAATATGCCCCCGAACCGGGCGTGCAACTCCACCTGGGATGCCACCTCGCTGGACAGGACGTGCTGCCCGTCCTCGACCACCGCCGCGGCCGTCTCGTCGCAACTGGTTTCGATGGCCAGGATGCGCATGCGGAGCCACCAAAGGGGATCGCGGACCGTGCAATGTCGCGGGGCGCGGGGTTCAGGACTCCGCTTCAGCCTGGGTCACGCGGCGCTGGAAACGCTGAATGACAGGGGCATTCTCAATGGTTGGCGGTTCCTCACCGGCTTCCTGCATGCGTCGCAGGAGGCGCTCCTTGAGCACGTTGCACGCGGCACGGTGCGACTCCTGTCCAATCAGGTTGGTCAGCTCGTACGGGTCGTATTCGAGGTCGTAGAGCTCGGACTCCACATAGTGGTCGGAGCCCGATGCCTCTCCACCCTTGAGCCCCGGCGCCTCGACACAGTACTTCCAGCGCTTGGTGCGGATGGCCCGGGCTACCTGCGCCTCGCTGATCTGGATGAAGACTTCCTCGGGCCATCCCTCCCGCCGTCCGGTCAGCAGGGGCTGAATACTGCGGCCCTGCATGGCGGTGGGAACCGGCAGACCGGCAGCGGTGAGCAGAGTCGGCGGTAGATCGACGAGGCTGACCAGTTCGTCCACCCGGCCGCCGTTGCTGAAGCCCGGACCGGTCAGCATGGTGGGGATGCGCACCGAGGATTCGTGGCAGGAGCGCTTGTACTCCCCGTTGCGGGTTTTGAAGTGGCAGCCGTGGTCCGACGTGTAGAGGATGACGGTGTTGTCCAGCATGTCGAGGCTGAAGAGGGCGTCGCGCAGCCGGCCCAGGGCCTCGTCCAGGCGCTTCACCATGCCGTAGTAGCCGCCCAGGTGCTGCTGGCTGGAGCCTCCCAGCGCCAGCAGGTCCGGCGGCGTCCAGCGGCCGGCATACCGTTCGCGGTAGCCGTGGGGCGGCGGATAGTCGTCCAGGTGGTTCTGATGGTGCGGCTCGATGTAGGAAACGAACAGGAAGAACGGGTTGTCCTGGTGTTCGTTGATGTAGCGGATGACGGCATCGGTCTGGGCATCGACGCGGTAGCCCGGCAATTTGACCGGCTGGTCGTCGCCGTCGTACATGACACAGTCGTAGGCGTCCGACGTGAACTCCAGGGTGTTGGAGGCCAGCCAGTAGTCGTAACCGAAGCGCCGGTCCGCGGGCACCGGTCCCCGGGAGCCTGCATCCAGGTGCCACTTGCCGATGTAGCCGGTGTCGTAGCCGCCTTCCCGGAAGCAGTGGGCCAGGGTGCGCGCGTCCTCCGACAGGGGGATTCCGTTGCGCCAGCATCCCGTTTCCGTGGCGTAGAGGCCTGTTTGGAGGCAGGACCGGGCCGGTCCGCAGACCGGCTGGCAGGTGGAGGTTTGCGCCAGGTGCGTGCCGCCCATGGCCATGGCATCGAAGTTGGGGGTCAGGTCCAAGGGGTTTCCGTGCAGCCCCGATGAGTCCCAGCGTTGCTGGTCGGTGAAGAACACAATCACATTGGGCTGGGACATGCGGTACCCCTTTCCCTATTGGGTTGTTCAAGGACGGGCCTGGGGCAGCGGCCGCCAGGCGATTGGTTCGGAGCGTCGGCTGAAGGTCGAGAGTGGCGCGGGGTGCGGGTTTAGGCGGCCTGGTAGAACTCCGCGTCGCAGACGGGGAAGCCTTGGCCGATCAGGGGTTCGCCGTGTCCGACCTCGAAGCCCGGGATCAACGGGTGCTGCTCCGACCGGTTTAGGTTCACCCGGACACCGTCCGCCATGAAGATCATGATGTGGGCCCGACGCTGGCGCTCGGTTACGTTGGGCGGGGTGGCGTGGAAGTTGAGGCAGTGGTGGAACATGCAGCCGCCGGCCGGGAGATCGACCGAAAGGCCGATGGAAGCCGGCTCGTCCCGCATCTTGACCCGGTCGGAGGGTTCAATGGTTTCGCCCCGGGCTTCGGCCACCTTGATCGCCTCCATTTCGGCTGCGTAGGACTCCAGTCCGAACCTCGGATCGCGGTGGCTGGACGGCACCACGTGCATGCTGCCATTGGAGGGATCCACATCGTCCAGGGCCAGCCAGCAGGTCAGGATGTTGGGATCCATGAGCGGCCACAGGTAGAAGTCCTGGTGGAAATGGAAGTGGCCGTTGTCGTGCGGCGGCTTGGAAATGATCTGGTCGTGCCACAGACGCAGGCGGTCCGTGCCCAGCAGGGCCTTGGCGACTCCGGTGATCACGGGATGGTGCAGCAGGTTCAGGTAGGCGTCATCCCGCTTCCACATGTTGATGTACTGGGTGATGGGACGGTCGAACTCCTCGGTCTCGCCCGATCGTCGGTGGCCGTACTTGAATTCGTGCTCGTCGTCGCGACCGCCCCGATTCTCCTCGTCGATGACCTGATCGAGTCGCTCGCGGTACAGCTCGACCTCGTTCTGCGCAAGAACCGGTCCGTACCGCAGATAGCCCTTGTCCCTGAAGAAATCGATTTGTTCCTGGGTAACCATGGTGTTGTCCTTGCTTGTGGTCGGTGTTGGAAAAGACGTCGGTATGGTACCGGTTTGAACAGGAACGGGCCGGTCAGGCCGCGGCCTGTGCCTGTCGGTCACGTGTTGCGGTCAGGATGGCCGCAACCGTGTCCAGGGGCATCTTGTCGAGGCTGGTGAAGCGTACGCAGCTTTTGCCGCAGTTGAGTTGGCCGAAGGCCGCGCGGTGGCTGGCCAGCAGGTCGACATCAAGATATAGGCTCATGTGGCGCTTCTGGGAGGCGAAGGCGCACAGGACCTGTCCGCCGGTCCAGTAGGTTGGCATGCCGTACTCCAGGTTCTCGACCATATCCTCGTCGATGGAGAGGACCAGGTCCCGCAACGTTCGCAGGGCCTCCCGGCGCTTGGCCGGGCACTGGTCGATGTAGTCGGCCACGTCGTTGGCTTCAATGCGCATGTGTTTGGTTGTCCGTGAATCGGTAGGCTGCCGACCGCTTCAGGTGCGGTGCCGGTCCGGGATGTCGTCGTTCTCCGGCCGCGGCACGTGCGGCCAGTGGCCGTAGCGGTCCTCGCCCCGGCACAGGATGCCCTGCCGGTTCCACCCCTTCTTGGCCTGGACGTCCGGCGACACGAAGCGCATCGTGAGGCCGCAGCGGCGGTGCGGGGAGTTGTTGGGTTCCGAGCCGTGCAGCAGCCAGTCCGTGTGGAGGGACATCTGGCCGGCGCGCATGACCAACGGAACCGGCTCCACGCCGAACCGCTCCACACCATGGACCGTTTGGTTCAGGACGTTGTTCTCTGCGGCGTCGCTTTCGCTGTAGGCGATCTGTCCCTGCAGATGAGTGGTCGGAATGACCTGCATGGCGCCGTTCTCGATGGTGGCGTCGTCGATTGCCAGCCAGACGGTCACGGTCTTGCTGGGGGTAAGCGGCCAGTAGGAGGCGTCCTGGTGCCAGGCCACGGCCTTGCCGTCGCCCGGCATCTTGCAGAAGTAGTGGGTGCCCCAGCAGATGAGGTCCTCGCCCAGCAGGTCCTGGACGTAGTCGAGGATGCGGGGCTCGCAGACCAGGTCCCACAGGGTGCGCAGCCGCGCGTGCCAGCCGTTGATGGAGTAGCTGTTCCAGCCGCGGGCGGCCGCTTCGGTCAGGCAGCGGTCGAAGAACTCCCGGTGGACCAGGATTTCCTCGTCCGAGAAGACATCGAGGGGCGACAGGAAGCCTTGCCGATTGAAGAGCTCCACCTGTCCGCTGGTCAGGGTGGTCGGGTTGTCGACGCCCAGAGGGAAGAAGCGCTTGACCCGATCCAGGTCGGGAAAGGCCTCGAGGATGGTGTCTTGTGTTGCGGCCATGATCTGTCCGGAAACCTTGAAGTGAATTGTGCCAGCCATGCGAAGGAAATTCTATAGCCGCGCCGCCCAGGACCTGTTTAGGTGTTGTCGCCGATTGGTCTGCCTGGCCCAATCAACGGGAGGCTGTGCCAAGACCACCTGTTGCGAAAACACTGACTTGGATGGGATTCGATAGCATTTGGCCCGGCGGCCCATGTGTTGGATGCATGCCTTGTGCGGCTTGACGGCCGATAATCCGGTAGGCACTGACATCACATGTCACTGCAGGCAGTCGCACGGGCGGAGCTGGGAGCTGGCAAAGTCCGAGTCCACTGAACCAAAGGAACGATCCGAACATGTCCAAGGATCTCTACTTGCAGGACGACGACGGTTCGCTTGAGGCACTGGAACCCATGCCGTTCCGCGATGAAGAGGAACTGCAGTCCCTGATTGTGAGATTTCCCATCCTTTTGGGTGGTGAACAGATGCATCCCTACGAGCCTCGGCGTTGGTTGCTGGTCGGTCGGGAGATGGGTTTGCCGGAAGCTGCCTACGGAGGCGATCGGTGGTCGGTTGATCTTCTTTTTGTGGATCAGGATGGGATCCCAACCCTGGTGGAGACAAAGCGCGGGGAGAATCCCGAGATCCGCAGGAAGGTTGTGGGTCAGATACTGGAATATGCAGCCCATGCTCCCCGGACCTGGCCCGTCGAGCGACTGCGCGACGAGTGGGAGGCAACAGCTAGACAGGCTGGCCAAGAATCGCTGGAGGTGTTGAGCGAACTGTGTCGGTCGGATACCGACGGGTTTTGCCAGCAGGTTAGCCGGAACCTGAAAGACCAACGGCTCAGACTTCTGTTTGTAGCCGACAACATTCCGGATTCCCTCCGACGCGTTGCGGAGTTCCTCGATCATCACATGGCCAGGATCGAGGTGTTCGCCGTCGAAGTCAAGCAATATCGGAACAATGCCGGAAAGGTGTACTCCACCCGCGTTCATGGAGGCAGGGGAGCGAATCCCGCGCTGCAGCGGCACGCGGGCCAGCCTTGAACCGGGAATCGTTCCTTGGAGCCATCAACGAGCCTGATTTGCGCGAGGCGGCCGCCAGACTCCTTGATGCCGGTACCGGGAGGACCACGCTGTACTGGGGAACCAGTGGTGTCTCAATCCGCGTGCTTTGCCCTCGTCACAGGGTGCCGTTCACGATTGGATGGCTGTATCCGCCTGGGACAACCAAATTCCGGTACAAGACCCGCGACTTCACGTTCGGAGAAGAAATCATCCACTACCGTCCCGATCTCGATCAGGAAGTGAAGGACATCCTGGAAGAGTGGGTGAACCTCTTTGCAGAAGATCCGTTCACGGTAGATGCCTCAAGCAAGGGTCTCGCGGCTTGGTACGTGCCCTATGCTGAGGTCGTGCAATACATCGACCTGCTGGAAGGTCGCCTGTCCGAGGTGTTGGACAAGTTGCACTCCTTGGAGCAGAACACCCTCCGTCCAGCCGTGTTGGATGGAAATACACTGCCGTACAACCGGGCCGGACTCGACTTTGTCTTGGAGCGTTTGGGAATGACTGCATCAGTGGCGGGACAGTATGCGGTGCTCAACGCCCCCAATCTGCCGTCAGGCCACATTCCGGATTGGGGGCTGAAGTTTCGGCAGGCAGATACCACCTGCTGAATCAGAGTCATGCCGACTCATCAGATCGGCGACCATGTGACCTTTGGGAACGTTGACCGCGTTGCCAATGCTGACCAATTGGCCTCCGCGCTCCGATTTCTTCGGTTCGGCAAGTTACGTGGGTGTATCCAGTCCTTTCACTTGAATGTGTGGCTTCCCGGCGGCAACCCAACCCTTCTCCGTGAGAACCCCGTATGCAAGATTGATTTGTCGTTCGGTAAACCGACGTTTTCTGGGATGCCAATCGTGGATGTACTGCACTAGGCCGCCCGTTAGTTTGTCTGGCTCCTTTTCGAGTGCCCAGTGGACGGATGCCAGAAGTTCCAATCCATTAGCAGTCTCGAATCCGTCTACCAGGTCCATGACTCTGTCAATCCGCGCGCACGGTTGAGATTCACCATCAAGGAGCTGTACAGCGTCCCGACGGACTCCGGGAACAACCCAGATCGGATCATGCGGAGCATCGCCCTTGTTCGAGTAACCCATCACAAAGTGTCCGTTGATTCTCTGGAGGAGGTGTCTAAGATTCTCTGCGTAGGGTCCATACAAGTGCCTTCTGAACCGAAGGTTCATGCATTCTCCGCCCTCCTGAATGAAGTACATGAGCTTGTGCACACCAAGCAAGGTGACGAACGGATCCAGAAGCGACTCAATAAAGCGGCTCATCAGTTCAATCACGATGGCCCTGGGAAGGGTCATGTCGGGTGCAGTAGCCGATGGATTGGGGCGATCGTCAACTGGACCGCCGCCGGGTTCGAATACAACAATCTCCACATGTTCCAGTCGACCCAATTCACTCTCAATCCGCCGTCGGACCTCGCTCCAGTCCAGGCCACCAAGGCCGCTTCCAAGAGGAGGAACTGCGATGGAACGAATACCCAGTTGGTCTATCGTTGAAGCCAAATCCTCCAAACCTGCCTGGATGTCCTCCAACCTGCTCTTGCTTCTCCAGTGGCGCTTGGTGGGGAAGTTAATGATCCACTGAGGACCAGCAAGCAGGTTGGTTTCGTGGACGAACATGCGACCCGGTTCAACCTGATGCTGCCTGCAGGCAGCCGCATAGGCCTTGAAGTTCGCCGGATACGCGTTCTTGAACTGAAGTGCAATGCCGCGCCCCATGACACCGACACAGTTCACGCTGTTGACGACAGCCTCAACATCTTCGGAGAGGATGTCGCCGGTCTTGAACCGCAGCTTCATGGCATACCTCCCTTCGTGTCTTAGTAGTACCAGTCCGGTTCCAAAATGCCCACGGGACGGTGTTGTGCGTCCTTCACGGCATTCCACGCCGCATCACCGGTTGCTTGCGTTCGGAACCCTACGCGTTCAACCAGTGACCAAGGGAATTGTGACTCAACCAAAAACACTGCCTGTTTCTCATCCATGCGCTCTGACCAGTAACGAGCCTGAACTGCCTCCCAGTCGACGCGATGCAGTTGGCGGAGATCGGCATAGTCTTCAAAGTAGCTGGCTGCAGCATTGGTCGTAGTGAATGCCCAACGCCATCCGTGCTGGTTTGCCCATTCGACTGCACGGCTCAGGTCTGTTTCCAGATGCACGATGGGATCTTGACCATCTCTGTAATTCAGATCCGGGTGGTTGCCCTTGTAGAGCACATACAGCATCACGGATCGAGGACAGAAGTTGAATGGAACGCAGTCCCCGACCCACAGTCCAGAATGGCTTCGCAAGACCCGATTCATCCGTTGCTGTTTGATGCGGGGCATCCCAATGCTCGTGCCTTGCGAACCGAACTCAGCGACCTTCGCCCCACTCCAAAGGTAGCCGTCAGCAACGATTGACCTAAGGCGATCGCAATGGACAATGTGATAAATCTTGATGTCCAACGGCACGTTTTTATTCATAAGTTTCGAGTGAAATACTCACTGATTTGAGTAATTATAGCATAATTCAACCCCAAAAAGACATGAACGTAACACTCATGCGAAGCACTCCTGTAACATTGCAAGATCCGGCTTCGATACCACATCGGTGAGTCCAGATCGTCTTCACCACCGCGGTGGATGGCGCGAATTCATGCCACCATTCATGTCGGAGGCGAAGCGGGTTTGCAGGAAGGATTGAGTCAGCAGATGTTCGCATGGGGCCCGACCACCCGCAATTCCTGCTGGACAACGGGGTCTGGCGGAAGAGCAGTTGGTTGTATGGGGGTCGGCTGCAAATCCGAGGCTGGTTCGCAAGCTCTCGTGTGTTGCACGCTGCCGGTCATGCCGGCGGCGCAAGCCAGTTACCACCCCCACCCCCCTCTGCTCATCGTTGTACTCCTGCCGACAACTCCGGCAGCGTGGTCGAGGGCAGGTAGCAAACCTATAATCAATGGACAGGTCTGCCGGGAGGCGGCTCTCTGCGGCACACAACCCCAACTTCACCATCGGTTCAAGACATCATGAAAATCCAGTGGTACGCCCATGCCTGTTTCCGTCTGGAGACGGCGGACTTTAGCCTCGTAACGGATCCCTACACCCCTGAGAAGTCGGGATTCCTCCCCGTCACCGAACCCGCGGACCTCGTGGTCCGCAGTTCCCACGACGACTCGGCCCATGCCAACGCGGGCATGTTCCCGGGTGCCGATGTGATGACCATGACCCGGGTGCCGGGCGAGGGCAACGCGTGGCTGGACCTCCGCTTCCGCCCCATTCCGGCCCAGGAGAGCATGCTCCACAAGGTGGAGCCGAAGGACAACGCCCTGTTCCGATTCCAGGCCGACGGCCTCGACATCGTGCACTTCGGCGACGTGGGCAATCCGATTGAGCCTTGGCAGGTCGACCTGATGAAGGGCTGCGACATTGTCATGGTGCCCACTGGCGGCCCGCCCACCATTGAACTGGCGGACCTGCACAACGCATTGGCGGACATCAAGCCGCGCGTCACGATTCCCATGCACTATGAATTGCCTGGCTGCATCTTCCCGACCATGACGGAAGTCGACGTGTTCGCAGCCGGCTACCCCGAGGCACGCATCCGGCGGTTCACGGAACCGATGATTACGGTGACGCCGGCCGACCTGCCGGACGAACCGGAACTCTGGATCCTGTCGGCCACGCACACCTCCGCCTAACCACCCGCGGATCGTCCGGCTTTGTCGGACGGCTCAAAACCAACCCCTGTCCAAGGACCAATATCCATGAGCGACCGAAGAACCCGCTACGCCCTGGTCGGCACCGGCGGCCGCGGCATGATGTACGTGGATGCCATCCACGGAGCCTTTCGCGACCATGCCGAACTGGTTGGCATCTGCGATTTGAGTCCGACCCGCATGCAGGTCTACAACGACGCCATTGCCGATCGGTGGGACGGCACCTCCGTGCCTGCCTACACGGACGACCGCTTCGATGCCATGGTGGCCGAGACCAGGCCCGACACGGTCATTGTGACCACCATGGACAGCACGCACCACCAGTACATCATCCGTGCCATGGACCTGGGTTGCGACGCCATCTCCGAGAAGCCCATGACCACCGATGCGGAGAAGGCCCAGGCAATCGTTGACGCGATCAACCGGACCGGCCGCAACCTGCGGGTTACTTTCAACTACCGCTATGCCCCCATGGCCACGCGGGTCCGCGAACTGGTCATGGACGGCGCGGTCGGCAAGCCCCTGCACGTGGACTTCAGCTGGGTACTGGACACGAGCCACGGCGCGGACTACTTCCGCCGCTGGCACAGGGAAAAGGACAAGTCGGGCGGCCTGCTGGTGCACAAGGCGACCCACCACTTCGACCTGGTGAACTGGTGGATTGCCTCGTTTCCCGACGAAGTGTATGCCATGGGGCAGTTGGGGTTCTACGGCCGCGAAAACGCGCTGGCCAGGGGCGAAGCCTACACCTATGACCGCTACACGGGTTCCGAGGCGGCGGAAGGCGATCCCTTTGCCCTGCGCCTTGACCAGGACGAGCGCCTGAAGCGTCTGTACATGAACGCCGAGGCGGACTCCGGCTATGTCCGCGATCGGAACGTCTTCGGCGACGGAATCTCGGCGGAGGATGTCATGAGCGTCACGGCCCGGTACCGCAACGGCGTCCTGCTCACCTATTCGCTGCTGGCCTTCTGTCCCTGGGAGGGCTACCGGGTGGCGATCACCGGGGACCGGGGCCGTGTGGAAATGGATGTCTGCGAAACCATCGGCCGGACCTTCGTGCAGGGCGCGGAGGAAACGATGGAACAGATGGCGCAGGCCCGATCCGATTTCGCCGTGAGGGAAATTCGCCACTATCCGATGTTCGGCATCCCCAGACAGGTTGATTGGGTGGAGGGTGTCGGCGGCCACGGCGGCGGCGATCCCGTGATGCTGGAGCAGATCTTCCATCCCGAGCCTCCCGATGATCCCTTCCATCGCAGTGCCAGCCATGTGGACGGCACCGCGTCGATCCTGTTGGGCATTGCCGCCAATCAGTCGATCGCCACGGGGCAGGCGGTGCGCACCGCGGACCTCGTGACCCTCTAATCACCCCTGTGCCGATTTGCCGGCCAACCCACGGAACAAGCCAATGACCCTGCCGTTGACCGAACTGCAGCCCGACCGCTACTTTGATCCCGACCGGCGCGCCACGGCCCTGGCCCTCTACGAGACCGTGCGCGACCTGCCGTTGATCTGTCCCCACGGCCATGTGGACCCGGCCCTGTTTGCCGACCCGGACGCCCGTTTCCCCGATCCCGCGGAACTGTTGGTGATTCCGGACCACTACGTCTTCCGCATGCTCTACTCCCAGGGTGTGTCGATGGAGGCGATGGGCATTCCCCGTGTCGACGGCGGCGCGGTCGAGGAGGATCCCCGGCGCATCTGGCAGGTCTTCGCGGACCACTACCACCTGTTTCAGGGCACCCCGACCGGCATGTGGCTCAACCAGGAGCTGGTGCAGATTTTCGGCGTGCCGGAGAAGCTGAGTTCCGCCTCGGCCCAAACAATCTACGACCAACTCGAGGATGCCCTGTCACGGCCCGAGTTTTCACCGCGGGCGTTGTTCGAGCGTTTCAACATCGAGGTTCTGGCCACGACCGATCCGGCCCAGTCAACCCTGGAGCACCACAAGGCCCTGAGGGATTCGGACTGGTCGGGCCGCGTAATTCCCACCTTCCGGCCGGATCAGGTGGTCAACCTGGACACGCCCGGCTGGCGGGGCCACATCGACGATCTCTCCGCCGCGGCGGGGATTGACATCGCCGACTACGACAGCTTCATCGAGGCCCTGGAAAAGCAACGCGTGCTCTTCCGCGAACTGGGTGCCACGGCCACGGATCACGCGGCGCTGGCGCCGCACGTCGAATCCCTGTCGCGGCAGGGAGCGGCGATGATCTTCGACCGGGCCCTGCGGCAGGGCGGATCCGTGGACGACGCGCCGGCCTTTACGGCCCACATGCTGATGGAGATGGCGCGCATGAGCACCGAGGACGGCTTGGTGATGCAGCTCCATCCCGGGTCCCTGCGCAACCACAACCGGACGATTTTCGAGAACCACGGTCCGGACATGGGCGCGGACATCCCGATTGCGACCGAGTTCACGCGCAACCTGCAGCCGCTGCTCAACCGCTTCGGCAGTGAACCGGGCTTCCGCCTGATTGTCTTCATGCTGGACGAGTCAACCCTGTCGCGGGAACTGGCACCGCTGGCGGGCCATTATCCGGCCATGCGTTTGGGCCCGCCGTGGTGGTTCTTCGACAGCTGGAACGGCATGATGCGCTTCCGCGAGCTGGTCTCGGAGACCTGCGGCCTCTACAACACCGCGGGCTTCAACGACGACACGCGGGCCTATCCCTCCATTCCCATTCGACACGACTTGGCCCGTCGGGTTGACGCCAACTGGATTGCAGGTCTGCTGGAGCGACAGGTCATCGATGAAGAGGATGCTGCACAGATGATGCGGGCGGCGGCCTACGGCCTGGCGAAGGAGGCCTACCGTTTAGGACATGGATAATGGATTGCGATGCCTAAGGCTCTTGGCTGAATTTGGAATTGACTGTCATAAAATATGTGAAAAGCCAAGCTAAGTGAGTGATCTATGGGTACAAAACCTCAGATGCCGACGTATTTGGACCTTCTCTGGCCAACACTCAAAGCCCTTGAAGACAGCGGAGGTTCTGCTTCCATCCATGAATTATCATCTCTTGTTTCGACACGTCTATCCCTTCCAGACGACATTCTGAATGAACTGCACTCAAACGGCCCGCAGACCGAAGTGGACTACCGTGCAGCATGGGCGCGCACCCATCTTAAATTCATAGAGGCAATCGAGAATCCGTCGCGGGGCGTATGGACCATTACTAAAACTGGACGGAATATCGAAAGTGCGGGGCACACACGTGATTTAGTCAACGAATATCGAATGGAACATTTTGGGGCGAAGGCGGAGAAGAGCGACCCATCCCTCGAATCCAACCAGATTGGCTCAGACGATTCTCTGGACTGGGAAAACGCTCTCCTGAGAAATCTCCAAAATATAAAGCCGGACGCCTTTGAGCGGCTTTGCCAGCGCGTCCTGCGTGAGGTGGGCTTTACGAGAGTTGAAGTAACGGGACGCGTTGGTGATGGCGGTATTGACGGCGCGGGCGTGCTGCGGGTGAGACTAATTTCATTCCATGTGATGTTCCAGTGCAAGCGGTACAAAGGCCCGGTTGGAGCGCCCGAGATTCGCGACTTTCGAGGTGCAATGGTTGGCCGCGCTGACAAAGGGCTTTTCATCACCACAGGGGTGTTTACCAAAGATGCACAACACGAGGCCGTACGTGACGGCGCACCCGCGATTGACCTTGTAAACGGGAGAGAACTGTGCGAACTCCTCAAGAACCATAACTTAGGTGTGAGTACGAAAACCGTGCAGGTTGTTACACCAAGTGCGGAGTTCTTCGAAGCCATTTAGCTTAAGTAGGCACTCTCGGGGACAGTTTCTGTCTGGTAACCCGAAGCAGTTTTGGCTCAATGCCAGTAGTCTTGCCATTCGCCGGGGCACCGCCCGCCGCGTGGTCGGCCTGAACCCCGGGTTGGGCTTGGGCTGGCTACCGGCCGGTCATGGGCATTGTAGGGCCCGCGACCGGCACGGATGCAGAAGGCTCAATTTGTTCAGCAGATGAGGCCAATCTTCCCATCGGGACCGTGCGCGATGGGATTATCGCCAATCCACCTTTCGTCCACGGGTTCCGATGCGGGTTGGTAGCGGGTATCGGTGGACAGGCGGAAGCGGTCGGTGTGGTTGTCCATGCTGGCATGCATGGTGAACATGCTGAACACCAGTAGATCGCCTGCCTCATAGTCCGTGGTCAGCCAGCGGCCGCCCAGTTCCTGCCGGGTCTCCAAGGCATTGTCCTTGTAGGCCCCGTTCTTCACCCAGTCCTGCCACACCTTGCTCCCATCCTCAATCTCGGCCGCATCATCGTAGTTTGTGCAGTAGCGGTCGACATCCAGGGTACCGTAGGTGGACTTGACGTGATCAAGATGGCAGGAGCCTTCCAGCACGATTAGGCCGCCCATCTCGGTGGGGATATCGCCCAAGGGTGTCCAGCTGGTACAGAGGCGATGGGAACCGCGACCCATGAACACGATGTCGCAATGGGGATTGGCGGCTGTTTCCTGGCTGTCCGTCTTGGCCCGGTGCCAGGTGAAGTCGAAAGCTCGTACCTTTTCCTCGAACAGCATCCGGTAGAAAGCAATCATCCGGCCGTCGTACAGGACATTCCGCAACGCCTGATTGCGCTTGGTCGATTTCTGAAGTTCGGGTTCGCCGTACGGATTGGCGGCCACGCCCCGGTATTGCTCGCTGACCACGCCGTCCATCAAGGGTTGGTCCGGGTCCAGGTAGCCCAAGTCATAAAACAACTGCAGCTCCCCGCGCCGGGCCTCCAGCACCAGTTCCCGGTCCAGATAGCCGGGCAGGTACAGGTAGCCGTCCTCGGCCAACCGCTTCCGCAGCGCCGGGCCGTCTTCGGCGATGTCCGCTGACACCCGGAGGGTCCCGAAGGTCTCATCCGACATTTCCAGGGGAATGCCCCGGTGATACCTGGCCTCGGTCAACATTTCCGTTCCTCCTTGCTCGTGTCGCCATTGCCAAAGGGGCACGGCTTATGTCCAATGATAATGGTCGTGTCGCCACGCTGGTCGTTCGTACGATAGGCTCCACCCGACAACAAGCTCCGGCTTGACTGCCTCGGCCGGGGCCCTGACGCTTCCCGATCTACCCCTTGACGCCGTAGGTCACGATGCCCTGAATGAAGTACTTCTGCGCAAAGAAGAAGAGCAACAACACCGGCATCATCACGAACAGGGAGGCCGCCATCAGGAGGTTCCAACGCTGGATGCCGTAGCCGCCGTATCCCTGGAGTATGCGCAGGCCCAGGGACAGCGTGTAATTGGAGACGCTGTTGAGGTAAATCAGCGGACCGATGAAATCGTTCCAGTGCGCCAGGAACGAGAAAATGGCCGCGGTGGCCAGGGCCGGACCCGACAGGGGCAGGATGATGCGGGCGTAGAGCCACAAGGTCCCGCAGCCGTCGATGCGCGCGGCATCGTCCAGCTCCAGCGGGATGGTCATCATGAACTGGCGAAACAGGAAGATGTAGAACGCGCCCCCGCCCAGGTAGAAGGGAACTATCAGGGGCAGGAGCGAGTTGATCCAGCCCAGGACCTTCATCAGCACGAACACTGGCACCAGCGTCACCTGGTAGGGCAGCATCATGGTGGCCAGCACGACCAGGAACAGGTAGTCGCGGCCCCACCAGCGGAGACGGGCAAAGCTGAATCCCACCAGGCTGGCCGACAGCAACTGGCCCAACACCGCCGTTGCCGTGATTACGATCGTGTTTTTGAAGAAGATTCCGAACGGGGCGTAGTCCTGTGTGAACGCCTCGACAAAGTTGCCCCACAGCACCGGTTGCGGCACCCATTCCGGGGGGAACTTCATCACGTCCCCGGCCTCCTTCAGAGCCGTGGAGATCATCCACACAAACGGCACCAGGAACAGGAAGGCCCCCAGGGACAACACCATGTACAGGCCTGTCCGGGCCAGCAACCGGCCCGCCCTGATCCTGAAGTCCACCCGATGCCTGGTGGCTGTACCGACCCGTATGGCCATGCCTGGCTACCTGCCCTTGATCTCGCCCTCGTAGAAGACCCACAGGGACGAGGAACGAATGACGAAGAGGGTGGCGATCAGGATGTACGCAAAGAGAACCCAGGCCAGGGCGGAGGCATAACCCATCTTCAGCCATTGAAACGCGTTGTTGTACAGGTGCAGCATAAAGAAATGGGTTGACTGCTTGGGTCCGCCGGCGGTCATGATGAAGGCCTGCGTGAAGGTTTGGAGGGCGGCAATCAGCCCGATGATCAGGTTGAACAGAATCACCGGCGAGACCATGGGCACCGTGACGTGCCAGAAGCGCTGCACGGCACTGGAGCCATCGATTTCGGCCGCCTCGTACAGGGCCTGGGGCACGCCCTGCAGCCCGGCGATGAAGATGACCATGCTGCCGCCCACGCCCCACAGGCTCATGATGATCAGGGCCGGCAGGGCCCAGGTGGGGCTGAGCAGCCAACTGGGCCCGTCAATGCCCACCAGGCCCAGCAGCCAGTTGGCGAGGCCGAAGTCCGAATTGAAGATCCATTGCCACAGCAGGGCCACGGCCACCCCGGACACCACCGAGGGCAAAAAATAGACCGTGCGCCACAGGGCGATGTAGCGAATCTTCTGGTTGAGCATCACGGCCATCAGGAATCCGATTACCAGATGCAGGGGGACCGCCACGATGGCGTACAGGGTCGTGACGCGCAACGAGTTGAAGAAGAACTTGTCCTCCTGCAGCATGAACCGGTAGTTGTCCAGCCCCACCCAGACCGGCGGCCGGATCAACGGGTACTCCGTCAGACTGTAGTAAATGGACCAGATCATAGGGCCCAGCGTGAAGACCAGGAATCCCAGGATCCAGGGAGAGGCGCACAGCCAGCCGGCCGCATGCGGCCGGATTCGATGCCACAACTTGCCCTTGTACATACGCGTACCAGGTTGCGGGCAGTACGGACCCTCACCGCCCCGGGCCGGTGGACCGCCCGGTTCCCGGTTTGTCCACCCGGGTGCCACCGGAGATGCCCGAAGCGAGCCTGGCAGGCAAACAGGCCCATGTTCTGCGGTCGCAGGGGGCGCCCGGCCAAGCCGGCCGCATGGGTTCCCGCGACCTTGGTTCATCATGACGAACAACCGGGACAGGGGATCAGAACAGGGAGTTGACGCTCTCCGCCATGTTGGCGAGTCCTTCCTCCACGTTCACGCGTCCCTCGAAGATCTCGGTCTGCCACTCGGTCGTGGGCTGCATCATCTCGCCCCACGTGACCACGTCGTGGGTGGGCAGGGCCGATGTCCACTCCTGCATTTCGAAGGCGGCCCTGCGGTTGGCGGGCCCCAGTGCCGGGTCGTAGTACAGCTCGGCCGAGTCGTGGCGCACCGGCGCCAGCACGTTGGCGCGGGCCAGCTTGTCCTGCGAGTCCTTGGACAGCAGGTGCGTCATCAGGTTCCAGGCCGGACCCTCGGCCGGGGTGTTGTTGTTGATGACGACCCCGACGATGTTGGTGGTGCCGCCGCGTTCGCCCGTCTGCGGGGAGAACGGCAAGAGGGTGATGTTGTAGCTGAAGTCCTTCAGCTGCTCGTTCAGGAAGGACATTTCCCAGTTGCCCGATGGATACAGGGCAATCCTGCCGGTCTGGAACAGGCTGTTGGCCCCCTCGGCCTGCAGGGCTTCCGGACTGGGGGAGATGCCGTCCTCGCGGCGCAGGTTCACCAGGAAGTTCCAGGCCTCGATCGATTCGGGGGAATCGATGATGCACTCCGAATTGTCGGCGTTCAGGAAGTCTCCGCCGTTGGCGCGCACGAAGTTCAGCCAGCCGGTCTCGATGCCGGCCGTGGAGTAGAGGCCCCACATCCCGACACCGTCGTCGTCCTGCTCGTGCAGGGCCAGGCCGTATTCGCGGAAGCGGTTCCAGTCCATCTCATCTTCAATGTCCGCCGGCAGGGCCAAGCCCTTGCTGTCGATGTAGTCCTCGTTGTAGTAGAGGACGATGGACGTGTACATGTAGGGCATGCCGAACTGCTGGCCCTTGTAGTTGTAGAAATCGACGGCGCCCTGCCAGGAGTTGGCGATGTTGTCCTGCATGGCGTCGTCGGCGGCGGCCAGTTCGGTCATGTCGTACAGCACGCCCCGGTGCGCCCAGGACCAGTAGTTGACGTTGTTCATGAAGAACAAGTCGGGGCCGGCACCCCCGGCAATCGATGTCTGGACCTTGGTCCAGTAGTCCGACGGGGCTTCCACGGAGACCGTGACATTGGGATGCGCCTCCATGAAGGTGTCGCCCATCTCAATCAGGGAAGGCACGGGGCTGGGCCACCACACCCACACGCTCAGTTCGGCGGACTCGGCGGCACCGTCGCCCGTTCCGGCCGTCGGCATCTCGCACGCGGCCAGGATGCCGAGTGCGCCACACAATCTTCTGTGGGTGTTTGTTCTCCGTCACCCGGGTCGAGGATCCGTCGCTGTCCAGTCAAACAGGGCCGCCACCATCGTGTCCGGTTGGTCGACCAAGTCCGCGAACACCTCGGGTGCGCGTTCCGGTGGAGCCACATGGGAGACGAGCGGTTCGAGACACAGTCGCTGCTCGGCCATCAGCTGGAAGACGACCTCGATGTTGCGTTCGATCGAGTGCTTGTGAAACGGGTCCCGGTGCAGGGGATAGCGCCATTCATGGGCGCCCAGCAGATTCACGGAGCCTCCCCGCCACAGATGCACCCGATTGAGCAGAGGCGTGACATCCGTGTCCAGACTGCGGCGGGGCGAACCCAAAAGGACCACGTTGCCCTCTCCCTGTGATCCTGTGAGCTGCAGGGCCTGGATCGCGCCTTCGGGGGTGCCCGATGCCTCAATCACCACATCCGGTTCCCGACCTGCCGTCGCCTCCAGAATGCGTGCCTTGACATCAGGGAGACTGGCATCGATGGTAACGGGCAGATCGCAGGCCTTGGCCAGCCGCAGGCGCGACGGCTTCATGTCCACCCCCACGGTGTGGGCACCGGCGATCCGACACAGCTGGGCGGTCAGGATGCCGACCAGACCCAGGCCCACGACCGCTACCTGATCCCCCAGTTCCACCTGGCCCACGCGCAGCGCCGTCATGCCCACGGAGGCCATGCCCGCGAAGGGAACGTGTTGCTGCGGCACTTCCCGGGGAGCCTTGACGAACAGCCGGCGGGCCGGGGCATGGCTCCAGTGGGGCGTGTAGCTGAACCCGACGTCGCCGACCCGGACGTTCCGGACATCGGAGCCAAAGGCCACCACCGTCCCGCACGCGCGGTTCCCGGTGTCGAAGGGGTAGGCCACTTTCTGCAGACCGGTCAGCTTGGCGGTTTCGGTGCCGGTGCTCACAAGACTGAACTGTGTTTGCAACAGCACTTCGTCAGGTGCCAGGACGAAATCCATTGGTTCCGTGACCACCTGCACCCGGCCCGGCCCGGCAAATTGGATTTTGGTGACTTCCGTGGATGTCATGGCTATTGGTCGTGCTTGGCAACAGGGCGGGTCAAGGCTCCAGGCCGTGAATCCGGTGGAACCGGCTGCGAAGAAAGGCGTAGGCGTCCTCCTGTCCGGACACCTGCAGGCCCATGCGCTGAAACAACGGCAGATAGCCCGCTGCGTGGTTTTCCTGATCCGACATGAGGAATTGGAGCAGACGCTCCCGCATGTCAAGGCGCAGAGCGGAGGTGCCGGCGTCCTCGGCCAGATTGTGCTGTTCGTAGGGATCGCAGGACAGATGAAACAGGGACTCCTTGCCGTTGGTGAGAAACCACTTGTGGTCTCCGGCCCGCACCATGAAGTTGAAACCTTGGCGGTTCCCAATCTCGGAGAACACGGCCTCGCGCGTCGGCCCGCGGGCCGATGTGGCCAGGGGCAACAGGGACTCCCGGCATGGGGTCGAGTGGTCGTCCCTGCCCGCGGCGTGGAGCACGGTGGCGTACAGGTCCAGCCAACTGACCGGAGCGGCGCATGTCTGGTGCGGCCGGATCCGCTCCGGCCAGTGCATCAACAAGGGAATGCGCGCGGATTCCTCGTGGAAGTCGCCCTTGCCGTGTCGTCCGTGACTGCCCAGATACTCGCCGTGATCGGCGGCGAACAGAACCAGTGTGTTGGCCAGGTTGCCCCGTCGGTCCAGTGCCTGCAGCAGCGCGCCCACGCGATCGTCCAGGTGTGTGAGCTTCCCGAAGTAGTTGGCCTGCATCCGCCGGATGTGGGCGTGATCATGGCCTTGGCCGGTTGTGGCCGGTACGTTGGGGGCCAAGGTCATGGCCTCGGGGTCGTACATGTCGCTGTACGGCCGCGGGGCGTCAAAGGGGGTGTGGGGTCCAGGGAAGCTGACACACAGAAACATGGGCCGCTCCCGGGTGCAGGCCTCGATGTACCGCTCCGACTGCCGAGCCACATAGCCGTCGATGTGCTCGTCGGGGGCCAGGGGGGAAGGTCGCACGACATGATGGTCGCCCCCGACGAATCGCTCGGCAATGTCGTCGATGTAGGGCTGGAGCATCCCCCTCTCCGCCAGGAACCGGGTGTACTCGTTGCGGAGATAGGGCCCCATGTACGGGGTGGGCAACTCCTGGGCCCAGTCCAGGCCCAGCGCGTCGTAGTAGTCCCCGTGGTCCCGATGATCTTCGCCCGCTTCCGCATTGAAGAGGTGGTACTTGCCGATCTTGGCCGTGGTGTAGCCCTGCTCCCTCAACGCGTGGAACAGCGTCACCCGGTCGGCCGGGAACTTGAGACCCGTGAAGTTGTTCCAGAAGCCGTGCCGGTGGGGAAACTGGCCGCTTACCAGGGAACAACGGGCGGGCATGCACACCGGGGAGGAGGCATAGGCGTTGTCGAAGCGCACCCCTGCGCGCGCCAATCGGTCCAGGTGGGGGGTGTGCACCGCGGCATCGCCGTAGCAGCCCATCATGCGCGGGTTCCACTGATCCGTGAGGATCAGGACAATATCGGGAGACGGGGAGGGGGCGGGCATGGATGGGAGGTTCCGCAGATGATCGGGATGGACACCCTCATCCCTTGGATCCCGTCAGGACCAAACCCTGCACCAGTTGCCGCTGCGCCACGACATAGAGCAGGATCGGAGGCAGCGACGACACGATGGAGGCGGCCATCAGCAGATGGGTGGTGGGGTCCCCCGAGATGTCGGAACTGGCGGTCACGGCCAGGAAGCGGAGGCCGATGGAGACCGTGAGCTTTTCCGTGGACTGCAGATAGATGAGCGGCTGCAGAAAATCCTCCCAGTCCGCCAGGAAGCCGAGGATGGTCAGCGCGATCAACGCGGAGCGGGACAGGGGCAGCAGAATCTGAAAGAAGATGCGCCAGTAGCCTGCGCCATCGATGCGCGCCGCGTCGTCCATTTCCTTGGGCAGGTTGCGAAAGAACTGCCGCAGCAGAAATATGGCGAAGGCGCTGCCTCCGAAATAGTTGGGCACGATCAGGGGCAGAAACGTGTCCACCCATTTCAGCTTGTAGAACAGCACGAAGCGAGGAATGAGGCTGACGTGGATGGGCAGCATCAGGGTTGACAGCATCAACAGAAACAGCACGTCCCGCCCGGGAAACCGGAACTTGGCGAAGCCGTAGGCCACCATCGAGGCGGTGAAAAGCTGTCCGACCAGCGACAGCACGGCGATGAAGAAGGTGTTCCACATAAAGCGGCCCAGGGGCACGATGGTCCAGATCTCGGCATAGTTGCGCCACAACACCGGGTCCGGAATCCACTCCGGCGGAAACAGCTCGAGTTGGTACGGGTTCTTCAGGGAGCCGGACAGGGCCCAGACAAACGGTATGACAAACAGAATCGATGCCCCGATGTAGACACCGTAGATGGCGAAGGTACGCAGTGCGCTGCGTACAACGGGGAGGGACGCGGACATGCCTGCGCGAGCGAGGTTCAATCCCCTCCGTAGTGCACCCAGCGGTTGGACCCCTGGATCTGCAGATAGGTGAACACAAGCAGAAATGCCACCAGCACCCAGGCCAGGGCCGACGCGTACCCCATCTGGAAGCTCTGAAACGCGCGTTCATAGAGATGCAGCACCAGGAAGTAGGTGGCATAGGCGGGCCCGCCGTTGGTGCTGACGAACGCGGCCGTGAAGGCTTGGAACGTGCCGATGATGGTCAGGACCAACACGAAGAATATGGCGGGAGTTAACAGGGGGATGGTGATGTGCAGTTGCTCGCGGAGCCAGGTGGCGCCATCCACTCGGGCTGCATCGACCAGTGATTCCGGGATGTCCTGCAGGGCCGACAGGAAGATGATGGCGCTGGTTCCCCCAATGGAACCCCAGACTCCCAGCATCACGAGCGATGGCACGGCCCAATCCGGATCGCCCAGCCAGGATGGACCCTCGATCCCGACCTGGTCCAGCATGTAGTTCAACAGGCCGTAGTGGGGGTTGAGGACCCAGGTCCACACCAGAATGGCGGCCACGCCCGGGGTGATGGAGGGAATGAAGAACAGGGTGCGGTAGACCACCCGTCCCCGAATCGACTGATTGAGGATGATGGCGCAGATCAGGGCCCCCACGATGGTCGGCGGCACCCGCAGCACCACGTAGTAGACAGTGACCTGGATGGCTTTCCAGAACCGGGGATCGGTCGTGACCATGTATTGGTAGTTGTCCAGACCGATCCACCGCGCCGGGCGCAGCACGTTGTAGTCGGTGAAGGAGAAGTAGACGGAGGCCAGCATGGGGCCGAACTGGAACAGCAGGAAACCCAGAATCCAAGGGCAGATGAAGAACAGCCCCCATCGGGCTTCGTACCAACCGAGTACCCCCAGCCGGAAAGGACGGGCGATGCGGGCGGTCAAGGATTCCCTGGTCGGTGCGCCGTGCATGGTGCGATGGGACATGGCTTCCGAGCGTTGATTCTCCGTGGCCAGGCAGATTGATGCGCGCGGCTCCAGCCCCCGGGACCCTGCGGTCCCGGGGGCATCCGAGCCGGCAACCTTCTCCTCGACCGGGAGAGCCCTCCCCCGGTTAGGCCGATGGCATGTCGAGGATGTCCTGAATCTCCTTGTCCACGCTGTTGACAACGTCCGTCAGCGGTTCGGTGGCCAGCCAGGCCGCTTCCATGCCGCGTTGCAACGTGCTGAAGACATCGCTGGTGCGCCCGTTGCCTGCGGTGGGGGCCGCCCGCGGCGGTTCATTGATCCACTGACGCACGTAGAACTCGTACTGGTGACTGACCATGGCGTCCTCATGGAGCAGGGCTGCTTCCGTGGGCAGGGGGATGAAGCGGGCGTTCTGCACGCGCTTGATGCCCTCCTCCGTGGCCAAGGTGCCCTTCACCCATTCCCACGCGAGATCGTGATGGCTGGAGGCTGCGGAGATGGCGGAGATGTCGCCCACCAGGCCTCCGCGCGGCACGTCGCCCATGTTGGGAATCAGGAAGGTGTCGAACTCGAAGTCCTGGACCATCTCGCGCAGGAACGATTCACGGTAGCCGTTGTCGTTGGCCATCATGATTTTCTGTTCCGCGAAGGGCGGCTTCCAGTCCCGGATGTCCGTGGGCTGCGCCGTGGTCTTGTGTTCGTTGATCAGCGCATACAGCAGATTCCAGAACTCCCAGGCTTCGTCCGAGTTGATTTGGGACTGCGTGCCGTCCTCGTTGAGCAGGTCGCCGCCCATGGAGCGGACACCGACCATGTATCCCTCGAAGTTCGCCCGCACCCAGGATCCAAACACATCGTTGTCCGGGTCCGTGACCGTCTTGGCCACCTCGACATAATCGGCCCACGACCAACCCGGATCGTCCAACACAATGCCCTGGTCGTTCAAGGCGGTCTTGTTGTAGAAGAGATATTACGTCTAATGTGGAATTACACGGCCACGGTGAAGGTCTGGACATCAATCCCGG
>CAZMKQ010000010.1:59663-60072 GCA_964566955.1 uncultured Caldilineaceae bacterium | reverse complement strand
ATCCAACGGCTGCAGCGACCACCGAAAATGGGTTCGGATATAGTCCGCGGGCCAGTTCTTAACCCACGGCACATTGTGCCTCAGGCCCTTCCACTCCTTGTTCATGCGCCACATCAGCGACGGTGCCCAGGTGAAGCCACCCTCCAGCAGCACGATGCGCAGTTGCGGATAGCGGTCAAACAGGCCTTCGTAGACCATGCTCATGACCTGCGACTGAAACACCTGAGCCATGCCGGCATGGATTTCGTAATAGGTTTGTGGCCAGCCCACACCGGTGGGGGGCACGCCGGGAGCACCTCCGAAATTGATGGCTGCAGGCAGCCCTGAGTCTGCAATGGCCTCGAACAGCAGGTCCATGTTGCGTACCCCGTAGGGCACATGCGACCGGACAGGGAGAAGGACCTGCACA
>CAZMKQ010000010.1:20849-59653 GCA_964566955.1 uncultured Caldilineaceae bacterium | reverse complement strand
CCCGGAGTGTTTTGCCAGCGCCGAATCTCCTGGACTGCCGCCACGGGATTGTGGCTCGGAACAACAATCGATGCACGGAACCGTTTGTCGGCCGCCAGCCACTGCTCCTGCTGCCAGGTGTTGACCGCCGTGGCCATCGACGCGGCCAGGTCCACGGAGTGGATGGACGGGACCCTGAAGGCATTGTTCAGGACGGCCACTGAAATCCCCAGCGGATCCAGCACCCGGTCCTGTATCAACCGGACGCGCGCCTCCGTGTTGCACTGTCCGTCGCCGAAGTAGTCCTCACGGATGTCGGGATGCACGGTCGTTGCCACCATTTCCGGATAGTCGTTCGCATCCGGCCCTTCAAACGACGACTCTTCCGTATAGTCCACCCAATGTTGCGGAAGGTACGGATACAGTTCCTCCAAATGCGGAACCTCATTGTGAATATCACAGTCGATCACGACCGAAAACGCCTTCTGTACAGCAAGGAATGCGTTTCGAATCCTACATCAACCACACTTAGTCCCGGTCCCTCCGCGATGTCCGTCGCCTACACGGCCAGACCGGCGCCGCCATCCACCTTGAGGTGGGCACCAGTAATCATGGAAGCCTCGTCCGAAGCCAGGAACAGGAAGGCCTGGGCGATGTCTTCAGGCTGGACCAGGCGTCCCATGGGTGTAGCCTCCAGCCGACGCCGGTAGTTTTCCGGGACGTTGATGCTGGTGGACTCGTCGTTGGGGCTGTGAGGTGCGTTGCCCCTGAGGAAGGGCGTGTCCACATGTCCGGGGGACACCAGGTTGCACCGAATCTGATCGGCGGCATAGGCCGCGGCCGTGCTGACAGTCAAGCCCAGCATGCCGACCTTGCTTGCGGAGTAGGCGGGATTGCCCCCGGCATGGGTCACCGCCAAGGATCCGGTGTTGATGATCGAGCCGTATCCGTGCCTGCGCATGGCCGGCACAACCGCCTTGATGCCGAGGTAAGCCCCGGTCAAGGCGGTTTGAACGATGAAGTGCCACTGTTCTTCGGTCTGTTCATCGAAGCTGTTGCGCACATTGCTGCCGGCGATGTTGCACAGCGTGGTTACCTGGCCGAACGCGTCCAGTGCCGCGCCCACAGCCGCCGCCCAGTCCGCGGCCGAACGCACATCGCAGCGACAGCAAATCGCCTGTCCTCCGGCCCGGCGGATCCCGTCCGCGACCTCCTCGCCCGCTTTTTGATTTATGTCAGCTATGCAGACTGACGCGCCTTCGCGGGCAAACAGCCGGGCCTGGGCCCGGCCCATACCGGACGCACCACCGGAGATGATGGCGGTCTTGCCGGTCAGTCGCGTGCCCATGCGCGTCGTTTCCAGTCTAGGGCTTCAGGAAGTCGCGTTGGCCGGTATAGCGCGCCACGGCATCGGAGTCGAGTTCAAGTCCCAAACCCGGACTGTTCGGTATGGCCAGATGCCCATTGGCGTCCAGGCGCCAAGCCCCCGCCCGGAGTTCATCCACATAGGCCGAACCTGCTATGTACTCCACCAGGTCCGTTCCCGGAAATGCGGATGCCAGATGGAGATCGGCCGCCAGTCCACAGGCGGTGTTCCAACCGTGGGGGATGTAACGGATCCCGGCATCCTCGGCCATGCGGCCAATGCGCCGGGACTCGGAAATCCCGCCGACTTTGGTGACATCGGGCTGGACAATGTCGAAACACCCACGATCCAGCCAAGGCTTGAATGTTTGGCGCCGGGTCAGGACCTCGCCGCCGGCAATGGGCAGGGGCGCATGCACGCGGAGTTGCGCAAAGTCCGCCATGGCGTCAGGCACCAGCGGTTCTTCAAACCAGCCCACATCGTAGTCTGCCAGCATGCGGGCGGTTCGCAGGGCCCACTTGTAGCCTCTGGTCCAGAAGGCGTCGCTGGCCCCGGCATCCACCATCAAAAGGCAGTTGTCACCCACCAGCGACCGCGACTCGCATACGATCCGCTCGTCCAGGCCCTGATCCTCCCGGCCGAAGGGCCCCCAGCCCATCTTGATGGCACGGTATCCCTGGTCACGCAGTGGCAACAGAACATCGGCCATCCGGTCGGGGTAGTCCATCAGCACCGAGGCATAGGGCATGACTGTCTCACGATACCGGCCGCCCAGCAGCCGTCCGACGGGTTGGCCGACAACCTTGCCCAGAATGTCCCACAGGGCAATGTCAACGGCGCTGATCGCGTGGGTTACCGAGCCTCCCCGACCGGTCCAAAACGTGTGCTGGTGAAGCTTTTCAGCTACCCGTTCTGGTTCCAGCGGGTTCTCGCCGCGCAACAAGGGCCACACCAGATCAAGCGCACCTTTGACCAGCGCCTCCGACGTGAAGGCACTGCCCAGGCCGGTCAGGCCTTCGTCCGTGACCACCAAAACCAACGTGTGGACACAGTCGTCGGCTTGCAGTTCCTCATCCCAGCCGCCTTCCGGAGTTGCCCCCCGCAAGCCGGCACAGCGAATTTCACGAATCCTCATGTCAGCAATCGGGGCGGCTCACTGGTGTTCGGTGAAGCACGTTGGAAGTCGTTGGATACAGACGGTTTTGGTTCGGGCGGCCGGTCTTCGGATTACCATGTCTGTTCCGAAACACCCCCAAGAGGAATGCCACCATGGAATTGCGTTGGACCACCGATGCCGAACTGATGGACCTGATGACAGAACATCTGTTTCCAGCCGTAGTGGGTGATGTGATGGACACGATTGGTCTCGACCATCAGTTCCTGCCCGCCGACGTAAGGCCGATTGATCCGGCCATGATCCTGGCCGGCCGGGCCGTGCCCGTGCTGTCCCGCGACGTGAACCGATCCCGGACCAAGAGCGGCGCTGGGGAACAGCCGTTTGGACTCCTGATGGATGCATTGGACGATTTGCGGCCCCATGAAGTGTATCTGGGGACGGGAGGAAGCCTGGATTATGCACTCTGGGGAGAGTTGATGAGTCTGCGAGCGCGGCGGTTGGGAGCCACAGGAGCCGTCCTGAACGGTTACCACAGGGACACCAGTGGCATTCTGGAGCTTGATTTCCCAACGTTTTCCAAAGGTGCCTACGCTCAGGATCAGGGCGCTCGGGGTCAGGTGGTTGCCTGGAGGATCCCGGTGATGATAGGCCAAGTCGAGATCAAACCCGGCGACCTCCTGTTTGGCGACCGGGATGGCATTTGCGTCATCCCGCAAGCCAGCGAACAGGAGGTGATTGAGATGGCTTGGGAAAAGATCCGCGGCGAAAACACGGTTCGCAACGCGATTCGGGACGGAATGGGCGCCGCCGAGGCATTCAGGAAGTACGGCATCCTCTGACCCTCGGTCCCGTGGTTGGCCCGATGGCCGCCGGACTGGATGGAGGCCGACACGATGCGGGCCGGCCAGGGGACCCGGGGACCGGCCCGAGGCCCGTCGCCGCGTCGGATGCGGGTAACGGCTCCGGGTGTCTCTCAGCCGCTGCGCTGGGAACTGCCGAACTGCTCGTCCATGTCTGCGCGGCAGGCGCTCCCGATTTCCGCGTCGCACGGCGCATCCAACCCTTGCGGGTCAATCGAGTCGTCAGCCACTTCCAAGTAGCATCGACAGATGTAAGCCTTCTGCCCCAAACCGGGAACCGTCACCTTGACCCAATTCTCGCTGTTGGTGACCGTCAACCCGTGGGTCTCGGCACCGGCCTTGATGGACATGAACTTGTCCAGACTCGGCCAGGTCCGCACGTACAGGTCCAACTCCGGCACATCGTCGCGAAGCCGGACCGGAACAGGCGGGTTCAGTTGCCGTTCGAATTCCTTGGGCTCCTCCAGCGGCGGACCAGCCGGGGCCTCGTCCTCTCGGGCGCGGCCTCCGCAGGATGCCAGCTGCAGGACCAGGGCGAGCAGCACAAGGCTACCCAGAATGCGCAACGGGATATCGAGCTTCATGTCGTGAAGTTCCATCAACCATGCAATTGGCAGTCCCTATCGGGTACCTGGATGAAATCCCGCGGATGGATGCGCCCGGGATGTCGGCAATGAGGCACTGTGGGCATGCGGTACTCCTGGCATTGGCCCGTGCCATCCATGCCTCGTCCCGGTGCCGGGACCGCCCGCGAGTGGCGGACAGCCCCGGCGGAATTGAACTGCAGCCGAAACGTTAGTTGCCGGTCGGTTCCAGACTGAACATCACATACTTGAATTCCGGCCACCAGGTGAACGGAACCGCGTAGACGTTGTCCGAGGTTGGCCACCCATCCCAGTAATGCCAGTTGAAGGGCATCACGTAGGTGGTCTGCACAATCGCCAGCCCCGGCAGGTGTTCGAAGTACAGGCGCACAGCCTGCCGATACAGGTCCTCGATGGCCGGATCGTTCGGGCTCATCTGTTCAATCTGGTTCATCACCTCGGTCAATTCGGGGATGTTGACGCGCCACCGGTTGCCGGTATTGGTCTTCTCGCCAATCGGGGTGATGTTGGTGTGCTTCCAGTCCGAGAACGTCAACGGCCCCTCGGCCCAGTCGCCGCAGAACCAGTGGGAGCTCATGTCGAAATTGCCGTTGTCCAGGGAGTCCCACATGGCCTGGCCCTCGATCCGCTTGACATTGGCCTTGATGCCCATCTTGGCCAATTCCTCGGACAGGTCGAAGGCGATGTTGTACTCGGTGTTGGCAAAGCCCGGGACATTGATTTGGAACTCCATCGGGTTGCCTTCGCCGTCAATGCGAATGCCGTCGTTGCCAGGCATGAAGCCCAGTTCGTCGAGGATTGCATTGCCCCGGTCGATGTCGTAGTCCAGCTCGAACTCGGCCCGGATGTCCTCAAAGGAGTACTTGTCGTGCACGCCCCAGTCAGCCCAGGGGAAGCGCGCCGGCACCGTCGGCACGCCAAACAGGAGATCGGCCACCTTCTGCCGATTCACCGCGGCGTTGATGGCGTGGCGCACCTCCGGCAGCGACAGCGGGTACTTGGCGTTGTTGAACCAGATCGCCCGCGGGCACGGATCGCGCCAGCCAGCCAGCTGGATGGCCGGATTGGCATCCACCGCAGCCTGCATCAACGTGGCGTCGCCCAGGGCATGGGGGTGATCAATCTTGTTGACCTTGACGTCGGCAATCTCGGTTTCCGGAACCCGTTCCAGGCGGGTGACATAGTAGGTCGGCCCCACTTCAACACCCATGCCGTCCATGCCCCAGTAATTCTCGTCCTTGACCCAGATGTTCATCGCCTGATCCGGAAACTCCTGGTAGAGCTTGTACGGACCGGTAAACACTGGCGGGTAGTTCTTGAACTCAAGCGGGTCGTTGCCTTCCCACACGTGCTTGGCCTGAACCGGGAAGCCCCAGGCCCGGGCGAAGTTCATGTGGAAGCGCGGGTTCGACTTCGTGAGATCGATGACCACAGTATGGTCGTCGGACGCCTCAACAGAGGCAACCCACTCCTGCATGGTCGAACCGAATTGCAACGCGATCTCGCTCTGCACCATCTCAATCGAGAACTTGACGTCGTGCGCCGTGAAGGCCGTGCCGTCGTTCCAGTGGGCCTCGGGCCGGGTCTTGATGGTCAGTTGTGTGAAATCGTCGTTGTATTCGTAGCTTTCCGCCAGCCAGTAGACAAAATCGCCGGTGGCCCAGTTGATGTTGAAGAGATGCTCCTGGGCCGCCTGCCAAATGCCGGGGGCCGCGGCATTCGGGGCCAGCAAGTTGTAGCTCTCCCAGACATCCCAATTGCCGCCGATTTCATTGACAATGACGGTCTCGTCGCGCGGCGTGGGAACGTACTCGCCGGCTACGCCCTCGTCGGCCGCTTCCGCAGCGGGTTCGGCAGCACCCGTATCGGTCGGCGCGGCAACCGCACAACCGGCCAACGCCGCCAACGCCAGCACCAACAACAGTGGCAACAGTTTCAACTTCATGGTTTTACTCCTAAAAAAAGGAAACGACATCGTAATGGGGGCGAACCAAGCATGGCTGCATGCACCCCGCAGCCGGAAGGCCGGCCCGATCACTGAATTGAAGTCGCGAACGGTTCAAGTTAGCACGGATCCAAATACTGCCCAAACGCAATCACCGTTCAGGGAGGTGGCAGCGGCATCGCAACCGGAACCTCGCGCCCCCCTTGCCTGGAGGAATCAAGAAGGCCCTGGATGATCACGTTGGTCATCAGTGCCTGCCAGGGATCGATCGGTGAGGGCCCTCCCGACGCGAGCGCGGCATAGAAAGCTTCGCATTCCCTTTGGAACTGCACGTGCTGATGGCTCGGTTCCACCCCCAGTTTGATGTCCGACAGGACACCCCAACTGTCGCGGAAGACGGTCAATTCGGGGGTCAACCGCAAGCCGCCCTCCCGGCCCAACACGAACGTTTCGCCAACCGAGTCCATGTGCATGGCCCACACCGACTTGATCACCATGGCCGCGCCGTTGTCGAAACGAACCCAGCCGGCTCCAAACTCCTCCACGTCCAGCTGCTCGGGATCCCACTGCCAGTGCACGCCTCGGGTCGGCGGCCCGCCATAACCGATGTGGGTGAGGGTCATGCCGCTGACCGACACCGGCTGCGGATGCTCCATGAGCCAAAGCACGGCATCCAGGGCGTAGACCCCGATGTCGGCCGTCGCGCCGAACCCGGCGGTCTGCTCGGAGATGAACGTACGGCCGGGAATGCCCCGGCGGCGCTGGGCCACAGTCTCCGCATAGTAGATGGCCCCGAGGTCGCCGCTCTCCACCACTTCGCGCGCGGTCATCAAATCGTCGGAAAACCGGGTCTTGATGGCGCACATGAGCAACCGGTCGTTGTCGCGCGAGGCCTTGACCATGTCCGTGGCGTGATCGAGGCGGGCCGCCATGGGCTTTTCCACCATCACATGTTTGCCGGCATTCAGGGCATCCACGGTTGGATCGCGGTGCGCCTGATTGAACGTGCACACATGGACCGCATCCAAATCGTCCAGGGCCACCAACTCCCGGTGCGAGTCGAACGCCTGGGGAATGCCGTAGAGGTCGGCCATTTCCCGAGCCTTGCCCGGAACAACGTCCGCGACCGCCGCGACCTCCACATGCTCAAGGGTCTGCAAGGCTCGCAGGTGGGCGCGCGCGATGCCGCCGGCCCCGACGATCCCGGCGCGAAAAGAGGCAGAACTCATGATGGGTTTCGGCTTTGCGGAAAGGAGAAAGGCGCGATGCCAGTGACCATAGCGGCTTGCCTCCGGGGGCTCTCGACGCGTGGTGGTTGTAGTATACAGTCCGCTTGTCAAGCAGTGCCACCGAGCTCTTCTGCCTTCGGGCCTTCCTCTGCGCCCGGCCCGCCCGCCCAGCCCCGAACCGAAAGGTGCGATGACACCGATCCTCTCCTACGTGCTTACTAGGGCGCTGATGTTCCTCCTGAGCATCTGGGGCGCCTTCACACTCGCTTTCTTCTTCTTCCACCTCATCCCGGGCGACCCCGTGTCGGCCTATTTGCAGCAGTTGGAACAGCAGTTTTCGCAGACGGTTGACGCGGCCGATGCCGCGGCCATGGCCGCGGAGATGAAGGCCAGGCTGGGCATCGACGGTTCACTGCCCGAACAGTATTGGCGGTTTCTGGGCAACGTGTTCATCCGGTTCGACCTGGGGCCTTCGTTCATCAACTTCCCCAAGCCGGCCCTGGAACACATCCTGGAGAAGTTGCCCTGGACCCTTTGGCTGCTCGGTACGTCCACCATCATCTCGTGGATCCTGGGCTTCGTCGTGGGCGGCATCATCGGTACGTTTCGCAACAACTTCGCTTCACAGTTCCTGATTAATTTTTCGCTGGTAATATCGCAGATTCCCTCCTATTTCACTGCGTTATTCGCCCTTTTTCTGTTTGGGTACTGGTTCGTGTTGCTGCCCACCAAGGGCGCGTACGATCCCGGCATCGAAAAGGACCTGCTCAATCCCCGCTTCCTGCTCTCCGTGGCCCGTTATGCCATCATGCCGGCCATGGCGGTGGTCCTGGTGGGTGTGGCCGGTACGCTAATTTCGACGCGCTCCCTGGTGACCACCATCCTCGGTGACGACTATCTTCAGTTTGCCCATGCCAAGGGGTTGCGCCGGTCCCACATTCTGATGCGCTACGTGTTGCGCAACGCCATGCTGCCCCAAATCACCGGTCTGGCGCTGTCCCTGGGTTTCGTGCTGAACGGGTTCTACCTGGTCGAAATCATCTTCAACTACCCCGGGATGGGATCGCTCTTCCTCTCGGCCATCCGCCTCCTCGACTACAACCTGATTTTGGGAATTGTGCTCATGAGCATCACGGTGGTGCTCGCAGCCACGTTCATCATCGACTTGTTCCTGCCTCTGATCGATCCCAGAATCAAGTTGAGCGACTGACGGTGCCATGTTCATCGTTGACGCCTGGAAACGCAGCGGCTATTTCCGCGTTGGCGGCGTCATGCTCGCGGTGTTGCTGGCAATTGCCGTACTGCAGCCGTGGTTGAGCCAGCTTGCGCTCCAAAATCCCGATGTGTCCCCCATGTCGATGGGCACCTTCGAACCGTACGCCGATCCTTCGCTGCGCCACCCTGCGGGCACCGACAAGCTGGGCCGAGACATGCTGGCCCTGCTGTTTCTCGGGATTCGGGTTTCGATGCTGATTGCCCTGATCGCGGGTTGCACCGCCACCGGCATCGGCATCTCGCTCGGATTCATCGCCGGCTACAAGGGAGGATGGGTCGATGCGGTGCTGCGCACCGGCACGGACATGGTGTTGGTGATTCCCAGCCTGCCGCTGCTGATCGCCTTGGCGGCCTTCCTGCCCACGATCAGCATTCCGGTCATGTCCTTGCTGCTGGCCGCGTTCGCCTGGCCGTTCACCACGCGCATCATCCGCTCGCAGGTGCTTACGCTCAAGCAACGGCCCTTCGTGGACTTGGCCCGCACCAGCGATCAGGGCGACATGAGCATCATCTTCCTGGAAATCCTGCCGAACCTGCTCCCTTTCCTGGGGGTGTCCGTGGCCGTGGGCATGAGTTCCGCCATGCTGGCCGAAATCGGCCTGCAGCTGATTGGCCTGGGACCGGCCAGCATCAACACCCTGGGCCTCATGGTCCAGCAATCCGTACAGTCCGGGGTCCTGGCCATTGGCAAATGGTGGATCCTGTTTGCACCGGTAAGTTGCCTGATCGCCTTCTTCGTTGCGCTCAACCTGATCAACATCGGTCTTGAGAGCGCGTTCAACCCGCGTCTGCGATCCGTAACCGGAGACTGACCATGACGGACGCAAGACCCCTCCTCACCATTGAGGACATGCGGATCCACTACGACAGCGTGCGCGGGGCGTACAAGGTGGTGGATGGAGTGGACGTTGAGGTGCATCGCAACGAGATTTTCGGTCTTGCCGGGGAATCGGGATGCGGCAAGTCCACGTTGGTGGAAGGCATTCTGCGCCTGATCGAACCTCCCGGCCACATCCGTTCCGGGACCGCGTTGTTCCGTCCGTTTCCCGAGGATCCGGAGCGGAGTCTGGATCTCGTGCAGCTCGACTATCACGCCATGCGCGAGATCCGCTGGAAGCACCTATCGTACATCCCGCAGGGTTCCATGAACTCCCTCAACCCGGTCATGCGGATCCGGGACCAGATGACGGATGTGGTGATGCACCACGAACCCGGCGGCCAGGACGAAGTCAGTCGCAACATTGCGGCCGCCCTGGAGATGGTCGGCCTGCCCGAGTCGCTGGGCAAGCTGTATCCGCATGAACTGTCCGGCGGCATGAAGCAGAGGGTCTGCATCGCCATGGCGATGCTGCTGCAACCGGCACTGGTCATGGCCGACGAACCAACCACGGCACTGGATGTCAACGTACAGAGGGCCGTCCTCGAAACCATTGCCCACCTGCGGGATCAGATGGGGGCAACGGTCATCTTCGTGTCCCACGATCTGGCTGTCCACGCCGAACTGGTGGATCGCATGGCCATCATGTATGCCGGCGTCGTAATGGAACTCGGCACGGTCTACGAAATCTTCGACAATCCGCAACATCCCTATACGAAGAGGTTGATCCACTCGATCCCGGCCCTTGGCGGTCCCCGCGAAAGGCTGGATTCCATCCCCGGCATGGCTCCTTCCCCGCTGGCTTGGCCACCGGGGTGCCGCTTTCATCCGCGGTGTCCCGATGCCGTGCCGGTGTGCAGTACCGTCACACCCCGGACCATTGAACTGGACACCGGACGCAAGGTGACGTGCCATCTCTTCGATCCGGACATCGACCTGGAGCAAAGTCCGGCATGAACGACGTCCTGTTAACCGTGGACCGGCTGTCGGTCGTGTTCCGGGATACCGGCCTGTTCCAGGGCAACAAGACCACCGTGGCGGTCGACGATGTCTCGTTCGAGATCCCGTCCGAACCCACCTTGATCACGATTGTTGGCGAGAGCGGGTCCGGCAAATCCACGCTGGCCCGCACCATCCTCGGGTTGCAACAGGCCGCATCCGGTACGGTTTGTTACCGCAACCGCGATCTGGCCGACTTCCGCCGCGCGGACTGGCACGCCTTTCGGCGCGAGGTGCAACCGGTGTTTCAGGATCCGTACGCCACCTACAATCCGTTCTACCGCATCGACCGCGTGCTGAAGGTCCTGGTCCGGAAGTTCGCGCTGGCGTCCAACGACAGCGACGCCGAAGCCCTGATCGAGGATGCGCTGCGTGCCGTCGATCTGAGACCGCAGGATGTCCTGGGGCGCTATCCCCACCAGCTGTCGGGCGGCGAGCGGCAGCGCGTGATGCTGGCCCGCGTCTACATGATGAAGCCGAAGCTCATCGTGGCCGACGAACCCATCTCCATGATCGACGCGGCACTCAGGGCCCTGTTCCTCAACATTCTCCTCGACTTCAGGGATCAGGGCATTTCCTCCATCTTCATCACGCACAATCTGGCCACCGCGTACTATCTGGGCGGCCGCATCATGGTCATGTGCCGGGGTCGGATGATCGAACACGGCGACATGGACCAGGTGGTGCTCAATCCGTCGCACCCCTATACCCAGTTGCTGATCGACTCGGTCCCCAGCCACAACCCGCACCACCGGTGGCAGGAGGAGCGAAGCGAGTACGCGGTCGACGCGTCAGAGTTCGTCTTCTCCGAACATGCCTGTGTCTTCGAGACCCGTTGCCCACATGCCATGGACATCTGCCACCAACGGCGTCCCCCCTTCGTGACCGCGGATACCAAGGCCTCCCAACAGAGCGCCTGTTTCCTGTACCACGACGAATACCGTCCGGACCAAGCCTGATCATGCCCAGAATGCACTGTTCCATGCTGCGACCAACCGGCGGCTTGCTTCAACCCGTCCGGATAGGGGGCGTGCCGTGACCACCCCACGCCAAGCCGGCCGGAACCCGGGCCGATCCCGGCGAAACAACCTCAGCCTGACTGTGATGGCCGCACCGGGCGCCCTGCTCCTGTTCGTGTTCGCCTACTTGCCCATGGTGGGCATCATCATCGCATTCAAGGACTACCGGTTCGACACCGGTATCCTGAACAGTGCCTGGGTGGGTTTGGACAACTTCCGCTTTCTGTTCGGAACGGACAGCGCCTGGCGCATCACGCGCAACACGTTGCTGATGAACCTGCTGTTCATCACGGTATCCACGGCCGGTGCGCTGGTGGTGGCCATTCTCATGAACGAGGTGTACACCAGCCGGCTCAGCAAGTACTACCAGACCGCCTTGTTCTTCCCCTACTTCATCTCCTGGGTCATCGTCAGCTACTTCGTGTTCGCCCTGTTGAATGGCAACACCGGACTGGTGAACAAGGTGCTCGACGGGCTTGGCCTGGAAACAATCCGCTGGTACCGCGAAGCCGCCTGGTGGCCCTTGATCCTGACGCTGGCCCATCTCTGGAATGGCCTGGGGTTCGGCAGTCTCATATATCTGTCAGGCATTCTCGGCATCTCGCCGGAACTGTTTGAGGCGGCCCGCATCGATGGAGCCACCAAGGCCAAGCAAATCCAGTACATCACGCTGCCCCTGTTGTATCCGCTCATCATCATCCTGGTCCTGCTGGCGGTTGGACGCATCTTCCACGCAGACTTCGGCTTGTTCTTCTTCGTGCCGCGGGATACCTCCGTGCTGTACCGGACCACGGATGTGATTGACACCTTTGTCTATCGCTCTCTGGTGGAACTCGGCGACATCAGCATGGCCGCCGCCGCCGGCTTCTACCAGTCCGTGGTCGGCTTCGGCACGGTGGTGTTTGCCAACTGGATCGTGCGGCGGGTCAACGCGGACTATTCCCTGTTCTAGGCGGAGACCCGACACGATGAGCATCGACCTCCTCCAAACGCCCGTTCGCACGAACGACCTGCGGCGGGAACGGGCCCGTTCCAAGCTTGAGCCGTCGCAGGTGGTGGCCCATGCCGTGCTGGCGGCGATCGGCCTGGCCTGCCTGGTGCCGATGGTGCTTGTGGTGTCGATTTCCGTGTCGGACGAAATCGAAATCGCACGCAACGGCTATCGGCTGCTGCCGCAGGGCTTCAATGTGTTCGCCTACACCTACATTCTGCAGCAGCCGGGTCAGATCCTCCGCGCCTACGGCGTGACATTCCTGGTCACGCTGAGTGGCACCGCCGTCGGCCTGCTGGTGTCCTCGCTGCTGGCGTGGCCTCTGGCGCGACGCGACTTCGCACTGCGCCGCCCGTTGTCCTTCTATGTCTTCTTCACCCTGCTGTTCAACGGTGGCATGGTGCCGTTCTACATCCTGGTCACGCGTTATCTCGGGCTCAAGGACAGTGTGCTGGCCCTCATCCTGCCGTATCTGGTCACGGCCTGGTTCGTCCTGATCCTGCGCACCTCCTTCTCGCAGTTGCCCGAGGAAATCCTGGATGCGGCACGCATCGACGGATCCGGCGAGTGGCGGCTGTTCTTCCAGATTGTGGCCCCCCTTTCCAAGCCGGTGCTGGCGACCATCTCGCTGTTCTACATCCTGCGCTACTGGAACGACTGGTTCCTGGCCCTGCTGTTCATCGACGACAGCACCTTGTACCCGTTGCAGTACCTCCTCTACGTGCTCATGCGGAACATCCAGTTTCTGGCTTCAAATCCGCAGACCACCGGCATGCCGATTCCGACCCAGTCGTCGCGCATGGCCATGGCGGTGCTGGCGTTCGGCCCGGCCCTGTTCACGTTCCTGATGCTGCAGAAGTACTTCGTGCGCGGGATCACCATCGGCGGCCTCAAAGGTTGACACTCCGAACCCCGAACTGGCGGTTCGGCTTGTTTTTTTGTGTTGCATCGACCCAAAGGAGTATTGCAATGACCGTGAGATATCGCTTGGCCGGGCTGGCAGCCCTGCTGCTTCTGGCCGTTGTCATGGGTGCCTGCGCAGCTGCACCCGAACCGGTGGTGGAGACCGGCCCGTCGGCCATGGCCGACGATCTGGTCCCGATTACCTACACCTACGGCAGCCGCGGCATTCCGGCCGACCTGCAGGAGGTCAATGACGCCATGAACGCCATCCTCAATGAGAAGATCGGCGTGCAGTTGACCCTGGAGCCCATCGACTTTGGAGCCTACAACGAAAAGATGCAACTCCGCCTGGCCGCCGGCGAGCAGTGCGACATCATCTTCACTGCGCCCTGGATCAACAGCTACTCCAGCAACGTGGCCAATGGCGTGCTCTACCCGTTGGACGACATCCTGCCGGAACATGCGCCCGGCCTCTACGCCTCGATGCCGCCCAGCACCTGGGAGGCCGTCAGGGTCCAGGGCCATATCTACGGCGTCATCAACCAGCAGATTTTCCCGAAGCCCTGGGGCGTGCATCCCCGCAAGGATCTGATGGACAAGTACGGCTTCACGCTGGACAACGTCGCCAGGTACGAGGACATGGAACCGTGGCTGGCTCAGGTGCGGGACGGTGAAGGCATCACGCCCGTGTTTGCCAGCGATCGGTCGGGCACGTCGCTGTGGCGTTCCCAGTACTACGGCCTGGACCCGTTGGACGACGGAATCCGTGTGATTGCCATGCGGGCCGACGACGAGAACCGGACCGTGATCAACAGCTTCGAATCCGAGGGCTTCCAGGCAGCCGCGGATCTGGCCCGCCGCTGGATCGCCGAGGGGTTCTTCCCGGAGGAACCGGCACCCGACAGCGATGCCCGAGCCATGTTCAGGGCAGGCCTGTTCGCCATGGGCTACCACGTCGAGAAACCGGGCAACGATGTGGAAGCGGAGACGGCCTACGGCTTCGAGTTCCTGTCCAAGAACCTGACGGACCCGCTGATCCTGGACACTGCCGGCGCCACCGCCACGATGAACGCAATCTGTCAGACCTCGGCCAGTCCCGAAAAGGCCATGCAGGTGCTTGAGGAGTTCAACACCAACGTGGAACTGTACAACCTGCTGTCGAGAGGCATCCAGGGCGAACACTGGGTGTGGGCCGACGAGGCCAATCTGGTCATTGCCTATCCCGAAGGAGTGACGGCAGACACCAGCCCCTACAACCCCAACACCGACTGGATGTTCGGCAACCAGTTCAATGCCTACTACCGGGATCACAAGCAGGTGGGGGCCTGGGAAGCCACCAAAATCATGAACGACACGGCGTACCCGTCAAAGGCACTTGGCTTTGTCGTCGATCGCACGCCGATCGAAACCGAAATCGCCCAGGTCATAGCCGTCTGGGACGAGTTCGTGAAGCCCATTGAATGGGGATGGGACAGCTATGCCGACAATGCCGCGGAGGTCGCCCAGAAACTGAACGATGCCGGTGCACAGGTCATCATTGACGAAGTGCAACGGCAACTCGACGCCTGGGCCGCGGAGAACAGCCAATAGCGGCAACCCGACACCCTCGCGGTCCGGTCGGCTGGGGACCGACCGGACCGTGTCGGGACAACCAGGACCTCCGATGCATCGGCTTGAGTCCGCGTACGGGTTACAATGAACGTCCTTACTCCAAGACCCTCCTGGCTGGAGACCAACTGCATTTGGGAGACTGCAATGGCTTATTCGCACAAGAACAAGAAGGGTGTTACCTACTACCTTCACGCCAACGAGCGGGCAACGAAGACGGGCAAGGTAACAAAGCTCTACTTCTTCTCGCGGGACGTTCGTCCCGAAAAGGCGGTTGACGAGTTGCCCGAGGGCCGCCGGGTGGAAGAAACCGCCACCGGAATGCTGGTCCTCAAGAAGGAGTAGTCAGGTAAGAAGGCGGGAGCACTCTCTTCAGTGTGCGCAAAGTGCCCACGCCCAATCCCACAAGACACAAAGCCCGGAGCATTTGCTCCGGGCTTGTTGCTTCCAATACGGGAAAGCGGACGCTGTCGTCAATCGATGGAGGCGAACAGCAGGACGCCCCGCGGAATGGTCGACTCCCTGTCGGGCAAGGCTACATGGCCGCGGTCAGGGCCTGCTCCAGGTCCGCAATGATGTCGTCGATGTGTTCAATGCCAATCGACAGGCGCACATAGTTCTCGTTGACTCCGGTGGCGGCCTGTTCCTCGACCGACAACTGACTGTGGGTTGTGGTCGCCGGATGGATGGCGAGCGTGCGGGCATCGCCGATGTTGGCCACGTGGTAGATCATCTTCAGGCTGTCGATGAACCGGCGTCCGGCATCACGTCCCCCGGTAAGTTCAAACCCGACCAGGGCCCCGAGGCCCCCGGTCATGTAGGTGTCGGCGCGCCGGCGCTCCTCGCCTTCAAAGAAGGAAGGATAGATGACCTTGGTAATGCCTGCGCGGCCCGTCAGGTAGTCGGCCACCTTGGCCGCGTTTTCGCAATGGCGCTCCATGCGCAGGGGCAGACTCTCGAGCCCTTGCAGAAAGAGGAAGGCATTGAACGGGCTCATGCATGAGCCCAGGTCCCGCAACAGGGTGACGCGGGCCTTGAGGATGTAGGCAATCGGCCCCAAGGGCTTGACCGCTTCGATCCAAACCGCGCCGTGGTAGCTGGGATCCGGTTCGGACAGGAGGGGGAACCGCTCCTGGTGCTTTTCCCAGTCGAACGTCCCGCCGTCGACCAGCACGCCGCCGATGGACGTGCCGTGGCCGCCAATGTACTTGGTGCTGGAGTAGACGATGATGTGGGCGCCATGGTCGAACGGACGGCAAATCACCGGGCAGGCGGTGTTGTCCACGATCAGCGGGATGCCCAGCTCCTCGCCGATGGCAGCCACTTCCGCGATGGGAAAAGCCTGGAGCTTGGGGTTCGGCAGGGACTCGGCGTAATAGGCTCGGGTCTTGTCATCCGAGGCGCGCCGGAAGTCCTCGGGATCCGCCGGATCGACGAACCGCACCTCAATGCCGGCCGTCTTCAGGGTGTTGGCAAAGAGATTCCAGGTGCCGCCGTACAGGTCCGTGGAACTGACCACGTTGTCCCCGGCCTGGGCGATGTTCTGAATTGCATAGGTCGACGCGGCCTGGCCGGACGCGAGGGCCAGAGCCCCAACGCCGCCGTCCATGGCCGCCACGCGCTTTTCCAGGACATCACAGGTCGGATTCATGATGCGCGTGTAGATGTTGCCCAATTCCTTCAGGGCGAACAGGTTCTCGGCATGCTGTGTGTCGTTGAACTGATAGGACGTGGTCTGATAGATGGGTACGGCCACCGCACCGGTTACAGGATCCGAACGATAGCCCGAGTGCAGGACCACGGTCTCGGGATTGGTGTAGCTTGGCAGGTTGTCGTTCGACACGGACGTGCTCTCCTCGGCAAGGCCACTGGAACGGGAACAGGCAAAAAAAACGCATGCGGTGACCGGGTCGAACCTACGTCGCCCCAGCAAGTCACAGCACGCGAGACTTTGCGATTATAGCCAGAGTCGGGACAGTTGCCAAAGGGCCGGGCTTATTCGAACATCCCGCATCAACCGCCTGGAAGACCACCGGCCCAAACGCGTGGGCAACCGGTAGACACCACGGGCGGAGGCGGCCGGACGGGTCAAGTGCCCGAGACGACTTGCTGGCCGGCCCTTCCGCACCGCCGGCATCATCGCTGCCCAACAGGGCATTGGGCTGGCTGAACCAGGCCGCCCCGAGCTGGAAGCAAAGGGCACCCGACATCTCGCCGGCGATCGGGGCGGAACCCAAAAACGCAACCGAGGAAACAGGAGCGAAACCGCGGCCAGTCCCTCGAAAATGCCGGTGAACGTCTCCATTTGCTCACAAAGGCAATGGGCAATGGGCATCCGTTGGCGAATATCGGAGCGGATTCAGGGGCAACATCTCCGCCGGGAGCAACTTGAGCAACACCCCGGCGGTCAGAACGACCACGAACCGGATGCCTGCCTCGGCGAAATGCTACGCCGCGTCAACCGAGGCACGCGGCCAGTCACCACTCAGTCCAAGGCCGATGCCGAAGGGGTCCGCATCCTCGTCGGTATGCCGGAGCCTGGGTTCCGGTGTCCCATTCCAATACCTTGCGCCTGTCTCAATCCGAGGTTCACAGCAACCGGGCGACTTCCTTCTCCCATGTGCCGGCCACCTGCACTCCGTATTCCTTGAGGCCCCCGGTGGCCGCGACGCCGGTCACGGCAACTTCGATACCTTCCCCGCCCATGCGAACCCCTTCTCCATAGTCCGTGTTGAAGAAGTGGAAGGCCAGCCCTGCGCGCTCGCGGTCCGAGTCGTTGCGCTTGGTGGCGTGGGCCGTCCCGTAGTTGAAGAACACCGCACTGCCTGCCGACACCTCGCAGGGCACCTCTTCGCCCTCCACGCCTTCGATGTGGATGTGGTGGTCCGAATCGGGATCGCGCGTGTGGTCGAACATCATCCGGTGGCTGTTCGGAATCACATGGAGGGTGCCATTCTGAATGTTGGCGTCATGGAGCGCGATCCACATGGCCGTGCCCTTGGTCGGATCCTGCAGCCTGAAGTAGGCGTTGTCCTGATGCCAGTCGGTGCCGCTGCCGAGACCGGGAGGCTTCAGGAAAATCTGATCCAAGTGGCGAACGAACGGATCGCCAATCAGGGCGGAAACGCACGCAACCACCTTGGGCGCAAACGGTAAGGCCCGCATCAGGTTGCTCTTGTCGTTGAGCGGAATAATCTGGTAGTTGACCTTGGCATCGGGATCGGTTGAAACGTTGCGGCCAAGTCCCTCCCGCTTGAAGCGCTCAAGTTCGCTCAGCAGGGCCGCCACCTCGCGCTCGTCGAAAAGGCCGGACACGACCGTATAGCCAAAGTCCCTGAAGTGCTGTACCTGAGAGTCCGAAATCACGACAATCTCCTTTCGTATGAAGGTTGCATGGGATGGGCATCCCGCCAAGCAGGCATGTCAAGCAACCAGTTTGCCAAGCCAGAGGCAGTCCCGGTTCAATCCATCGGATATAGACTACAACCACCGTCGACCAGCAGCACCGAACCGGTCATGTAGGCGGCCATCGGGGAACACAGAAACAGAAAGGCATGGGCCACCGACTCCGGGGTCTGCATCTCGCCCAGGGGAATGGCTTTGCGGGCCCTGGTCCGATATGCCGGGTCCGTGTCCCATTGCCGCTTGGCCATGCCCACGCCGACGATGCCGGGTGCCACGGCATTGGCGCGAATGCCCCGGTCGGCCAGTTCCCGGGCGTAACCCCGCATCAGGGTGCGTAGGGCCGACTTGCTGGCTGTGTAGGCCGTGATCTCGGGCCAGGGTACGTCCTGAACCCATGAGGTGGTGTAGATCAGGTGGCCGCGCATACCGGTCGCCAGCCACTGGTTGACGGCTGCCCGGGACACCAGGAACGCGGAGCCAAGGTTCAGATCGAAGGTTTCCTCAAAGTCCTTGGTTTCGAAGGTTTCGATTGGTCCCGGCCGTACCAATCCGGCATGACAACAGACCACATGCGGCATCCGTTCCGTGCGGGCCAATTCAGCGAAGAACGCGTTCACCTCGGTTTCCGACGTGCAGTCGACCTGCGAGCAGTCAACTCCCGCGTCAACAACACCGGCACTGGCCAGAGCCGCCCTGATTTTGTCCACAGGTTCAATGTCCACTGCGCGAACCTGCGCGCCGTGTTCCGCCAATACCCGGACCATCACGCGCCCGATGGCGCCGGCCCCACCGGTGATCAGTATGGAAAGCCCCGTCAAATCAATCAGGGACGACGCGACGGGAGAGGAATTCGGCTGCTTCATGCAAGTTCCGTGCCTAGGGCCCCAGGCCCATGGACTACCAAGGTTGCAATACTACTTTCCCGCATTGGCCGGTGCATTGCAGCTCCCAGGCTTCCTTGAGGTTCGTCAGCGCAAATCTATGGGTGATCATGCGATCGATTGAATCGCCGACAAGCCCAATCTGATCGAGCAGGCGATGCGTCGAGGCTCGGTTGTAGTGCCAGGATCCGATGATGGTAAGACCCTTGAAAAGGACGGCTCCGCCGAGATGCACCGACGCGTGCCCCTTGGAGGAGCCGACCACAGCCACCCGGCCCTTGACGGCGGCAGCCTCAATGCAAAACTCCTGTCCGGGCACCGTGCCGGAACACTCGATGGCGACATCGACCCCGCGCCCGCCGGTCAAATCCATGACTTCCGCCAAGGCCCCGTCGCGACTCGGATCAATGACATGGTCCGCGCCCAGATCCAAAGCCAGTTGCCTCCGCCAGGGATTGGGATCGCTGGCCACAACCAGCGACTTGCGATGCCTGCCGTTGATGACGGCGCCCAACCCCACCGGTCCCAGGCCGGAGACAAGGACGGCGGTATCGCCATCCACCTGCGCTCGCTCAAGCGCCCCGAAGGAAGGTCCCAAGCCGCAGCAAGCCATGGCCGCGTGGTCCAAGGGCATGGCATCAGGCACAGACACCAGCTGGTCGGCAGGCTTGAGCATGTACTGGGCAAACGTACCGACAGCGACATCGCCTTCCAATTCGGCCTCCGCCGCCCGTTGTTGCCGGCAATGGATGTACTCGCCTTCCAGACAGACACGGCAGTGGCCGCAGGGCAGCTGGGGCATGACCACCACTCGATCCCCGGCCTTGAAGCGGCCCGATGCGGCCGGGTCCTCCACAACGCCGGCCGCCTCGTGTCCCAACACACCTGCGGCCTTGCCTTCGGCGTAGCCATGGTACTCGTTGCACATGGGAACACTCAGCAACTTCACCAGGACCCAGTCCCCCCTTGCCGCCGGCACCGGCCTTTCGATGCACTGGACCGCCTTGTCGGCAGCCAACCTCATTTCAATCATGGGTCAACATCCTGTTGCGTCCTGTTGCGCGGCTGGAACCGCAGTCCGGCGAACCGACCCGGCGGTCGCACGGACCCGGAGACATGATCCGATTTCGGAACTGCGTACCCCATCTATGGCTGCACCTCCTCCTCCGCGCGCCGGACCAAGGCCTTCATGTAACCAATGGTATAGGCCGTACCAACCCGCGGATGGCCGGCCATATTGGGAATGTGGTCGGGAATGAGCACGCCGTCGAACCCAACCCTTTGAAGCGCCTTCATGGCCTTGTACATGTCGAAGTACCCGTCGTCGACAAACGTTTCCACGAAGTGGGGCAGCGGAGCATCCACATTCCGGAAGTGCACCTTGAAAATCTTGCTGCGGCCACCGAAGTCCAGGATGGACTCTTCCACGCCCTTTCCCATCAGACTGCCGCCTTCCAGCCAGCAGCCGATGCAAAAACAGATTCCCACGTTGGGGCTGTCCGCCACCTGCAAAGCCCGATCGTAGCCTTCATGGCTGGAAAAAATGCATCGGGGTACCCCGGCCAGTTCCGGCTGGGGGGGATCGTCCGGATGAATGCCAATGCGCACCCCTTCGCTTTCTGCCACCGGTGCCACTTCCGCCACAAATGATTCGTAGTTGCTCCAGATTTCGTCGGCGGTGTACCGCCGACCATGCGAAAACGGCAGTTGGTATTTCCGGTCCTGCCAACGACCCGATGTCGCCGTCGCCAGATTGAATCCGCGGGCGTCCGCGCCCCCTCGGGTCAACTCCCGCTCCGTGCTCCAGATGCCGTTGGCCATGTGTGCATAGGTGGTGTACGGGATTCCGGCCTTGCCCAAGGCGCGCAAGTGCTTCTTGTACTCGGCGACCTTGGCATCCCGGTTCTCCAAGTTGAGCACGATCGCATCCTGGTTATGGACATCCGAGTTGCCAAACCCATAAATCTTTAGGCCGTGTTTCTCAAACAGGCGACGGCGGGATGCATAGTAGTCGTAGTGGGCGTTTTCTCCGGTCGTCCAGAGCACGACGTAGTCCACACCCATCTGCCGCACGAATGCAAGGTCCTCTTCCGACGGCTCGGGCGACATCTGGGCCGCAATCTTCATTCCCGGTGGGATTTCCAGCATCGATGCCATGGAGGTACCTCCTTGCTTGCGGACGGGTTCCTGCCCGGCGCAGTATGCATCACGGAGAAAGTCGCCCAATACACGCGCCTACAGGGTAGCCGGAGCCTCCAAACCGGCCAACCCATGGCCCGACAACGTTCATGGGTCGGGACAGGCGGTTTGCACCCTGCGGCATGCCTGGCGCGGGCAGTGTCCAGCATCCGGCTGGGGTAAGATCCGGTCCAGTTTCCTCTGACCAATGTGCCGAACAGGCATTCAGGAGCATGCAATGAAACTCCTTTCGTTTTCGGATGGCGGTGAAAGTCGGCTCGGAGTCCTGCAGGACGACGGATCGATCGCCGACGTGTGCAAGGCCGATGCCGAAATCCCGACCACCATCAAGGGCCTCTTCGCCGCGGGACCGGATGGCATGGCGCGCGTCAAGGCCGCGGCCGCAGGGATTTCGCCCGAAAACGTTCTGAACCCAAGCGAAGTGGACATCGGCCCACCGATTCCCGATCCCGGCAAGATCCTGTGCATTGGGATCAACTACAAGGATCACATAGAGGAAACCAACTCCGAGACGCCCGAGTTTCCCGTCGTCTTTGCCAAGTATGCCAATACGATTGTCGGCCCCGAGGCCGACGTCCATCTCCCGACCTATTCGACCAAGGTCGACTACGAAGCGGAATTCGCCGTCGTCATCGGCAAGACGGCACGCAACGTGGCCAAGGAGGACGCGCTCGACCATGTCGGCGGTTACACCTGCCTCAACGATGTGAGCGCCAGGGATCTGCAGCAACGGACCTCGCAGTGGGTCATGGGCAAGTCCCCGGACACCTTCGCCCCGATCGGTCCGGTAGTCGTCACCAGCGACGATGTACCCGACCCGCACAGTCTCGACATCAAACTAAGGCTGAACGGCGAAACCATGCAGTCCTCCAACACCAAGCACCTGCTGTTCCGTGTGGAGGACCTGATTGCCGACATCGCCCGCGTCATTACGCTCGACCCCGGCGACATTATCTCGACGGGGACACCTGGCGGAGTCGGCGCGGCCCGGGAGCCTGCCGTGTTCCTCAAGCCGGGAGACAGCATGGAAGTGGAAATCGACTCAATCGGCATCCTACGGAACGGGGTGGTCCAGGGACTGTAGACAGCGGCACGGTCACTCCGGGACTTGGTCCCGGTTGCGGTTTCCGTCGGAACGGACAAGCAGGAACGGGGGAACAAACCCATGGACAACGAGCTGGAGACGAGATTGGACTTCGAGTTCGAGGCCGGCGAGGAGGTGTCTCAGGCACAGGTCGACTCGTTTGACCGAAACGGATTCATCGTGGTCCGGAACGCCCTCGACACCAGCCAGGTCGACCACCTCCTGGATGTCATCATGGAGCTGAAGGCGGACCTGGAGCGGTCGGAACACCGACACGAAACCTATGGCCTCAACATTCGCCCGGTGGTGGACAAGCACGACGCCTTTCTTGACCTGCTGGAGTGTCCAACCACCTTTCCCAAAGCGGTCCGCTTCCTGCAGCACTTCAACCTCCAGCTCTTCACGTCACACCTGATCATGGTGCCGCCGGATCCTGAACGAAGGGCGATCGGCTGGCACCCCGACGGCGGCAAACCGGGCATCGGCTTCTATGGTCGCAGGGCCCTGGCCACGCTCAAGGTGGGGTACTTCCTGCGCGATCTGAAAGAGAGCAACATGGGGGCCTTGATGGTGGTACCGGGTTCCAACCGGATGGACGGCGGTCCGTCGTTCCTCAACGGGGGCGATCCGGTCGGGGGCATGGAATTGAAGGTCGCAGCGGGGGATGCCGTCATCTTCGGCCAACCAACCTGGCATGCATCGGCACCGAACCATTCCAACCAGGACAGGGTCGCTCTGTACTACGGCTACGGCTACCGCATCCTGCGGCCGATCGACTACGAAACCATGCCGCGGGAGATTCTGGAAAAGTGTTCCCCGATCGGTCGCCAGTTGCTCGGCCACAAGTCGAGCCATCTGGGCTTCTACCTGCCCACCGACGAGGATGTGCCCTTAAGGGAGTACTATCGAGAGCGTTGGGGCGAAACCTGGCAGGATCTGTAGCCCCGCGACCCGAATGGAACCCGAAGCGTCGTGATCAAGGCGTTGGTGTTTGATGTCTTTGGCACCCTGGTGGATTGGCACACGGGTGTGCGTCAGGCCGGGGAACTGGCCGGCCGCAGCGTTGGATCCGAACGGGACTGGAGCCAGTTTGCCTTGGACTGGCGTGCGGGTTACGGCCCGGCCATGGCAGCCGTCAATGACGGCCGGGCGTCATGGCAAACGATCGATGGCGTCCACCGGACCATCCTGGACGGATTGTTGGCCGGTTATGGCTTGGAAACGCTGCCGGAAGCCGACAAACAGGAGCTCAACAAGGTTTGGCATCGGCTTCCGGCTTGGCCCGATGTCGGCGAGGGCCTGGACCTGTTACGCCGGAACCATCTGCTTGCACCGCTGTCCAACGGCAATGTGTCGCTGCTGATCGGTTTGGCGCGCACCAACGGCTGGCATTGGGACTGCGTTCTGTCCAGTGAACTGGCCGGGAAGTACAAGCCTGATCCGTCCGTCTACCGGACAGCGGCCAGGTTGCTGGATCTGAATGCGGCCGAAATCATGATGGTGGCGGCCCATGTCGGAGATCTGCAGGCTGCGGCCGCCACCGGCATGGCCACGGGGTGGATTTACCGGCCTTTGGAATTCGGACCGGTCGCTCCGCCTCCGAAGTTCGATGAGGTGTCGCCAACTATCGCTGCGGACCTGGTTGCACCCGACTTGACCACCTTGTCCCGGCAACTGGTCGACTTCAACAGCGGCAACAGCGCCGGCACTTGACGGCCTGGCCGAAACACCGGATTCCAGGCAATCGAACCGCACCGCGGTCCCTGTGCGACGGTGCCCAAAGGGCTTGGCGGACCACACGCGCCCACTTCACGGCAGGTACCCGTACAGTCCCTTGACAACCATCGGAGTCTCCGAGGCGAAGCAGACCAATCGCCGGTAGCCGAACCCGTGCCTGAACCCGCTGTCCGACGCGCACCCCTGTGTCAATTCATCCTCGGCCAGACCCGACTCAGGCAATGTCCTCCGGCTCAATGTAGGCGGCCACAAGATGTGAATTGCCGCCGGTGTCGCCGTAGTTGGTGTAGTCGGTGAAGTAAATCCTGCCGTCGTCCAGCAGCAGCCAGGACGAATAGCCGTGGTCGGGACCCGGTTTCTGGTCCGGATGGTTGCCGTGAATCTGAATCATCCGCTCGCGCTGGTAGTGATCCGGCAGCCGGCCGGATGAGGCCTCCCACGACCAATCGAAGTCGTCCAACGTTCGATTGCGAATGGAACAGGACACCCTGGACCACCAACTGCGCCCACCCACATCGGCCTGGCCCCAGGCCGTGTACCCCGACAAGTCGCCCGACCGGATGGCATTGCCCACCGGTTTGGGTTCCCTGAAGATGCACATGTTGATGACCGTCTCGCCATCCACCTTGACCTGCAGCCAGCCACGGCGGTGGTGGAGCTCAAGATCCCGGGACCGGGTCATGTCGACCGGATGCATGAAATCGTGCCCCGGACGCGTCCGAATGCCGTTGGGACCGATCTGAAGGACAACTCCCAGCTGGGATATCGACATGAACGAATTCGGCGTGGACGGGCCGCCCTCAACCCGCACGCGGGCCGCGAACCTCACCTCGCTGAAGGCATTCTCGGGCGGCAACAGGCAGTAACGGGCCTCATGGCCGGGCAGGTTCCGAATTTCCAGTTCGCCGTCAACCAATTGCGCCTGGTACTTGCGTCTGGGCCCTCCAATTTGGTAACCGAGTTCGGACCTCAAGTCACCGCACCAGCCGTAGGTTCCCAGCGGCCCGTTCATGTGGCGGCCGGTCACGAACACCCGTCCGTCCGGGAGCTGCTTGCCATAGGGTCGGTCCAGGGCAAAGGGACACATGGCCGGCTGGGACCAGCTGTGGCCGTTGTCCTCCGAAAAGGACACAAAACTGGGGGTGCCGGCATGATGGTTCTCCCGCAGAATGCAGGCCAGCAACCGGCCCCCGTCCATGATGACGATGCCGCCCTCGCAATAGCGGTAGTGCCCGTCGTGGGCCACCACGGCGCGTCGTTGCCAGGTGTTGCCACCATCCCCGGACACCGTCAGGATTTCGCCCAGCTCCTGTGTTTCGCCAAACATCAGATGCGTTCCGACCCCGAGGGTTCCATCCGGGAGATCCAGGATTCGATCCGGCTCGAAACCCAGGATGGAGGGCTCATGAGGTCTGCTCCATGTATGGCCCTCGTCCTCACTCCACCAAATCCAGTTGCCGGTGGGCTGGTCCTCGTGGAAGAAGGAATGATCGTCGTGATCGCAAATGGCCGCCAAGCGGCCGTCCGCCAACTGGCTGAGGCGCGGCGTGACCAGGCGGTGATCGCCGGCCGCCATCACCGCCCGGTCCACCTCGGCGCGCTTGTTCCAAGTCCGGCCGCGGTCCTCGCTGGCCAGGATCGTGATGACCTGGTCGGTCTGGGACCAATGGGCGTCGGTGTCCGAATAAATCAGGAGGAACGCGCCGGACGGCGTTTCGACGATATCGGGGTTCTTGGTAAACCGTCCCGGGCTGCGCCAGATGTCGAATACCTTGTGGGCCACCGAGCGGGGATGAATGTGCATGGGCACCTTTCCTTGTCAGGAACTAATCCATATGTCTGGTTTCCCGGCCGGGAGCCGGCTTGGGAGTCAGGCGAAGGCCGTCGCCACCGATTTGGTCAAACCGCTGTCTTTCGCCACAAGTTCCGCGCGCCACTCGTCCCAGGTTGGGCGCTTGGCCGCCCCGGCCAGGGGAATCCGGGCGCGATTGGGAGCCAGCTTGTTCTGCATGAACATCTCGCTGGTTACAACCTGTTCCGACAGTTCGTGCTCGTCCAAGGTGCGCGAATACCGGATATCGATGCTCCACCGTACGGCATCCGTGAGATTAAGGGTGCTCTTGTGGAAGGTCAGATTCGAAAAGAGGAAGATGTCGCCCTTGCGCATGGGCAGGGGCACGGCCGTGCCCATGGAGTCGATGTCGCGGTTGGTACGCATGTTCATGTCCGCGCCGCGTTTGCCGTGCAGAAGGCCCCAGGTTTGACTGCCCGGCATGACCTGCAAGCAACCGTTCCGCTCGTTGACATCGACCAGCGGAATCCAGACCGTGACGATCAGGGCATGCTGGCTGTCCGCGCCGTAATACTGGCTGTCCTGGTGCCAGGGAAATGCGGTGTAGGAACTGTTGGGAAGCTTGGGCCGCACATGGTAGTCGCCGTTGAAGCCAAAGCCGGGACCCAGGATCGGCAACAGCGCACGGGTAATGCCGGGGTGGCAGATGACGTTGTACAGTCCCTTCCCCATCGCGATGTTGTTCCAGCTGCGCAACCGCTCCTCGGTACCTCGGTTCAGGGCTACCAAACGGTCCGGAAACGGCAGGTCCTCATGAATATCACTGATTTCGCCCTTGGCCCGCAGGCTTTGGGCGTATTCGTCGATGGCTTCCTCGATATGCGCAATCAACGGATCCAGATCCGCAGGTGGCACGGCATTCCGGACCAGCAGGCAGCCATCGCGCTCGAAATCGAATTGTGTATCCATGGCGGGCACCTCAGATCCCCAGATCGCGTTTCATGGGCAGATGGTTCAGTTCGGATTCCCGGAATTGCATGTGCAGGACGCGTTGCCACGACTGGGACATGAACAGATTCAATACCCCTTCGTCGGCAAACCCGTCGACGTAGGAACACTGGTAGTTGCGAAACGGTGAACCCAAGTCGGTTGGCCGGGCCATGGTGCACAGAAACCCGGGCTCGCTCCAGGACCGACCCCAATCCGTTGACAGGGACGCCCACAGTTGTCCCCGATCGTACATCCCATCCATCATGCCGGCCAGCCCCACATATTGGCCCTGGGTGTGGACATTGTGATGGATGCTGACCCAGGTTCCACCGTCGGACAGGGGGAACAGCATGGGCGGTGCATCCGGATGCACCATGGACGTCGGCTTGGGATCGGACCAGGTCCTTCCATCATCCCGGCTGCGCAGGTCCCAGAGACGACCTGTGGGGGTACGGGCCAGCAAATACACCTCGTCACCCTCGGCAGCCAACGGGCGGCCTTCGTCCATGCGGCCCATGGGTGGTGCATGCCACCCCCCATGCCGCACACCCGGCAACAAATCCCAGGTATCGCCGCGATCCTCGGACCGCAGAACATACTGCCTGGTGATGAGCGGTTTGTAGCTCCAGTCGCCCTCGTGGCTCCCCACCAGCCAAGTGCCGCGCGCAGTCTCCGTCATGCGCATGACGGACATGCCGCGGAACCCGGGATCGTTCGCCGGGCGTATGAGTCTGACCTCGGACCAGGCATGGCCGTGGTCGTCGGAGTAGCGGAATCCGATGGGCGCATTCTCCTGCAGGCCGCGTTCCCGTGTCCACATGCCCGGAATCGGCTGTGTTCCAAACGCGTACACCCGTTCGGAGCCGGCCGAATGCAGGGGAATGAACCCGTGTTGGCTGTAGTTTATGTCAAACGCCAGCTGCGGCCCTTCCCAAGTGCGTCCCCGATCCCGGGATCGGTAGGCCAGCATGTCGTTGTCCTTTTCGTGGGTCCGGCCATAGTGGTTGCCATCCGGAAACATCAGCAGATAGTCCCCGTTGGCCATGCGCGCGCCCCTGGATTCGAACAGGCCCTTTTCGGGATCGCGGGCATTGTGTACCACTTGGCCCGAGAGTCCCGGAACACAGGCCAGCCCCAGGTGCGGGTCCAACTGCAGGCCTGTTGGCAGCGCGGCGGATGCGACGGTTTCGGTCGCGATGCGAACCTGCTCCAGCAACGGCATGCGCACACCTCCGTTGGACGAATTCAAGGTGTCCGGCTCAGCCGTTCCCCAAGTGGGACTTAATCAAGTTGATGATCAGGCCGACATCGTGATGCACTTCGGACAGGGGAGTGCGGCACTCCCGGCCTTCCCTGATACAGCCGTGAAACGCCTGCATCTCGCGGATGAAGGCGCTAGCCCAGTCGATGGCGGGAGTCCGCGCCACCGTCATGCCGTTGGCGTCAATCTCCTGCACCGTCACTTCGGACAGCTGGCCCCGAGAAAAGCCCGTCGGGTACTTGAGCGTGACGCGCTTGTCGTCAGCGCACACCTCCAGGGTCTCCTTGAAGTCCCACAGGTCCGGCAGATCGATCCAGGTACCGTTGCACCGGGCCCCGTTCGCGTACTCCACCTGGAAAGTCACCGCCCGCCCCTCTTGCCAGATGTCCACATTGTGGATTTTGGTGGGCACGCCCATGATGTGGCGCAAACCGTACAGGTCATGGATCATGCTTCCGGCCAGCAGGAAAAAAGCCCTGGCCACACTGTCCGGAGGAGCGGTACCAAGAGCGTGGACCAAGGCGGCCCGACGCGCGGCAACGGTCTCTTGGATGACGGCTGCCGGCACGTCGTCGAAACGCTGGACATCGAACTGGGCCAGATGCAGATCGTTGGTCGGGTGCAGGTGATGGATCTGCACAAAGCGCACGTCCATGTCCGCTGCTTCCGCCGCCACAACTTCGAACGCCGGGTCGTAGACCTTCATGTAGCCGGCTTGGCCGACCACTCCGGCCCGTTCCTGGGCCGATACCATGGCCGAGATTTCGTCCAGGTTGAAGCAGACCGGCTTCTCCACGAAAACGTGCTTGCCGGCATCCAGCGCCTGCAGCACGTAGTCCGTCTTGGGATCGGTTTGGCAGAACACCACCGCCTCGATGTCCGACCCCAGGAACGCGGCATAGTCGGTGAAGTGGGCGGGAACGTCAAAGCGGTCGGCGACATGGGCTGCCGCCTGGGCGGAAACGTCGCATACCGAATTGAGGTCGTAGAGGTGCCAAAGCTCCTTGAGATTGGGCGCGTGGTGGACCTGGGCGATGGCGCCGCAGCCCACAATTCCAATGCGTACGTTGTCCATGGGGATTGGCCTCCAGGCCTGGCAAGGGTCTCGGACCCACCGAATTAGTCGTTGGCGCGCGGTGCCAACTCGTTCCAGATATCGTCCAGGCGCGCCAACCGGGTGTGCAACTCGCGCAAAGCGTCCCAGATCGTTTCGCGCGTGCCGGCTTCAAACGCCGTCGTCTCATCAATCACCTTGGAGGCCTGCCTGGCGGCCTCCGCAACGGTACCGCTGGCGTTCGCCAGCCGGGTCAGAAGTTCCTTCGCGTCCACGGATTCGTCCACTTCGACATCGTAGCTGGAGCTGGGCGCGAACCGCGAAGGCTGACGCGTACCATCCTCATTCCAAAACGTATGGGTGGGCTGGACATGCGGCGTGACCGACAGATACATGATCATCGGCTCGTCGCCGACCACCCTGACTTGGTGCCACTGGTCCACCAGGGCCACACAAAGCTGGCCGGGACCCAGCACCTCGGTTGCGCCGTCGATTGTGAACTCGCACCGACCGGAGAGAATCAGAAAGATCTCGTGCCCCAGATCGTGCGTGTGTCCCTGTGCCTCGGTGCCCGGTTCCATCCTCAGGAACCGGGATCTGATCTGGGGGGTGACCAGCATGTTGGTGATGTGTTCCGGGTTGCGGAAGTCGTAGACAGGGAAGCCCATGGCGCGGTGATACCTTTGTTTGGGGGGAACGGGGAAGTTGCCCGGAACGCGTCCCGGGCACCGAATCATAACCCGGAGGTTGGGCCGTCCGATTCCGGATTCCCGTGGACAGTGGGCGTTGGATGTGGCTGGCCTCCGGCCGTTGAGCGCCAAGTTCCGAGCCTGCATGGCTGGCCGGCCCGCCCCCTGCATGACCGGGACAAACACCACAGCCGACATATCCCGCCAACGCCTTCGGACAACCCGGATTAGTTGAAATCCGCATGTTCCGGCGAGGCGGACAGCCATCCCGCGCGGTTGGCGCGGGACTGAACGTAGTGTCGAGTCCGCGGAGAGGAAATGTTGCCGGAGGACGGATAGTGGGCAATGGCCTCCGGAACAATGTCGATTCCAAGCCCGGGACGGTCCGGGACCACGATGTGGCCCGCCTGAATCTCCGGTTGGGGCTCCATCACCTCGTACCGCTGCGGCACATCGTCCTCCAAGTGTTCCAAAATCAGGAAGTTGGGCAGTGTTGCGCACAAGTGCACTGCCGCCATTTCGGCTACCGGGCCGAGCGATCCGTCGTGCGGGGCGAACATTACAAAGTGGGTTTCGGCCAACGCAGCAATCTTGCGCATCGCGTTTAGGCCACCGGCACGGCCTGTATCCGGCTGTACAACGTCGATGATGTGGTCTTCGATGAGCTGCTGAACGCCCCAGGTCCAGGCATGCCTCTCGCCCGCCGCGATGGGCAGATTCACATTCCTCGCCACTTCCGCGATGGCACCCGGGATATCCGGCGCCACCGGATCCTCATAGAACAGGAGGTCGAATTCCTCCAGGGCCTTGCCCAGTCGAATGGCATCCGGCACCGTCAACCAGGGCGGTCCATGCACGTCCGCCATCAGGTCGATTGCATCCGGGAGTTCATTGCGCAATGTTCGGATTTTCCCAAGGGGTTCGGTGACTCCGCCCGTCTTGAACGCGTCAAACCCCCTTTCCATGTAGAGCAGACATTGGTCCGGGGTATGGGCATGGGTGTAGAGGCGCAATGTGTCATGCACCTTCCCGCCGAGAAGGTTCCAAACCGGTGTGTCCAGCGCCTTGCCCTTGATGTCCCACAGTGCCATCTCAATCCCCGTGATGGCACCGGCACCCACCACCCCGGTCATGCCGTGTCCCATCATCGCCACCTGCAGCTGCTGGACGATGGACTCGATATGGAACGGATCCTGGCCAACTACCAGCGGAGTCAGGTCCCGGATGGCCGTTTCCACGACCCGGGGCCAACCACTGCTCTCACCGACACCGTAAAGGCCTTCGTCGGTATGAACCCGGACAAACAGCCAGTTGCGGGCACCCCATCCGCCGCTTTCCGGAACCCCGGCATGCATCAGAAACGTGTCAATGGACGTGATTTTCATGGGCAATTTCACTCCCTTGTAGAAGTTGCGGGGGCACCGCGTCGGTCAATCACCTCTGCATCGCCGGGTCCCGATCATGCTAGGTTCCATGCTGGATGAATCCGGTTCGCGGCGTGTTTGAAGCAAAGGCCACCCGATCCAAAGCCACCGAATGCCATGCCGAGACCAACCACCAACCAGGTTCGGACGATATACGGGTTCATCCGCGCGCCGGCTGCCAAACTCGGGGATTCTGGCCGTGCCCAGCTGATTGGATCCAGCGTGCCGGCCGAGCAACCGCGCCACCGCATCCAGGAACCTGGGATGCGTCCGTCGGGAGGTTGATGAGGATTGTCAAGTGTGTTACGGCATGCCAATGCGGTCGCCGCTCGCATCGCGCGGCGGCACCGGCCAATGAATGCCCCGCTGCCCGGACAGATCCCTGTTGGGGACAGCCGCGAAATCCGGCTCGGGCATGCCCACGAGTTCCCCGTCCACCACCCAGTCGAGATCCGGTCCGTACAACTCGGCGACAAGGAGCTTCGTCAACCGTTCCAGGTCGTCGGCATGGGCGGAAAGGGAAGCCAGGTCCCGTTGCTCGGCAGGATCGGCATCCACATCGAACAACTGGCGCCGGTGCCCCCAGGGGTAGTAGATCAGCTTCAGCGAGCCTTGCCGGATCATGCGGCTCGACTTGGGCCCCTCGCCACATTCGCCGTACAGATGGCTGCGGCATTCGGAACCGAACATGGGCCGGCCTTCCACGTGATCGGGGACCTCCAATCCGGCCATGTCCAGCAGCGTCGGCATGACATCCTGCCAACCCACCAACCGGTCGGACACCGTGCCGGCGGTTGCGGCGGCCTGTTCGCGCGTGCCCTGAACCAGCATGGGCACATTCGCCGAGGCTTCGTAGTACACGCGCTTGGCCCACAAGCCATGGTCGCCCAGCATGTCGCCGTGGTCGGAGGTGAACATGATGATCGTGTTGTCCAGCAACCGTTCTTCGCGCAGGGTGCCTATCACAAGGCGCATCTGGTGGTCGATGTGCGTGCACAGGGCATAGAACGCCCGGCGGATGCGCGCAATCTCGCCCGGGGGCATGTGCTGCCACTTGGACCGAATCACCTTCAGGAAATAGGGCAGGTTGTCCGGACTACCACTCCAGTCCCCCGTGCACGCATCGTCCATGTCCAGGTCCCGGTACAGATTCAGATAGGCCTGCAGGGGCACCAACGGAGGATGGGGATGTACATAGGACAGATACCAGAATGCCGGCCTGGTTGGATCGCGCCGCTTGATCTGACGGCACATCGTCCGGGTAATCCAGTTGGTGGTGTGGTGGGATTCGGGCAGGTGCCACGGTCTGAAGGTGTACTCGTTGTTGCTCATGCCGTGGGCGTAACCCAGGCCGGCCTGTCCCTGATCCGCCAGCCAGAGGTCGTAGTCGTCGACCGCGCCCAATATGGGACGGCCCTCCTCCACCAGCATCACATCGTCGAAGCCGATCCGATCCCGCTGGGGGTACACATGGAGCTTGCCCACGGCCTGGGCCTGGTAGCCGTTGTCGCGGAAGGTTTGGGCCAGGGTCGGGAAGGCAGGCATTGGTTCCAACACCTTGAACTCGCGGTCGCCGTGGGCGCGGGTGGACATGCCCGTCATCAACGTGCGGCGCGCCGGTATGCAAACCGGACATTCACTGTAGGCGTTGGTGAACCGGACCCCGTTGCGCGCCAGGGTGTCCAATGTCGGCGTCCTGGCCACCGGGTGGCCGGCCTCGCCCATCAACCGGGCAGGCCAGTGGTCGGTGCAAATCAACAGGACATTGGGTTGGCTGGACACGGCGGACACCTGTTGGCAAAAGGGCAGGGGATGCGGCAGGTCCCGTCCGAGCGCCGTTCATGGGCAACTGGGGCGACCAAACCGCTCGCACCCATATAATACGCGACCAATTTCGATCCCGTTTGCCGTTGCCGGTCCGTTGCGTTGGACCGGTCAAATGGCTGTTTGCGGCTGTAGCCAATGGAGCCCGATCAGGATGAGCATCGTTTCGGAAGTACGCGTGGGTCTCAATGCACTGGTTGGAGAGGGTCCGATCTGGGACTCGGACAAGAGGGTGCTGTGGTGGATTGACGTCCTGTCCAGCGAGTTGTACGCGTTTGACCCCGCGAACGGCAGCAATCGAACCTGGGACACGGGCCGCCATGTGGGCACCGTGGTGCCATGGACCGAGACCCATGTGCTCCTGGCCCTCCGGGACGGCATCGGTTCACTCGAACTCGAGACCGGCCGGATAACCGTCCACAACGACCCGGAGGCCAACCTGCCGGGCAATCGATTCAACGACGGCAAATGCGATCCCGCGGGCAGGCTGTGGGCAGGAACGATGGCCTACGACAATCCCACCGATCAGGGAAGCCTCTATCGCATCGACACGGACTTCAACGTCACCAAGATTCTGGGCGGCATCGGCATATCCAACGGCATCGTCTGGAGTGCCGATCAGTCCACGATGTACTACATAGACTCCATGTCCTACAAGGTTCGAACCTGGAACTTCGACCCGGAGGCCGGCGACATTTCCGGCGAACAAACCCTCTTGGAGGTCGAGCCCGACTTCGGGTTGCCGGACGGCATGACCATCGACGAGGAAGGACATCTTTGGGTGGCCTTCTACGGAGGCGGCAAGGTTTGTCGGGTGCATGCCCAATCGGGAGCGATCCTCGACACCATCGACCTGCCCGCGCGCAACATTACGGCCTGTGCCTTCGGAGACGACGACCTGGGCACGCTGTACATCACGAGTGCAGCCCAGCAGATGTCCAACCACGAGTTGGCGGACGCCCCCATGAGCGGAAATCTGTTTTCCTGCCGGCCGGGCATCAAGGGCATGCCCGCCGTTCCGTTTGGCGGCTGAACCTGATGTCGCTTCCCGCGCCGGGCGGCTCGGACTGACGTTCGGCCCACATTGTGGCAACCCCGAGGCCGAACTTGTACCGGTGCAAGGCCACCTGCCGTGCGTACGCCAACATTGCCTTCGTCAAGTACTGGGGCGTGGTTGATGCAAACCTGAACCTGCCGGCCAACGGGTCGCTCAGCATGACCCTGAGCCATGCGCATGCCACCACCACCGTGGCATGGACGGAAGGCCCATCCGTCCAGGAGGCCGACATCGTGGTCATCGACGGCAAGGAACAGTCGGGATCCGTCTATCGGCGCACCGTTGGCCACCTGGATCGGATTCGCACCGCCATGGGCGTCAATTGGCCTGCGCGGGTGGAAAGCCGCAACAGCTTCCCTGCCAGCGCGGGCATTGCCTCCTCGGCCAGTGGGTTTTGCGCCTTGACCGTGGCAGCCTGCCAGGCGCTGGCCGCCGGCGGCCAGCACGATGTCCCGGACCAACGGCACCAGGCGCGGTTGGCACGACGGGCCAGTGGCTCCGCCTGCCGCAGTTTCCAGGGAGGGTTTGTGGAGTGGTCCGCGGGCGGAGACGACTCCACGAGCGTTGCCTGCCAGGTGGCCGGTCCGGACCATTGGCCACTGTACGATGTTGTGGCCGTGCTCGATGCCGGGCCCAAATCGGTGAGCAGCCATGACGGCCACCGACTGGCTGCAACCAGTCCCCTCCAGAAGGAACGCGTACGCCAGGTACGGTCGCATCTGAACGCGGCGCGGTCGGCGATCCACGCACGCGACCTCAAGACCCTGGGCGCCATCAGCGAACGCGATGCCATGCTGATGCACGCGGTCATGGTTTCGTCGGAACCTCCGCTGCTGTTCTTGAACGCACGGTCCGTCGCCTTGATGCGGCAAATTCGGGACTGGCGGCTGCAGGAGGGGCTGGAGGTCTACTTCACCGTTGACGCGGGTCCGAACCTCCACGTGCTCTGCAACGAGGCCGACGTCGGGGAAGTATCGCATCGCCTTGCCCGTGGTCCATCGGTCCAGGACATACTCGTCAACGGACCGGGACCTGCACCCGAACTCCGAAATTCGCACTTGTTCTGACCCACGCGCGCCCCGGGGCGCGCGATGCGCCGCGGCGCATCGCGTCTCCCGGTCGGACTGCCCGGATATAATCGGCAGGCATGGACATCCTCTATATCCATCCGGCCAAACAGGAAGTGGAAGCCGAGTACGGAAAGTACCGGGCCAGCCCCTTCTATCCGATCATTCCGGTCGGCGTGATCGGAATGGCCAATCTGTTGCGCAGCCGAGGCTGGTCCCTGCAGGGCCTAAACCTGCCGCTGGAGCGCATGCTGGACACCGGTTTCCGGCTGGAACACTGGCTGCAGGAAGTCAAGCCGCCGTCCCTGGTCATGATTGACCTGCACTGGTACGAACACTGCTTCGGGGCCGTCGATGTTGCCCGGCACGTGCGCCGGTTGCTTCCGCACGCCAAGATCGTGGCCGGCGGGTTGACTGCAACATACTTTGCCGAGGAAATCCTCGCCACCCATCCGGAATTCGATTTCATCATTCGCGGCGATGCCGAAGTTCCCCTCGCCACCCTGGTCGACCAGGTTTGCGGCGATGCCGCATGGGATCCGGCGAGGGTGCCGAACCTAACCTGGAGGGAAGGCGGCCGCGTTCGCAACAGTACGGAGTTTTACACAGCCGATGCGCCGATGTTGGACTCGCTCGACTTTGTCGGCTTTGACTGGCTTGCGCACAATGAAAGCTACGGTGCCCTGCAATACACGGGCGGTGGTCGCATCGATGCCCACAGGACGGAGCGGATGGGCCACTGGCTGACCATCGGGCGCGGCTGCGCCTTCAACTGCATCTACTGCGGCGGCTCCAAGGAGGCCCACACCGAACTGGCCGCGCGGTCCGGCTACGTTATGCGAGATCCGGTGAATGTCGTTGACGACGTGGAGCAACTGGCTGCTTCAGGCTACAAGCAGGTCTCCCTGTCACTGGATCCGGCTACCTTTCCGGCCCGATGGTGGCGAACGTTCTTCGGCGAGTTGCAGACACGGGGCATTCGCATTGGCATCTACAACGAGTTTTTCCAGCTCCCGTCGCAGGAATTCATTCGATTGCTGGGGGAGACGGCGGACCTGGAGCACACCGAGGTAGCCATCTCCCCGCTGTCGGGCAACGAGGAAGTACGCAACCTGAACGGCAAGCACTACTCCAACGAACGGTTCCTGCGAATGCTGGGCAACCTGGAGCGCTACCAAATTCCGATTTTTGTGTATTTCAGCCTCAACCTTCCCGGCGAAACCGTGTTGACGTTCCGGGAGACAATCCGACTGGCCAAGGAAGTGGGCAAGGCATACCCGGCCCGGCTGCTGCGCATGCTCAATCCCTGTCACACCATTGATCCGATGTCGCCCATGAGCCGGCTCCCGGGCAACTTCAAGATCCATGTCGAATACAACTCCTTCAAGGACTACTACGAGTACTGCCGCACCACCGGGTGGGAACCCAGGAAAGTCGTCCGAGGTGAAAGGCGTGGTTTCTCCATGGACGGGCGGCCTGCAGAGACAGTGGAACAAATGGCCCGTATCTGGGACGGCTTTGCCAAAACCCAGCGGTTCCAGTGCTTTCCGGTGGCAAGGGTGTGGTGAGAACGGCACCGAAAACCAACCCGGTTGCCCGGTCCAATGGGGCGCCGCATGCCCGGAGCCGCGGCGGGCATGGACTCCCACCTGTGTACCAATGAGATCTGGGTTAACCCGCGATTGCCGCGGCCATGGAAGCCCGGTGTTCCTGGCCGGTTCGATGCAAAACCGAACGATGATGGCGGCACAGACGGCACGCGGCGCCACCATGCGCGAAGGGGTTTGCCAACCGGCCGCTACGGCGGCCGGTTGGCTCCGCGCGCTGCTGCAGCCGTCGTGTCCAACCCGACTTCGTTTAACCCATTGTGTGCGCACTGTCTATAATCAGGGGTCCCTCCGGGAACACAGTGACGCGCCGCCCGGCCTGTTGCTGCGACCCTGACCGTTTTACAGAAGGCATGCCTCAAGGCGAAGCCATGGCTGCGCCGCGCAATACATCCTCCATCACACAGGTTGACGACTTCAGCCGCGTGGCCCGCGACGGGTCAGATGGCCCCCTGCGGGATGAGCAGGGGCTAATCGTCTCCGAACCGCAACGGGAACGGGCTGTTGTGGTCGGTGTCGAACTGCGGTCGGAACCTGGTGCGCTGTCATTGGAGGATTCACTGTCCGAACTGGAGTTGCTGTCCGACACGGCCGGCATCGACGTGGTCGCGCGCCTGAGCCAGCGCATGCAAACTCCGAACCCCGCCTCCCTGGTTGGCGAAGGCAAGGTCTCCGAACTGGCCGAGGTGGTCGCGGAGACCGGCGTCGGCGTTGTAATTTTCGATGCAGAGCTTTCGCCCCGACAGCAGCGCGTCCTGGAAACGGCGGTGTCCGAAAACGTCAAGGTGATTGACAGGACCGCGCTCATTCTGGACATCTTCGCCAAGCACGCGCGTACGCGCGAAGGCATCGTTCAGGTTGAACTGGCCCAATACCAGTACCGACTCCCGCGCCTGACCAGGGCATGGACCCACCTGGCCCGACAGGCCGGCGGTGGCGCCGGAGGACAGGGAGGTGGTGTGGGCCTGCGAGGTCCGGGCGAAACCCAGCTGGAACTGGACCGGCGACAGATTACGTCCAGGATTGCCAGACTCAACGCCGAACTGGAGACCATCAAGGCCCATCGGCAGCGTACCAGTGCCCGCCGCACCCAGGATGCAACCCCGCGGCTGGGCCTGGTCGGCTACACCAATGCGGGCAAGAGCACGTTGCTGAACCGGTTGACCGACGCCTCGGTGTACGCCGACGACCTGCTGTTTGCCACGCTGGACCCGATTACGCGCAAGTTGAAGCTGCCCAAGGGCCAGGAAGCCTTCATAACCGACACGGTGGGTTTCATCCAGAAACTGCCCACCTCTTTGGTCGCGGCCTTTCGGGCCACCCTGGAAAGCGTCAACGAGGCCGACCTCCTGTTGCACGTCGTGGATGCGACACATCCCAACCTGGAGGAACACATCAATGTCGTTGAGGAACTGTTGGAATCGCTGGGTGCGGGGCGTACCCCGATGATTCTGGTACCCAACAAAACCGACCTTTTGGCAACAGGCCAGGACCCGCTGACCCGACTGCCCACCGGATGCCGGGAGACCTACCAAGCTGTCGCACCGGTCAGCGCGGTGCGCGGAACCGGCGTGGCCTCCCTGCTTGACACGCTGGTTGAAGTGCTCGCCTCGCAAATGGAGCCGGTCACACTACACGTACCCTACGCCCGCGGCGATGTGGTTTCGCTGATTCATCGCTACGGACAGGTTGAATCGGAGTCCTACGACACCGACGGAACCCATTTGGTGGGGCGCGTGCCTCAACACCTCAGCGGGAAACTGTCCTCCTTTGTGGTCAACTGAACCGTACCTCCGCCGATCCCGCACCGAAAATTGATCGGGAGCTGATTTGATGTCGCAATCCGTAATCCTGACCGACAGCCACAACCGCACGCAGGTGGAAATGCCCGTCATCGACGGCGCCATCCCGGCCAAGTCCCTCCAAAAACTGCGGGTGACGCAAGACGGGGCGGGATTGG
>CAZMKQ010000010.1:0-20839 GCA_964566955.1 uncultured Caldilineaceae bacterium | reverse complement strand
TTGGTGTCCTACGACCCCGGCTACCAGAACACGGCTCCGGCGATCAGCAGCATCACAATGATCGACGGCATGGCGGGGAAACTGTTGTATCGCGGCTATCCGATCGAAGTCCTGGCGGTTGATTCCAACTACCTGGAAGTGGCGTTCCTCCTCAACAACGGGGAATTGCCTTCCACCGCTGCCGCGGCTCGGTGGCGGGAGGAAATTCAGGCACACGCGACGGTGGACCCGTTCATCGTCGACCTGATTCGCTCCTTTCCGCGCGATGCGCATCCGATGGGCATCCTGATCAGCGCCCTGGGTGCCATGGGCACGCTGTACCCCGAGGCCAAAGAGGTTCTGGACAGCGCCGTCCGGCGGCGGCAAGTGTATCGGCTGCTTGGGCAGCTGCCTGTGGTGGCCGCGCACATCTATTGCCACGGCCAGGGCATCAAGGCCGGGGAACCCAAGGCGGACGACGGCTATATCGGCAACTTCCTGCAGATGGTCCGAAACTTCGGCCTTGAAACCGCCGAGGAAGTCCCGGCCATCCGGGCCGCCATGAACTGCTTGTTCATTCTGCACGCCGACCATGAGCAGAACTGTTCGACCACGGCCATGCGTTCCATCGGATCGTCCCATGCCGATCCCTACAGCAGCATGGCAGGCGCCGTGGCCGCCCTGTATGGCCCGTTGCACGGCGGCGCCAACGAGGCAGTGTTGCGCATGCTCGAGGAAATCGAGTCCGCAGACCATGTGGAGGGCTTTCTGCAGCGCGTGATCAACCGGGAGGCCCTGCTGATGGGGTTTGGCCACCGGGTGTACAAAAACATGGACCCGCGCGCAACGTTGATCAAAACCCTGGCCTACAGCGTCTTCGAAGTCACGGGCGCCAATCCCAAGATCGACCTGGCCCTGGCCCTGGAGCAAACGGCGTTGGGCATGGAGTACTTCCAAGCCCGGCGCCTCTATCCCAACGTTGACTTCTACAGCGGCATCATCTACCAGGCCCTGGGCATTCCGGCGGACTATTACACCGTCCTGTTTGGCATCGCGCGCGCCGCGGGCTGGCTGGCCCACTGGCAGGAGCAGCTGGAGGATCCGGCACAGAAAATCGCGCGTCCGAAGCAGATCTACCGCGGCCCGGACGAGCGCGCTTTCGTGCCCTTGGAGCAACGTTGACGGTCGAGACCCCGCATCCGCCCTTCCATCTTCCGTCAGGAGGCGACAGCATGAGCAAGGCCAAGGTATTCGTGACGCGCATCATCCCTGAACCGGGCATGCAGACGGTGCGGGACGCCGTGGACGCGACGGTTTGGCCGGAGGATTTGCCGCCACCCAGGGAGACCGTCCTGGAAGGGGTAAGGGGATGTGACGGCATTCTGTCCCTGCTGACCACGCCGATTGACCAGGAGGTCATGGATGCGGCGGGTCCGCAGTTGAAAGTGGTAAGCAACTATGCGGTCGGCTTCGACAACGTGGACACGGACACCGCGACTGCCCGGAACATCCCCGTCGGACACACCCCGGATGTTCTCACGGATACCACCGCGGATTTCGCCTTCACTTTGCTGATGGCCGCGGCCAGGCGGGTCACGGAAGGATCCCGCTACGTGCTGGAAGGCAAGTGGCAGACCTGGGGTCCCTCGCTGCTCCTGGGTCAGGACATCACGGGCGCAACCCTGGGCATTGTCGGATTTGGGCGGATTGGCAAGGGCATGGCCCGCCGCGCCTCGGGTTTCGACATGAACATCCTCTTTGCCGACGATTGGGTGGCGGCGGATGATCCGGCCGCAGTCGCGATGGGGGCTCGCAAGGTGGATCTGGATACGCTCCTGGCCGAGTCGGATTTTGTGTCCGTTCACACCCCGCTCACACCGGAAACCACGCATCTGTTCGATGCCGCGGCCTTCGCCAGAATGAAGTCCACGGCCATCCTGATCAACACCGCCCGCGGGCCGCTCGTGAACCCCGACGATCTGCATGCGGCCCTGAAATCGGGCGACATCCTCTACGCGGCCCTGGATGTCACGGAACCCGAACCGCTTCCCCCAGACAGTCCGCTGTTGGAACTCGACAACATCATTGTTGTGCCGCACATCGCCAGCGCGAGCGTGGCAACTCGGGCGCGCATGTCCGAGATTGCAGCCGCCAACCTTCTTGCCGGCTTGGAAGGCAGACGCCTCCCGCATTGCGCCAACCCCGGAGTGTACGGTTAACCGGCCGGTACGGTTCATCCTCTGCCACTCGGATTGACCAAAGGCAATCCGGCAGGACACCATTGCCGCCGGGACTGAGCGCGGGACACGGACAGAGCCGCACGTCCTGGCCAACTCATGTAGTTGGTCCTCGCAATGCGACCCGGCCCTTTGGGCAAGCCTGCTGCATGCAGTCTTGGGCGCGGCCCGACAAGTGCCGGACTACCGTCCTCGTCGCCTCTGGGAGCCCAGACGTCCATTACTCGGTCTGGACCAGGCCAACGGAAACGTTGATTTCCGGGAACCGGTCGTCGGGCCCGGCGCACGGACGGGCAGCCCGTCGGGGTCGGCACTACGCTGTCAACTGCCCGGTGGCGCTCGCTCGCAGTTAAAAAGGTATGGCGGGTTGCATGGATGAATCGGATTCGTCCGGTTCCGGAAATTCGCGTGCGATCCACTCCACAACCTGGTTGTCGATCCAGCCGGCCCTGTCCAAGTCCGGCAGACCGGTCTGCCGTGTACCCATGAGTTCGCCCGGCCCCCGCTGCTTCAAGTCGTGTTCGGCGATTTCGAAACCATTGTCCAACGACGTCAGAAGTTCCAGTCGTTCCCGGGACTCCTGATCGGCCGTGCCGCAAATCAGAACACAGGTCCCGGGGTGGCTTCCCCGCCCCACCCGGCTGCGCAGCTGGTGCAGTTGGGCAAGCCCGTAGCGTTCGGCGTTTTCGATGAGCATCAACGTGGCATTGGGTACATCAATGCCGACTTCGATGACCGAGGTGGCCACCAGCACATCGATGTTCCCCTGGCGGAATCCTTCCATCGCCGCGTCCGCCTCGGCCTGGTCCATGCGCCCATGGAGCTTGGCCGTCCGCAGGTCGGGGAACACATCCCGGGCCAGCCACTCGAACTCCGTTGCCACCGCACCCACCGACGCCTCGTGCCGGTCCGCGTCGATGCGGGGATAGACGATGCAGGCCTGTCGGCCTTCCGCAACTTGCCGCCGCAGGTGACGGTGCACCTGCCGGCGATCCTCCGGTCCGCGGAGCAGGGTCCGGATAGGCAGCCGGCCGGCCGGCCGGCTACGAATTTCGGAGACATCGGAGAAACCGGTCAGTATCCTGTTGAGCGAGCGCGGAATCGGGGTGGCCGACATCGATATCAGGTGTGGTGTGAGGTTCCCCGGCGCGCCATGCAGCCCGTCGGGGACGCTTTCACGCTGGTTCACGCCGAATCGGTGTTCCTCGTCGACCACCAGCAATCCAAGACGGTGGAACCGCACCTGCGATTGCACCAAAGCCGTTGTGCCAACCACGATTCGGCTCTGGCCGTTGGCCAGCCGCGTACGGACTTCGGACTGCTCCGCCTGGGTCTGGGATCCCGCCAGCAGGTCCACTTGGACCGGGTCCAATGCCCGATCGCCCTTCATGCCCCTGACCAGCGCGTCCAGCGTGTCCCGATGTTGGCGCGCCAGCAACTGCGTGGGCGCGATCATCACGGCCTGAAACCCCAGGTCCGCAGTTAGAAGCATGGCAGCGGCAACGACCGCGGTCTTGCCGCTGCCGGCTTCACCGCGCAGAATGCGCCGGGCCGGGACATCGTCGTCCAAATCATCCAGGATTTCAATCACCGCTCGGTTCTGCTCTTCTGTGAGCTGAAACGGCAGCGACGCCGCGTACTCGGCGATGAACGTTGGTCGAGCCGCCAGGCGCGGTGCCTGCCGCTCGAGCCACGCCCTGCGGCCGGCCCGGATGCGGTTGTGCATTTCATACAGTTCTTGGAATGCCATCCGCCGGCGGGCCCTGATCCACTCCTCCTCATCCGCAGGTTGGTGGAGCATCTTGAGGGTCATCCACAGGGAAGGAAGGTCATAGCGCTGTCGCAGGTCCCCCGACAAGGGATCGTTGAGCTGTTGGTGCAACCGCGCATCCAGGAGACCACTAACCAGCTTGCGCACAAAACCATTGGTCAGGCCGGCCGACAGCCGATAAATGGGAAAGCAGGTGTGACGGGGCATGTGCCCGCGGGCGGCAAGGTCAAGATTTTGTCGAACGGTTCGGCCGTCAATGGGTTGCATCTGGGGATTGTTGATAAAGCACCGTGTTCCCCGCTGTTCGACTTGGCCGTAAATGTGGTAGAGAGCCCCTTCATCAATCGCATTGAAGATCCACTGATTCCACCAAATCAACTCGACTTCCCCGGAACCGTCCACAATCCGTGCCCGGATTCCCGTCTTTCCCACATGTTTGCCGTAACGAAAACGCGCCTTGCTGCCGGTCACAACGCGTCCCATCACGGACACGGCGCGTCCGGGTGCCAGTTCGCTCAGTTGCAGGTTGTCGAACATCTGATACCGCCTTGGGAAAAAAAACAAAAGATCCCCCAAGGTGTGGACATCCAGTTGTGCCAGCCTTTCGGCCATCGCCGGTCCCACGCCTCGCGCAGCCGTGACCGAATCATCCAGACCGGCATCGGCTGCCACCAGGTCCCGCCCGGCATGTCGCTCGTTCATGGCCGCGTGCAGTTCATCCTCCTCTTCCTCCGCGTCCAAGTCCGCCCCGCTGCGGGCCGAGCCTTCGCACCAGCCGCGCAGGTGCCGAAGAAGGGACGGCCGCAAGTGTTCGCAATCGTCATACAGTCCCAACAACTCCGCGACCGTCTCAATGGCATCCGTGGCCAAACCGGTCGTCTGGGCCGCGTGGGCCCAGCTGATCCCCAGCTTCCGCATGCCCCAGGGGGTGCTGCGATTGGCAAATCCCTGTGCTTCTTCCAGATCGAGGACCAGCCGCAGACGCGCCAGGAGCGCCATGCCAGCCTGACTGGGCGCGTCCGCCGTCACAGGCATCCCTCCACCACCAGGACACCGACCACTTTGGGACCCAAGTGGGCCGCCAATCCCGGCGGATATGGCAAGTCCGTCACACTGATTCCGGGGATTTCCTGGGGCAGCCGTTCCCGCAGGCTGGTCGCCACATCGGCATAGGCATGGTGCAGGATGCCAACCTTCTCGATCTGCGTGTATTCCAGGACATGGGCGCACAGTGTGTCGGTCAACTGCTCCCGGCTGCACACCTTCTCGATGGGGATCAGTCTGCCTTCCTCCATCGCCAACAGAGGCTTGATCCCCAACAGCGACCCCAGACGGCTCAACGAGGCCGTGAGGCCGATGCTTCTCTCGAGATAATGGAGGCTTTCGGCGAAAAACGAGGCGAACAACCTGGGAGCCGTGCCGGCAACCTCGCGGGTAATCCGATTCATGTCGGAGCCGGCGGCGGCGGCCGCGGCCGCCGTCTCAACGAGGAACCCCAGTCCCAGGGAAACGCTGCGCGAGTCGATGACGCGTACGGAAACACCTGCCAAGTCCCTGCTCGCGCTGGCCACTGCCTGGTGGATGGGACTCACCATGCAACTGCTGTGAATCGCGACGATGCTTTGGCTCTCGCGGGCTGCCAACTCGAGGGTCGCCCGCACCGCATCAGGCTTCGGCGGTACTACTTCCGGCATAGCGGTGGACGTGCACTGTCCCGCACGAACCAACCGGTCGAACATGGCATCCGCCGTGAGTTCCGTATCCTCCATTTCCTGCCCAAGCAGGCGGATGCGATGGGGAATCGTGAACACCGGCAGGCCCGTCCAAAGAAAGGCATTGCTGTCCGTGATGATCGCGGTGCCTTGCATGAAGATGTTGGACGCCGGCCAAGGACGCCTGCTACTCGATCGCGAACAGGTACATGTGGTTCCGTTGGCGGGTGTCCACCCACTCCAGGTCGAGTGAAGTGGCAGCGGCCACCAACGCCTCGACTGCCGCATCCTGCTCAGGTCCGGCATCGGCTCCGCGGTACACGGTCAGGAACTCCGCCTGTCCTTCCTGAACCGTTGCAAACCGGGGCTGAAGGTACTCCCTCAGCAGACAGTCCACTGCATCCTCGACCCGGGTCCACCCTCCCAGCACGGTTTCGCCGCCGGCGAGCGCAACGAATTGTCCCTCCAACACCGGCCCACGCTCCGAACCGGAATTGCGCACGGACTTGGCGATGGAGCCGCACACGGAGGCATCGGCTGCTTCCTGCACTCCGTCCACAACCGACTCCCGCGGTCCCCCGCTCGGTTCGAACCTGTACATCGCGGCCACGCCGGACAACACAAAGGGAGTGTCAATCACAGTCGCCGAGGCGGGTGGCAAACCTGCCACGGCAGCCTTTGCTGCCGGCAGGGCATTGCTGTGGTTGGGGAGCACGAGCACATGGCTGCCTCCAGCTGTCCGGATGGCGTCCTGAAACTGGCCCACCGAGGGGTTGTAGGTATCGTTGCACCGAATCAAGCAATTGGCACCCAGCGATTCGAACAATTCCGCGAACCCCGGACCGGCCGCCACCGCGACCAGGGCCAGTTCATCGGACCGGGCCGGCTGGACCAACTGCACTGTCCCTTGGTCCTGTGTCGCTGCCCGATCCTTCGCCGTGGCCGCCGCCTGGGCGTCCAAGTTCTCGACCACGATATCCGTGATGAAAGCACCGGCACAACCCCATGACAACACGGCGCCCGGATCGCGCGCATGCACGTGCACCTTGACCAGTTCCTCGCTGCCTTCGACCAATCCATACTCGCCCATGGCCTGCAGTTCGGTGCGCATTTGGTCCACGGGATGAACCGGATGGTGTGCCAGGAACTGGATATCGAAGCCGTGTTCAACAGCCGGCACTTCGCCCTTGGCATAGCCGACGGACGCCGGAGCAACCGCTTCGCCCGGCGGGTCGAATTCGGGAACCTGCACGCCCCTGAAACCCTTGAGCAGACCTTCCAGGTAGAGTGCCAGGCCCCACCCACCGGCGTCCACGACGCCGGCCTCCTTCAGGACAGGTAGGAGTTCCGGGGTGCGTTGAACCGAATCCCGGGCTTCCTCACACGCCGCGGACAACATGGCGTCGAAGCCGACCGACACAGGCAGGCGGGCCACATGCTCCGCAACGTCCCGGGCCACGGTCAACACCGTACCTTCCCGCGGTTCGGCCACGGCGGACTGCGACTTTCCGGCTCCCGCCGCCAACGCCTTCGGCAAAACGGAGGCATCCAGACGCCCGACCGATGTCACCTCCGCGGCGAAACCATCCATGAACTGGCTGAGGATGACACCGGAATTGCCCCTCGATCCGGCCAGGGCAGCTTGCGCGGCCCGGGCCCAGATGACTCCCCGGGCATCGTCCGGACCCGAACTGCCGACAGCCTCGACGACCGCCTGCAACGTCAGTGTCAGGTTGGTGCCGGTATCGCCGTCGGGGACCGGAAACACGTTTTCGCGGTTCAACCGCTCCTGGTGCCGCGCAATCCAAGCGGTGGCCGCACCAAGCATGCGGACGGCCATGTCGCGGGATACGGGTCCTGTCTGGGGTTCCACGGGGGGTTCACTGAATTCGCACCGAACAGGCAAGGCCCGCCAAGCCGAACGGCGGGGATACCGTGCCCTGAGTGCGAATTATAGACATTCAGACCCGGTTATCCCCGATGTGCGGTTGTCCCGGTGGGCCACCGGGTTCGAAAACCGCGGATTTGGTCCACAGATCCCGGCCGGCACTCTCGGGGCAGGTTGGCCGCGAGCCAACCTCCGCACCCCACGGAGCGAGATTGTCCCGGCAACCTCGGCAACGTACCACACATCCCTGCCACTGCCGTGGTTGGGTCAAATCTCCGCCCATACGGGCAAGTTGGAGTAGACTGTCTGCCTGCCTCCCGGGCGTCCGCGCGGCGCATACACGGAAGGAAACACGATCGGGACTGTCGAGAGGACGCAACCATGCCAAAGTGCGACTACTGTGCCAAAGGCCCCCTGTACGGCAACAACAGGCCCTGGTCGAACAAGGCAACCCGAAGGCAGTGGCACCCCAACATTCAAAAGATCAAGGTGATCGAGGACGGCCGCAGGGTAACCAAGCGGCTGTGCACGTCCTGCATCAAGTCCCTGAGTCGCTAGGCGGCACTTTCCCCGGCTTGCAGCGCGACAGGTGCCGATTCCAGCTTAAACCTGGTGCTGAGCTGGCCGCAGCCGGCATCCATCTCAACACCGCGGCGCACCCGGACGCTGACCGGTACGCCGCTCGCCTCCACCTGCGCGGCGAACGCGCGAACCTGTCCTGCCGGTGTGGCCCGATAGGGCTGTCCGGGTATCGGATTGAACGGAATCAGATTGACGTGGCAGCGCCGTCCCCGTAGCACCCGCCCGAGTTGTCGGCCAAGTTCAAGGGTGTCGTTGACGCCGTCGAGCATCACATACTCGTACGTGACCCGGCGTCCGATTCGTTCGACGTATTCGTCCGCCGCCGCCATGATGTCGCGGATGGGCCATCGCCTGCCCGGAGGCACCAATTGGGTACGCAGATGGTCATGGGGAGCGTGGAGGCTGACGGCCAGCCGCAGCTGGAGGCCTTCGCCGGCCAACCTGCGCATGGCCGGCACCACACCGATCGTGCTGACGGTTATGCTGCGTGCACCCAATCCGTATGCCTCGGGGGATGTCAGCATGCCGATTGCATCCCGCACCGGACCGTAGTTGTGCAGGGGTTCGCCCATGCCCATGAAGACAACGTTGGTAACCCGCGCACCGTCGGCCCGCGCGCGATCCGTTGCCAAATCCCGGCGCTGTGCCAGCAGACCCGACAGGACCAGGACCTGCCCCACGATTTCGGCTGCCGTCAGATTGCGGGTCAGGCCGTCCAGGCCCGTGGCGCAAAACGTACAGCCCATGGCACAGCCGGCTTGGCTGCTGATGCACAGGGTTCGCCGCCGGTCATAGAGCATCAGGACCGCCTCGATCGTGGCACCGTCGGCAAGCCGGAACAGTACCTTGAGGGTGTCGCCCGACTTCGACAGGCGACTGTCCGCGATCTCCAGTGGCCAAACGGACCCCCAATCCGCCAGTTGCCGTCGCAGCGGTTTCGGCAGGTTGACCATCTGCTCGCTGGCTTCAACATACTGCCCAAACACCCAACTGTGGATCTGCCTGGCCCGGTAGGCCGGGTATCCCCACTCGGCCAGCAACCCCACCAAGTCATCGCGAGACAGATCGAGCAGGGAACGCATGGCGGTCAAGGTTCGGAGGGGGACAAGGACTTGTACGGAACGAACTCGGGGCCTAGCAGGTAACTGCGTCCATCCTGTGTCGCAGCCGGGCGGCGAATGCCCGAGGCTACGAGTCTGCCACCCCACCGTCCAGGTGGAATGCGCCGTACACCCGGCGCGTCAGGCCACCGGCCGTTCCACTATCGAAATCGGGTGCGCAACGGGCTACGGCCTGTTCGTCGACTTCAACTCCGAGCCCCGGCCGGGTCGGGGGCTCGATCCAGCCGTCCGCCACCGGCAGCGGATCCGCAACCAGTTCGTAGACGTCCGGATTGTCAACCGGGTCGATCATTTCCTGGATCACGAAGTTCGGCATGGCGAAGTCCGCGTGGACACACGCCGCCGTTGACACCGGACCGTAGGGATTGTGGGGGGCGATGCCGGCATAGTGGACATCCGCCATGGATGCGATTTTCATCAATTCCGTGATGCCGCCGGCGTGGCAACAATCCGGTTGCAGGATGCTGGCGGCGTTGACATCGAGGATCTCCCGGAAGCCCCAGCGTGTGAACAACCGTTCGCCGGTGGCAATCGGCGTATCCAGTTTTTCGCGCACCGCCGCCATGGCCCTGGGGTTTTCGGCCTGGCAAGGCTCTTCAAGAAAAAACGGGGACGCCTCTTCGAATGCGCGACCATAGCGGACAGCCATTTGCGGGGTCAGACGACCGTGCAAGTCCAACAGGATGTCAACTTCATCACCCACCGCCTGCCTAACTTTGTTCAGGGACGCGGAAGCCTGTTTGACCTTCGGGATACCCTCCACGATGCCGGTGATTGGGACCGGTACGGTCTTGATGGCGGACCACCCCGCATCCTTTTTGGACACCGCCGACTCCGCTGCCGCTTCCGCGGTGTCGCCACCAAAATGGGTATAGGCCCGGACTCGGTCTCGAACCCTGCCTCCCAGCAACTCGTACACCGGTCGCCCAAACTCCTTGCCCTTGATGTCCCAAAGCGCCTGGTCGATGCCGGACAGCGCCGACAGGCCGATCACGCCCTGTCTCCAAAAGCCGCTGCGATACATCAGTTGCCAAAGGAACTCCGTGCGCAGAGGGTCCTCGCCTTGAATCATCGATGCGAAGTCTTGGAGGCAACCCGCCACGGCACGCGGCTTGCCTTCAAGGGAGGCTTCGCCCCATCCGACCAAACCAGGCTGGTCCGTCTCGACTTTGACAAACACATACACCCGGCGCGAGCCGGCTGCCAGCAGGGGCTTGACGTCGGTGATTTTCATGGTTTGGCACGGAAGAGCAAGGATAGAGACAACACGGTACCACCCTCTGTCAGTACTTGTAGTCTTCTCTGATCGGACTGAAAATATCCACCACCCTGGCGGTTTCCGTCCCCTTGACAACCACGCTGTGCTCCACGTTGCCGGGGATGAAAAACACACCGCCGGGGCCTACCGTTGTGGTCTCGCCCTGCATGGTGAATTCCAGGGTTCCGGAAACGACGTAGCCCGCCTGTTCCTCCGGGTGGCTGTGGACACCACCGATCCGGCCTGCAGGTCCACGAGTGAAATCATGATGTCGTCGCCCCAGAACGTCCGGAGCGCAGGCCCCTGGTCGCCAAACGGTGTCAGCGCCGGGCGGTTGTCGGAGTCGAAAAACGGCACGGATATACTCCTGGCTTGCATGGATGGTGCGGCTACTCCCGGAACGACAGGGACCGGCAACCCTGCGTCCCGCCATTCCCGTGTCGGCCTCCGGCCGGCGCGCCAGTGTGCCACAGAGCATCCGGTGCGCACCGATGCGGTCTCTGCTGCCTTGGCGACGCGGACACGCGGATCCTGCGCTAGAATGCGGCCCGTCCCTCCATTCGGTTTCCTGTCCATGACCCGGCATCCACTAACGGCTGCGGTGGCAGTCAGTCCATCCCTTTTCAACGCTTTGTTCGGAGAACGGAGCCAGCAGGATCTGGCTTCGCTGGCCGCGTTGCGCTACCAGGAGGAGGACGAGCGCCTTTCGGAGGACGAATTGATCGCCTTGGTCCGGGATTGCGAGATCGCGATCACCGGCTGGGGAACGCCTCCATTCTCCCAAAATGTGGTGGATGCCTGTCCGAATCTGAAGTTGGTGGCCCATTCCGCCGGTACCATCAAGCGTCTACTTCCCGATCCGGTCTGGAACAGAGGCATCAAGGTTGTCCATGCCGCAGCCGCGATTGCGCCGGCTGTGGCCGAGATGACAATCCTGCTGATGCTCATGTGCCGCCGAGACGTGCACAACATCAGCCGTCGCATGCATGCAGGAGAGCAGTGGCCCCAGTCATCGGAGTTGGGCTTCGAACTGGGGGGTACCCGGGTCGGGGTCATCGGAGCCGGTCACACCGGCCGCAACGTCATCAAGCTCCTGCACGGGTTCTCCGCGGACATTGTGGTCTACGATCCGTACCTGTCCCCGGAACGGGCTGCCGAACTGAAGGTGACTCGGGTGTCGCTGGAGGACCTGATGTCCACCTGTCCCGTCATCACGGTCCAGGCTCCGACCACGCCGGAGACCTACCACATGATCTCCAAGGAGCACCTGGCCATGATTCAGGACGGTGCCCTGTTCATCAACACGGCCCGTTCCCATGCCGTGAATGCCGATGCCCTCTACGAAGCCCTGAAGACGAACCGTTTCCAGGCCGCACTCGACGTCTTCGACAGCGAACCCCTGGCAGTCGACAGCCGTCTGCGCGGGCTGCCCAATTTGGTGCTGACCCCGCACTTGGCGGGCAAGAGCCAACAGGCCCGCAAGCGGCAGGGAGCTCTGATTGTCGAACAGCTGGAACTGTACGCGGCTGGCCAGCCGCTGACGCAGGAAGTCACGCGGGACATGTTGGTCACCATGGCCTGAACATACAATTCCCTGCAACATGCGCATCAATCTTCAATCCCAGTCACTCCGGACCAATTCCCAAGGACTGTCGGAGTGGGTCAGGGATGTCAGGGAAACCGAAATCGAACCAGCCCACAGCGCAATTCTGGTCTGCGACGTATGGGATCGGCACTGGTCGAAAGGCGCGAACCTGCGTTTGGCGGCCCTGCTGCCGCGGATGGAAGACCTCCTGCACCGTACACGCAACCGCGGCTTCCACATTGTCCATGCGCCTTCGGACACGTTGGAGTTCTATGCAGACTCCCCGGGGCGGAGACGAATCGTCGAGTTGCCGCTGATTCCCCCGCCGGCAGATTCGGTCCGTGAAGATCCCCCCCTGCCCATCAACGACCAGGACGGAGGTTCGGATTCGGGCGAGGACACACCGACTGCCGTTTGGACTCGCCAACACCCGGCCCTGACCATCGATCAGGACAGGGATGTGGTGTCCGACAACGGAGCGGAAATCTGGAGTTGGATGCAACACACAGGCATCCGTCGGCTGTTCATCCTGGGCGTCCACACCAACATGTGCATTCTCCACCGCACCTTCGGCATCAAGCAGATGGTCCGCTGGAATGTGCCGGTGGCCCTGGTCCGGGACCTCACCGACAGCATGTACAATCCGGCCTGTCCTCCCTATGTCAGCCACGATGCAGGCACCGGTCTGGTCATCGACTACATAGAGAAGTTTTGGTGTCCCACCGTCCACAGCCAATACCTGTTCGGCTTATAGACAACCTGGTGGGACCCGTCGTCACCCTTACGTTCACAGGAATCAGACCAGATGCCCCTGGGTACCGCGAACCAAGTCATCGCCGGTGGCGGCTGCCACCACATCGCCCTCCAAACCCGTGACTGGGAGGCCTCGCTGAAGCTGTACCGGGATGTGCTGGGCATGCCCGTGTCCGCTCGGTTCGGCACACCGGAACGGAAGGTTTGGCTTCTCGACATGGGTGACGGCAGTTTCATGGAACTGTTTGAACCCACTGCGGACACTCCTGCGCCCAGTACCGCCGCGGCCAACGATCCCATCTTCCATTTCGCGCTGGCCACGTCGGACACCAAGTCCAGCATCGAACACGTACGGTCCGCCGGCTACGAAGTGACCGTGGAACCCAGGACGGTTGAACTTGGCGACATGACCGTAACGATCGCCTTCTTCAATGGTCCCAGCGGGGAGAGCATCGAGTTCTTTCAGGTGCACTGACAGCGGTGTCGCCTGGCTGCCCGCGCATCGGAGCCGCGGCGGCCGGCGCGCCGCCACTTGGAATCCTTGCTGACGGGGCCCTCCGCGTCGGCCCTGCAAGTTGCGCGCTTCCGACAAGAGGCTGACTGTGACCGGGTTGCCAACCCTGGCCGATCAGGCGGCGGCCAAGGCCAGATCACCGCTGAAGCTCTATGTGCAGGGCCCGTACGGCACCGGCAAGACTTCCTTGTCCCTGCACAGGTTGGCCTGGCTGCAACAAACCTTCCCTGCGGACGGCTTCAGGACAGTGGTCCTCCTTCCGGCCAACCTATCGCGACCCGAGTACCGAAGACGGTGGCGCCCGTTCGCCAACCGGAACGCCAACCAGCCGCGGATACTGACACCCCATCGCTTGGCCAGCACCGCGGTAACCCTGGCCTGGCCCGAGTTGGCCGCGGAAGCCGGCTTTGCCAAACCGCTGGCCGAACCAGTTCTCATCACCCGGGAACACGCGCAGTACATCCTCATCCCCCGTGTGAAGTCCCTGTTCCAAGAGGGCAGGCTGGCGGGAGTTGCAGCCAAGTACAGCCGCAGGGAACGGAGGGTGGTGCGGGAGGCGATTGAAATCCTGCGGGCTTCCGCAATGTACAGGCTAACGTTCCAGGAGGCGCGGGACCGCCTGGTCAACGGTCTTCAACCCGGACCCTACCGGGAAGGGGTTGCGGCCTCCCTGACCAATGTCGCGGACCTCCTGGCAGACTTCCGGCGGTTCTGCCTTGCGCACGGCCTGATTGACGAAAGCCTGTTGATCAGTCTGTTTTACCGGGTTATTGAACGCGAAGACCTCCTGCAAAGCTGCGTGCTGCCCACCTGTCGCCACTTGCTGGTCGAAAACCTGGAGGAACAGACCTACAACACCCACGCGCTAATTCGAACGCTGACACCCCATTTGGATTCGCTCTTGGTCACGGTGGACGAGGATGCCGGTGTCAGGTACTTCGACGGCGGATACCCCGAAGGCTGCGACGATATCGCCGCACTGTGCGATCTGCGCATGCGCACCGCCAATCCGTCCAATCCGATCCAATCCCTTCTGGCCGAAGGGCTCTACGCGGCGGACGGAGATCGGGCTCCTACCCCTTCCGACGGCATCGACTGGGACGCGGATGGGCGGATTGAATTGCGTGCGGCACAGGGACGGCATGGCGGACGCGTGGCCCACGCCAGCCACCAGCACAACATCGACATGCTTGCCGGGGCGGCGGATCTGGCGGCGAACCTGATTGCAGGCGGTGTTGAGCCCGGCGACATCGCCTTGGTGGCCCCGATCGTCACCAATCAAATGAGGGTGACTCTGAAACAGCACCTTGCCGATGCCGGCACCAACCTGTACTCGCATCGTCCCAGCCGCGCCCTGCACGAAGAACCAGCCACGAGAGCATTGTTGTGTCTCGCCCGGATCGCCTATCCCGGGCTCGCCGCGAGCGGACCCGGAGAGCTTGATCTCCGCGTTGCCTTGATGAAGTCCATCAAGGGTCTGGCCGGCCTGCCGGCGCACCACTTGGCCAGGGCTTGGCTCCCCCACTGGGAGTCCGGCGAAACGGGATTCATTCACTTGCCCGCCGACGTGGGCGAACGGGTCGGCATGGCCCGTGGCCGGGATTGGGACACATTGAGGAATTGGCTGGTAGCCTACCGGAGCGAGGAAAGCACATTTTCGCTGCACGGATTTCTCGCCCGTCTGATCCACGAAGTGCTGAGCAAGCCCCAGTATGGATTCGACCGTGATCCGGAGGACATGAGGGTGGCTGCGCACCTGGCGCGTTCGGCCGCCGCGTTCAGGGAACTCGTGCTGAAGCACGAAATCCATGCGGACTTGGCAACCGACCCGGAGAGCGGAGCCGCGGCGCTGTTCACGGAACTCGTGGAAGAGGGGCTGTTGGGCGATCCCTATATTCCGGACGAGGATCCGCCCGCAGACGCCGTGTTCCTGGCCCCCGTGACGTCCCTGCTGATGCGGTATCGGTCGTGGCGCCATCAGATATGGCTGGACATCGGCAGCGAACTTTGGGGGCAACGCCTGCGCGGGCAACTGGCCCATCCGTGGGTGTTGTCCCCCACGCGCACGCACGGCGGCCCGTGGCGGGACGGCGAGGAAACCCTGGTCAGCAGGATCCTCCTGCACCGCTTCGTGACGGGCCTGGCACAGCGCACCCGCGATGGAGTCTGGCTCCTGCACTGCGACTACAACGAAAGGGGGGGCGAGCAAAGGGGACCGTTGTTGCCCGTCTTGCAGTACGTTGCCAATGCGGAAGAGGCAAACAACCCATCCCCCATCCCGTACGAGGTTGTGCAATCCCGGAGCCGGTCATGACCGAGGGAACAGCCTATTGGAACGAGCGGTACACCCACGGCAGTACACCTTGGGACACCGGCATCACACCACCCGAAGTCGTAGCGTTCTGGGAAGCCCACGGCGACCGTTTTGCCCCGGGTGCCCTGATTGTGGATGTAGGTTGCGGCACACAGACCAACCTGGAATTCCTGGCCCAACAGGGGGTCCGTGCCATGGGTTTCGACTTGAGCCTGGTAGCCCTGCTCAAGGGCCTGCATCGGCTCCGGGACGCCCGGACTTCCGGTTTGCGGATGGGAGCCGCTGTCGCGGACGCGTCCGCATGGCCGTGCCGAACGTCGGAAGCCAGCTATGTGCTTGACGTCGGCTGCCTGCACACCTTGGAGCCGGACCAGCGACGTGCGTATGTCCTTGAATTGGCCCGCGTGCTGAAACCCGGAGCCTGGTATCACCTGTTCTGCTTTCAGCGGCTGTCGCCGGCGCCACCCGACCTGGAACTGCGCAGGTTCTTCCTCAAGGGGGAACTGGATGCGTTGTTCGACGAACAATTTGTCACCGACGTGGAACAAGTGGACGAACAACCCCAGGACGGGAGACACGGCACGTGGCGGCTAATGCGCAGCAAAGGATGACCGCGGCCCTGCCCCGTACGTACCGCTTCCCGAATTGTGTCGACGGGGATTCGGGCGCGCGGGGAGGGAATGGTCCGGGTCGTCCCCGACAACAGGTGGTTCCCCGGGCCGTCTAACATTGAGCGACTGTTCAGGGGACAGACCTCGATCCCACAACCAAAGACCGCGTGCACCATGCAAGATTCCCAAACCCGATTTCGGTTGGACAACTCCTTGGAGACCCTCTATGCCGGACGGGCTGCCGACCTGGCCTGCACCGCCGCCGACTCCCGGTCCCTGCTGGCTTGGCAGGCCGCGACCCGGCGTCAAGTGGAGACAATGTTGGGAATCGCGGACGTGCCAACGCCCCGCATCACGTCCCGGTCCCTGTTGCACAGGCGGGATCGGGGGTGTATCGAAGAGGAAAAATGGCTGGTCGAGACCGACTCGGCGCCGGACATGCCCCTGTACCTGTTGCGACCCACCGCGTCCGGTCCCCGGGGTACGCTATTGGTCTTCCACGGACACAACCCTTCTGTTCAGACCATTTTGGGAAACTACTCCTCGGAGGAGGAGCAGAGGCAGGCCGAAGGGAGCGACGACAACTACGCCCAGCTGTTGGCCGAAGCCGGCTATCTGGTGTGTTCGGTGGAGCAGCGGGGTTTCGGCGAACGGCAAAGCGGTATCCCCGCACAGAACATTCCCAATTCGTGCCGGCACCAGTCGTTCTTCTACCAGATGCTGGGCCGCACCATGGTTGGGGAACGATGCCTCGACGGCAAGGTCGCGCTCGACTTTCTGGCCACCATGGATCATCCGGTGACCGGCGACATCGGCATCACCGGCAACTCCGGTGGCGGCACCACGACACTCTGGCTGGCAGCCATCGACGCACGGCTCACGGTGGCCGTGCCGGGATGCTACTTCTGCAGTTTCAAGGAGTCGATCATGGATATCCGGCACTGCGAATGCAACTACGTGCCCGGATCCGCCGGCCGACTTGACATGGGCGACTTGGCCGCCTTGATTGCCCCGAGACCGCTCCGGTTCATCCAGGGGATCATGGATCCGATATTCCCGATCGACGCATCCCGGACGGAGTTTGCACGAACCAGGGAAGCCTACGAACTCTTGGAGGCGTCGGATCGGATCAGCATGTCCGAGTTCGAGACCGGCCACGCCTACAACGCAGGGGCCGCCGCCGATTGGTTCAACCGCTGGCTTTGAGCAAACCGGCCGGCACGTGCAACACGCGATCGCGCACCATCCCTGGTGCGTTCCCCGCACGCCGCGGATCCGGAAGGTCAGGCAGTGTGCGTCGGTGCTTGGCAAGCGGGCACCGGGGGGTGCCCGACGGCCGAACTGCAGGGGACCGAACCCGGCCATGGTTTCCCACACCGTCGTCCGGTAACCTACAATGCCCTTGCCGGGCCCGTTGCCCGCAACCCAGTCGTTCCCGTCCCCTGCAACCCGCCCCGCGAGGTTCCCATGGCCGCAGCGCAGTCACGTCCCAACCTGATCCTGATGGGTATCGATTCCATTCGTGCCGATCACATGAGCGGCTACGGCTACGAACGCCTGACAACCCCACACCTGGACAAATTCGCCGACAGCGGCGTCTTGTTCGAGAACACCATCAGCGCCCACATTCCAACCACGTCGGCCTACGGCTCGATGCTGACCGGGCGCGACACGTTCGGCACGCAGGTTGTGGCCCTGCGCCACCGGGGAGGCCTGCGACCGGACATCCAGACCCTGCCGGAAATGCTGCATGCTGTCGGCTACGACACCACGTGCGTCGGGTTCACGGGCAACCCCAGCGCGCGCGGCTTCAACACCTACTTGGACTATGCGGCCTGGGGCAGCTGGGCCACGGGACGCAGTCCCAAGGCCCAGAACCTGAACGAGGTTGCCGTACCCGAGCTGGAACGCCTGGCGGCGGGCGACAAGCCCTTCTTTCTCTTCCTCCGGCACATGGATCCGCACGCCCCCTACCTGCCGCCGGCACCGTACGAACGGGCGTTCTACCACGGCAACGAATTGGACCCCGGCAACCGTTCCATGGATCCGGTGATGGCGTTCAAGCCGTTCCGGGACTTCTTCCGCATGTGGATGCCGCCCGGCATCACCGACAAGGACTATGTGATCGCGCAGTACGACGGCGCGATTGCGTACATGGACGCCTGCATCGCCACGCTGCTCGAATCGATCACCGCCCTGGGGCTGGACGACAACACGCTGGTGGTGATCAACGGGGATCATGGCGAAACCCTCTATGACCACGAGTGTTGGTTCGACCACCACGGCATCTACGACAACGTGCTGCACGTACCGCTGCTGATGCGGTTCCCCGACCACGTCCCGACAGGCCTGCGCGTGGCCGGCTACAACCAGCACAAGGATCTGGTCCCGACCATCCTCGACTATCTCGGGGCGGAGACTGACCCGAATCTGGACGGACGCAGTCTGCGCAAGCTGGTCGACGGGGAGATGGACACCTTCGAAACCGGGATTTACATCACCGAATGCACCTGGATGCGCAAACACGGCTGGCGGACCCCGCAATTCAAGTACATGCACGCCCTGGAGCCGGATTTCCACTTCAAGCCCGAAATCGAGCTGTATGATCTAAGTGTGGATCCGGGGGAAGACCACAACATCGCACCTGAAAACCCCGAATTGTGCGGCTACTTCGAAAACCGGATCCAGGCCTGGATCGCCAAGCGGGAAGCCGAGACCGGCCTGCCGAACCCCGTGCAGAACCAACCGCATTGGCATGGGAACATGGACATTGAATACTTCAGTTCATCGCAGGAGGCCTACGACACCCTGCACATCGGGGATCCCATGCAGGGCCAGCGCCTGCAGGCGGGAGAGAGCGAGGATTGACAGGCCGGGTCGGACCGCGGCCGGACGCAATCCGAAACTTGCCATGAACCAATGCCCTTGCACCGGACCAGAGGAGGAACATGCCCCCATGTTGAACCAACAGCAAATTGATCAGTTCCAACGAGACGGCTTCCTGAATGCCGGCAAGGTCCTGTCCCAGGAAACCGTCGACCGCCTCAACACGGAGGTGATGCGGACCATCGAGGACAGCGACAACCCCGAAGTCCAACAACCCGTCAGTTGCCGCAACCTCAACGTGAACGACGAGGAACCGGTATGGCAGATTGTGGATATCTGGATCAGTTCGGAACCCTTTCGAGAACTGATCTTCCATCCGGACGTGACGCGGGGACTGGCACAACTGACCGATGCCACCGAGTTGAGGATCTGGCACGACCAGATTCAGTACAAGCCGCCGCAGAAGGGCGGTGTCAACATGTGGCACCAGGACGCGCCGCTGTGGCCCATCATCGCCCCCATGACGGAAGTCACGGCCTGGATTGCCCTGGACGATGCGGGCATCGACAACGGCTGCATGAGCATGGTGCCCGGTTCCCACAAGTGGGGCGACAACATCGACTTCCTTCGCACTTTGGAAAACTATGAGGCGATGCCGTCCACCTTCCATGGTCATGACATTGAAGTCCGGCGGTGTCCGGTCCAGGCCGGCGAGGTCCACTACCACCACTCCCTAACCTGGCACGGCAGCCACGCCAACACCAGCGGCCGGCCGCGGCGGGCCATTGCCCTCCACTACATGACCCAGGAAACCACATACGTTGCCAGCGGCGAACACATCATGAAGCCCTATGTCACCGTCAACGACGGCGACCTGTTGCAGGGCGAGTATTTCCCGCGCGTCTATCCACATTGACCCGGACCCAACCGGGTCGACAGTCCAAAGGACCTTTCCCATGCTCAACGTTGCCGTGGTCGGTATCGGGAACATCGGCCAAAACCACTCGCGCATCTACCAGGCCCACCCGGACACGGAACTCGTGGCGGTGGTGGACGTCGTCGAAGCCGCCGCCGTCGCCGGTGGCGCACGATTCGGCGTACCCCACTTCACATCCATCCCGGACCTGCTCGCGAGCGATGTCCACGTGGACATGGCCAGCGTCTGCACCGCGGGCAAGGAAAACGGCGGCGACCACTACGAACCGACCATGGCCCTGCTCGGGGCCGGCATTCCGGTGCTGGGGGAGAAGCCGATTTCCAACGAGCTGCCCAAGGCGCGGGAGATGGTGGCCTTGGCCAAGGAAAAGCACCTGCGCTACGGCATCAACCTGAACCATCGGTTCACCCCCGCCGCCCTGCGGGCCAAGGAGTGGGTGGACGCCGGCCGCCTCGGCGAACTCAACATCATCAACATGACGATGTGGATCAACAACCCCAACGAGACCTCGCCCCACTTCCACATGCGCGCCCTCCACCCGCACTCCCTCGACGTGATGCGCTACTTCGCGGGCGACGTCGCCAAGGTGCAGGCGTTCTTCAAGAGGGGCAAGGGCCGGAAGATCTGGTCGAACGTGCAGGTCAATCTGCTGTTTGCGAACGGTATCATCGGCCACCTCACCGGCAGCTACGACGCCGGCGGCAGCTACGGCCTCGAGACGCTCGAGGTGGTCGGCTCTGACGCCCGCTTC
>CAZMKQ010000009.1:49234-64744 GCA_964566955.1 uncultured Caldilineaceae bacterium | reverse complement strand
GTGGGTTCCGGGGTGGCCGTGGGCTCCGGTGTCGGAGTTGACGTCGGTTCCGGCGTGGGTGTGGGCAGGGGTTCGAGCCACGTAATGGTGATCGGGTCCGACGTAGCCGCAGGCCCGGACTCGTAGGAAACCGTGACCCGGAACTCCACAGGCCCGGGACTGCCGACGGCAATTGGGAAATTGGCACTGCTCTCAGCCAGGGAAGACAGCCAGCTGCCGTTCAGGTACATTTCCCATTGATACGAAGGGGTCTCTCCCGACGGAGCGTTGGCAATGACCGCCCGCAACTCGACGGCTTCTCCTGCTCGAAGTCCGGTGGACTGGCCGTGAGCCGTGATGGAAACCTGCAATGGCAGAGGTGTCGGTGTAGACGTGGGTTCCGGAGTGGCCGTGGGTGCAGGTGTGGGTGTGGGCGTCGGAGCCGGTTCCACCTCGAACTGCTTCGCGGCGGGTTGCCCGCAGCCTGCGTCGTTGCAGGCTTGCACCCGCACCACCCACTCGCCATAGTCGGCCACGGTGATGTCAGTCTCGGAGGATGCCACCTCCACGCCTTCGTTCAGCTTCTCCTCGTTGTCCACCGAACGCCAGCGCACCCAGTAACGGCTGGCGCCGGCAACGTCGGCCCAATCCAGCGACACATCCAGCGAACCCGCTTCGGTGTCGATCCGCAATCCGGTGGGCGCGTCGGGAGGCGTCGGGGTGGGTGTGGGTGTCGGGGTGGGCGTCGGAGCCGGTTCCACCTCGAACTGCTTCGCGGCGGGTTGCCCGCAGCCTGCGTCGTTGCAGGCTTGCACCCGCACCACCCACTCGCCATAGTCGGCCACGGTGATGTCAGTCTCGGAGGATGCCACCTCCACGCCTTCGTTCAGCTTCTCCTCGTTGTCCACCGAACGCCAGCGCACCCAGTAACGGCTGGCGCCGGTAACATCGACCCAGTCCAGCGACACGTCCAGCGAACCCTCTTCGGTGCCAATCTGCAATCCGCGGGGCGTGTCGGGAGGCGTCGGGGTGGGTGTGGCTGTGGCCGTGGGTGTGGGCGTCGGGGCCGGTTCCACCTCGAATTGCTTCGCGGCGGGTTGCCCGCAGCCTGCGTCGTGGCAGGCTTGCACCCGCACCACCCACTCGCCATAGTCGGCCACGGTGATGTCAGTCTCGGAGGATGCCACCTCCACGCCTTCGTTCAGCTTCTCCTCGTTGTCCACCGAACGCCAGCGCACCCAGTAACGGCTGGCGCCGGCAACGTCGGCCCAGTCCAGCGACACATCCAACGAACCCTCTTCGGTGTCGATCCGCAACCCGGTGGGTTTGGCCGGTACGGCCGACTCGTCGTCAGCTCTCACCGAGCTTCCGCCGGTCCCGTTCACAACCAGGGCGACCGCGAACACAAACAGCAACGCCGCAAGGCCGCGCGGCCGCCAGCGGTACAGGAATTGGGCGGGGTCGGGGAGCCTCATGCCGTTGGCTCCGATATGCCAGGGGCACCGAACTCCGTACGATTGGGCTGCGGCAGGGAAGGTCGGGGACGGAGGGCAAACAGGCTGCCCAGCCAGTACCGACGGGTACCTCCGAGCACCCCGATGGGACATCCAAGGTCAACCTCACGACGGGTTCGCAGGCCACATTTACCACGCGCCTGGCTCACTCCGTCTGCCGCAGGGAGCCCGTTCCCCGCGGTACGCCGTTCGATGACCAACTCGCAGAGAGCGAACGTCAACAGCCTCTGGACGTTACGCCCCCTGCTTATCCATTGTTTCAAGGTGCTGTTTCCGATGGCCCGGTAACCGCTTCCAGATCGATGGAGACGATCTCTCCGTGGCGGTCCGTCTCAACCTGAGCCAGGACATCCCGCTTGCGGATTTCGCCGCCTAGGCGAGCGATCTCTCCTTCAGGCGGGCTGGCACAGTGGGCCTTGACGATTACATGAGTGCCGGGATGGATGCGGTAAGGCACACCCAATTCCCCGTTACCCGCCATTCAATAATCAATTCTATATCAAAACCTGCATTTGCACAATGTTGTTATAAATTGTCGGCGACCAACATCCCCTACAGATAACAGAAAGGAATTCATGGAGCCGGGCGCGGCGAGTGGAGTGTCAGGACCGATGGGAATCGGCTTCAGGGCCTTGTCGAAGGCCTGACTGGCTGTGGGCGAGATGAAACCACACAGGGTCTCCCCCTTCCGGACACTGCCCCCATGCCACGACAACGGCAACAGCCTCGGGTCCGCGCCACCGCGTCACATGGAGACAGGACTTTCAACAGGGTTGCCCGCGTCTACGCCCACGGCCCCGTGCGCGCTTGGCCGCGACGCCTCCGTGGGTGTGTGATCCCGGTTGCAAAGGGAAGTTCCGGCTTTTCGGAGGCCCGCCCTGTTCGTAGGCGCCACACCTCCCATCAGAATGCGACTGCCCTGCTGTTTCAATCTCGTTGATGTTGGCCCAGGAAGCCCCAGGCGGCAACGAGCACACGGTGTGGAATGTCGTCAAAAACAGTTGGCATCGGATGGAGAGCCGACCCGTTGGCAGTGGACGGACATCCGTATCAACGAAATTGAAGCAGTACCCCCGTACAGAGTTACCGGCACCGCGGATCCATCGGAACACGTGGCGGCTGGATTGTCGGAACGAGCAACCCTCCGGGGCAGAAGGCAATCGCCCTTTACGCGTGCTCCATCCGCAGGCGTCTGCGCTGGCTTGTGTACAGGTCGTGGTAGTGCCCTTGGAGTGCCATCAGTTCCTCGTGGGACCCGCGTTCCACAATGCACCCGTCCAGCACAAAGAGCACGATGTCCGCGTTGCGGATCGTGTTGAGACGGTGGGCTATCACAAAGGCCGTGCGATGCTGGATCAGGTCGAGCAATGCACTCTGCAGCTGGACCTCGGTGCGGGTGTCGACACTGCTCGTGGCCTCGTCCAGAATGAGTACCTGAGGTTGGGCCAGGACGGCACGCGCGATGGCGATCAGTTGGCGTTGGCCTTCCGAGAAATTATGACCCCGCTCCGACACTCTCGAGTTGTATCCGGAAGGCAGCCTGCGAATGAACCAGTCCGCATTGGCCACGCGGGCAGCCTCCACAATCTCCGCGTCCGTTGCTGCGGGGTTGCCAAAGCGAATGTTGTCCTTGACCGTCCCCGAGAAGAGGTACGTGTCCTGCAGGACCACCCCAAGCTGTCTACGCCAGTCGGCCTGTCTGATGTCGCGCAAGTCCATGCCGTCCACCCGAATGGCGCCCTCGGTAACATCGAGGAACCGACTCAGCAGACTGACGATGGTGGTCTTGCCGGCGCCTGTGGGTCCCACGAGCGCGACCGTCTGGCCAGGTGCCACCTGCAGATTTATGTCGTGTAAAACAGGCGTGCCAGGGTCGTAGGCAAAATGAACGCGATCAAACTCCACGGCCCCTTCGACCCTGGGTAGCGGCACGGCATCGGGCCGGTCCGTGACGGACGGCACCGTGTCCAACACTTCGAAAATCCTCTCCGCCCCGGCGATCGAGGACTGCAGCTGGTTGTACAGCATGGCCAGGCTGCGCAGAGGCCGGAAGAAGTTCCGGATGTAGATGATGAACGTGGCCATGATGCCCACCTGCACATGACCGTTGATGGCCAGCCAACCGCCGAACAGCGCCAGCGCCCCCAGCGTGATCACACTCATCGTGGAGAACATGGGCCCCAGGATGGCCAGGATGACTTCGGCATGGGTGGCAACATCGCGATACGCCTGGCTGGCCTCCGCGAATTCCTCCTGCGCGGCTTCCTCGCGGTTGAAGGCCTTGATTTCGCGGAAGTTGGTCACCGACTCCTCGATGGTGGCATTCATGATGCCCAGTCTGCGCTGCACACGGCGAAAGGCGCGTCGGCTCCGGACCGTGACCTGGCCTGTGATGTACAGCATGGTCGGCAAGAGAAGCAGGGCTCCCAGGCCCAGCTGCCAGTTCAGGACGACCATGAAAACCAGGCTGCCCAACAGCAGCAGGACATTGGAGACAAACTCGATCAACCCGTTGGACAGGGTCTGGTTGATGGTCTCAGTGTCGTTGCCGACGCGGCTCATCAAATCGCCGGTGCGCCGCTGGTTGTGATCCGCGAGCGACAGGCGCTGAATGTGTTCGAAGATCAGGCTGCGCAGCACGCTGATGAACCGCTGCGCAATCTCCACCATGAGCAGACTCTGGGCCATGGTGGTCAGGAAAGCCGTCCCGTACACCGCCAACAGGACCGACACGGTGCGCGCCAAGCCTTCGAGATCACCCTGTGCGATGAACCGATCGATGGCCCGGCCCAGCAAAATGGGGCCCAGCAGCCCCAGGGCCGTGCTGACCAGAACACAGGCAGCCACCAAGCCGATCCGACCCTTGAACCTGCGCATGTAGCCGAACAGGCGTTTCAGGGTGGTGCCCGGATCGCGCGCCGATTCCCCCGTGGGCCGGCCACCGCCCCCCATCCCGCCAATGCGCGGACCACCGGCGGGGGAGGATTGAGCTGTGCGGGCAACGCCTACGGACACGGTTTCAACCCAGTTGCGAGTCGTACAGTTCCCGGTAGATGGGACTGGTGTTCAGAAGCTCCGCGTGGGTGCCGTCGGCCACCACGCGACCTTCGTCAAGGATGAGGATGCGATCGGCATCGATGATGCTGGTCACGCGATGGGCGACGATGATGGTGGTCCGGCCCCGGGCGGCATCGCGAAAGGCCTCTTGGATTTCGGCTTCGGTCTCCAGGTCCACGGACGATGTCGCGTCGTCCAGCAGCAGTATGCGCGGGTCCACGGCCAAGGCCCGGGCAATGGCCAGCCGCTGTTTTTGGCCACCGGAAAGGTTGGCTCCGGCTTCCTCCACTACGTGGGCCAAGCCGTCATCCCTGGCCTCGATGAACGCATCGGCCTGAGCCATGCGGGCCGCCTGCAACACTTCCTCCGCGGGCAGATCAGGGTTGCCAAAGGCAATGTTTTCGTGAATGGAGCGGTTGAACAGGGCCGGATGCTGGGCCACCAGGCCCACGGCCCGGCGCAGGGACTTGAGATCCCAGTCCCTGACATCGACTCCGTCGATCAGGATGGAGCCGGCCTGGACATCGTAGAACCGCGGTATCAGGTACATCAGAGTCGACTTTCCGGAACCGGTGGCCCCGATCAGGCCAATGGTCTGGCCGGCCTCGATGGTGAAGTCAAGCCCGGACAACACCTTCTCGCCGGCGCGCCGTCCGTGGCCCGACGCGTAGACTCCGTTGACCGTCCTGTTGGGCGCAGCCTGGCCGGATCGCGTGTAGGCGAAATCGACGTTGCGGAACTCCAGGCGGCCGGCGAGGTCGCGGGCGGGAGGCAAAGTCGGCGGCTTGACGACCGGCTCCGTGTCGAGTATCTCCCAAATGCGCACCGAGGATGCCGTGGCCCTGGAAAACATGGCCAGCATGCCGCTCAGGAGCAACAGGGGCGTCAAGCCAACCATGAGATAGCTGTTGAACTCCACCAGTTGTCCAAGCGAAATGTTCTCCGCGATCACGGCACTTCCACCGAACCAGGCCAGGCCGACCAGTCCCAGGTTGGTGAACAGGGCGATCAGGGGCATGGAGACGGCAATCAGGCGACCCACTTTGATGTTCTGGTCCACCAGCGCCTCGTTGGCGTCGGAGAACCGGTCGATTTGAGCCTGTTCCTGGACGAACGCCCGCACTTCGGACATGCCGGACAGGTTTTCCTGCACCACCACGTTAAGGGCTGCCAGACGGGCCTGCACGATGGCATAAAGAGGCGTGGCCTTGACGAACACCCACCGCAGGACCACCCCTGTGAGCAGCAGCATGACCCATGCAATCAGGGACAGTCGCACATCGGACAACATCAGCATGATCATGCTGCCGACCACCATCAGCGCGGCGCGCAGGGCCAGGGAAATGCCCACGCTAGAGAACATGCGCACGACATCCACATCCGAGGTCAGGCGCGTGATCAATTGACCGGTCTTGAGCTGATCCACATCGGGGTGGGACAGCTGCATGACCTTGGCGAACAGTTCGTTGCGAATGTCGAAGGCCAGGGCCTGTGACAATCGCGCTCTGAAGACTCCCTGGCCAAAGGTGGCGACCGCACCCACGACCGCGGCCAGGAACATGACCAGGGCCCCCTCCCACACCGCCTGGAAGTCCGACTGGAGGATGCCGTCGTCGATGACAACCCGCATGAAGCGCGGAACGGTCAACTCCATCATGACCGGCAGGATGGTCGTCACGATGGTGCCCGTGATCAGCCACTTGTAGGGTGACAGGAACCGGCCGGTCCTGACCAGTGAACGCATACTCGAATTCAGTTCAACCGTGTGAGCTCAAACCCGCGCCCGGCCAACATGGTTCACCGCGAAGCACCGGCACCGGCACAAGCCCGAATCTCCCGAACGGAGCGATCAGTGACGAGCAAGGCAGTGCCATCCCGTAACTTCGTGCTGCTGGACGCGGAGGCGAATGGCAGTCTCAAGTATCGCGATTGTACATGCAGTTGACAAGTGAGGGCCATGGTAGGCACTGTTGGCATTGTGTCAATCTCGTTGATGTTGGCCCGCGTCCGTTCCGGACGAAGGGCCCTACGGTCCTATTGCGTTTCACCACAACCCAATAGAACCCGCAGCGTAGCGTTCAGTCCTTCCGATCCATTCGGTGCCGGGTCTCACTCCGTCTTTGAGGACTCGCGGTTCTCGCCGCTCCCCTGGGCCGGCAATGGCACTTTTCTGTCCAAGAGTGGCCGGCGGCTACCCGGGGTCGGCTACCGAGGCATGGAGGCGAGGGGTGGGTGGTCCGAGGCAGGCAACGAACTCCCGGACCAAGTGATCCAAGCCACATTGGCGGCTACAACCAGGAGTGCGTCCATGAAGCCCTCCTTTCTGCCTGGCCTGTGGTTGCTATACTGCGGGAACATGGAGCATGTGGCAGGAGGCCCGCCATGTCCGTTGCCAAGGTCCCAACCGGAGCAGCGCAGACGCAGGGAGCCGACGCGGCCCCACACGATTCAGCGCCACACTGGAGCTTGGCGCCATCCGCTTGGCCAGGGGCAGAAACACCGGTCCCCTACCCCGCCCGCGCCTGGCGCACGCGTGCACGGCTGCAGGTGTTGCCGGCATGGCAGGAGCATCTGCGAGCCCTCCCCCACCATGATCCCGACTACGTATACGACCCGGGGCACGAGTACGAGAAGGATTGGACCACGGATCCCGCCTACCGCCAGGACGGGGTTCGCCTGTACCGGTTTGACAGGGAGGGGTTCCTGATGCCGCCCGGAAGTTTCCACAGCCGGTTCATCGACCTTGTGCTTCAAACCCTGTGCCTGGTCCTGGGGCGGCGCGTGTGCCGCGAGCCGGACCTGCACTTCCCAGCCCGGCTGGGCGGGGACCTGGGGCTGTTGACCGAGGGGGGAGAGCCCCGTCAGTTGGCCGTTCCGGATCTGGCGGTCATGCCTCTGTCGTGGACCCTGGCCGAGACGCGGGAGCGTACCGTGGATGAGCGCATCATCCATATGGATGGAGACGACCCCGCCCCGGAACTGGTCGTGGAAGTGGTTTCGCGCTCTACCGCAGCAAAGGACTTTGAGGACAACCTGTCCCTGTACGCGGCCCTGGGCATCCCCGAATACCTGCTGGTCGAAACCGGGGAATTCAAAGCGGAACCCAACCTGTGGCTGTTTCGACAGGCCGCAACGGGCGGGGCCTATCACATGGCGGAGAGCGGTCTCGCCATTACCGCCTGCAACATCCCCATGCGCCTGCGGCCGGCGGAAGTTTCCGGCAACGTGCCGGTATTCCAGTGCCAGGACCCGGAAACCCGGCAGTGGCATGATCACGAGGGAAACATTGAACGCAGGGGAGAACGCAGGGGGGAAGTCCACACCGCCCTGCAAGTGTTGGATGCAGTCCTGCCCTCCCTGCCACCGACCGACAGGGCACTCATCGAAGCCTCATGGCAGGCAGCCGGCTTGCCCGCCGAGGCCGTGCCACACATCCTATCCCTGCAGGGCGAACCCGACCGCTGGCGGGAACTCCTGGACACGCCGTTCGCACCGGAAGCCGCCAACGAATCCGGGAATCAATCCACCAACCAGCCCGGCGAACCCCTATAGGACACAGCCACCACGCCTGTCACGAAACCGACAGCGGGCCGGAGCTCCCACAGGCACGCGCGCATGGCCGCGGTGGCGGAGCAGGGAGCAACCTGCAATCCCCACCGCCTTCCCGGCCGTGAAACAAGGTCCTGCGTTGATGCGCGCAGGCCGTGTCATGTTGCACCGCATCCCTGTTTCTCAAACATTGTGGGTTCGGAGTCATCCGCTCTCGATTGCTAAGGGCTCCGTTGCATGCCCCTGCAACTCGAGGCCGGGTAGAGCAGCCCCCACCACGATCCTGGTTCGCTCCGCGAGCAAGACCTTGACATCGCGATAGGACATCCACTATGTGATCTCCTTGTCGTGGAGGCGGTCGCGGATATTGCCGGCCACATTGGTGGCCCCGCCCAGCACAACCCCGTCGGTGCCGTAAATCCGATCCCCGCGGCGTTCGTCCAGCCACAGGCCCGTCCGGGAGTCGATTTGCGATGGACAGTCCAGGTTGACCAAGGCCGGCACCGAACCGTTGCACCGAGATACCGCAGTCAGGGTCTCTGTCATCTCACCCTTGGCCTATCCGTTCAGCCGACGGACGGTGTCCTTGTGGCGGTACCGCGGACATCATGGGTGCAAACCGGTCCTCGCACACGATGGGGCCGGCCTTGTCCATGGCGGTATGGCCGGATTGGCAGAGGTGATCGCTCACCTGTCGGTGGGTGTCGGGTCGGCCGCTGGGTTCCACTTCCGGTGGCCGAGTTTGTGCTTCCGGGATCCGAGACCAAGTCCCTCGGCCGAAGGACCCTGTGTCAACAATCATCAAGGCCCAATTGCCCGCACAGTTGCCGAACAGTTGTGGTCGGAACCGGACTTGAATGGATCCCGGAACGATCCAGGTGGGGTATGAATGGCCCAAGTGCATGAACCTACACTCCCGGCCACAACGTGAACCATACGGGCCCGAAGTGCAACATGAAAATCAGAGTCCTATTCCTAACGGTTGTTTTGACGTTCATGGGGGCCGCGTTCTCCACGACCCAAGCCAACAGTACAACCGTAGTCGTATGCCCGCCCACGACCGCGGCGGGACTTCGTCATTTCAAGGACTACGGTTCCTCCCCTTTCTTCACTACTGCAGAGCATGACACGTCCACTTTCGCGCTGGATGTGGATCGTGCGTCCTTCGACGTGGCCAAGTTGTGGCTGCGCAACACCGAACGTCCTCCCACCGGCGCCATAAGGCCCGAGGAATTCGTCAACGCCTTGCCCTACCAGTATCCGGTACCCGACCAGGGTCTCAGCCTGTCATTGGATGGCGTGAGGACACACCCTTTCAGCGATGACGACGCCCTCGGGTTGCTGCGCGTGGTGATGCAGGCGGCCGATGCGCCGGACCGCTCCCCCATGAGCATCATCGTCTGCCTGGATCGCTCGGGCAGCATGGAGGAAAGCACGGGACTGCCCGGTCAGAGACGCGTCAAGTTCGAGTTGGCGCGCGCCCTGATTCAGCAGTTGGCGGATGACCTGCAAGCACAGGATCGCCTGGGGCTCGTATCCTATGCCACCGATCCCACCGTTGATTTGAAGGCCGCGAGCATCGCCACACTCGAGGACTCGCTGCCAGCCACCTTGCAATCCCTGGTGCCGGAAAACTCTACGAATCTCTTCTCCGGACTGCACCTTGCCTACACGCAGGCGACTCGGGAGAAAGAATTGTGGCCGGACCGTGAGGTCGCCATCATCCTGATTTCGGATGGCGCGGCCAACACCGGCCTGACAGATTTCCAGCAGATGCTGGAACAGACGGAGAGCTTTCGGGATCAGGGAATTCGCCTGTCCACTGTGGGTATCGGATTCGAAACGCTCAACGACGAGATTCTGGAGCAGTTGGGCGACAAGGGGGATGGTCAATATGTCTTCTTTGGTGATCCGGAAGACAAGGAGCAGGTGCTGACGACCGTAATGTCCCACCTGTTGCCAGTGGCCCTGGAAGCACGCAGCCAGCTTGTGTTCGAGCCTGCCGCGGTGACGGCCTGGCGTCAAGTCGGTTTCGAAAACCGCAGCATGCGGGACGAGGCTTTCAGCGACAACAGCGTCGATGCGGGCGAGGTGGGATCCGGGCAATCCGTGACGGTTCTGTACGAAATTGAGCTGGCGGATCCGTACCCGGCCGGCGAGTCGCCGGATCCCGATCAGATGGTGGCAACGGCCCACCTGCGCTGGATGGATTTGGAAGGCCAGTGGTTCGAAACCTCCATCATCCTGAAGCGAGGGGATTTGAAGGAGGACTTGATGGATGAACAGTTCCGCGCTGCCGCGTTGATGGCGCGCTGGGGACAACTGATACGCCGGGAGCAGGAGTGGGACGCAGCCCAATACAATCAGGCCTATGAGCAATTGATGATGTTCACCTTTAGCCCGGAAACCTCTGGGACGGACCATTCGGCAAGGACTGCACTGCGCCAGCAGATGTCCACAGTGCGTACCATGATGGCTCTTGACTTTGGCCTGGGTACGGGGCAGTGACGGGAGGATGCAGGCAACGATCGAGGTTTACGTTCTGCAACCGATGCCCGCGCGGTCCACTACATGGACGAGGGCCTGCGCGGTATCGGCTGCCTGAAGTCCAGTGCCAACGGCAGCTGAACCTTGGCCGCGGACGACGACACCAAACCCGAGAGCTGTCAGGGCCGGCTGCGGTACCGCAGCCGGCCAGAGGCACGGGACATGCAGTGGGGAGCACTGTCGGCCTGCCTGACGCACATGAACAGGACTATCTTCACGCGTTGGGGCGACGAGGCCGGATTTGGGCCAACACAACGGCAGCAACCCTGAAACAACATTCCCGGAACACACGGCCCGGGGTCGGCCATCACCACCCTGTCGGAACGTCCAAACCGGATCAAGTCGGCTTCACCGACGCCGCGCGACGGCCCGCCAGCGACACGTGCATGGAGGACACCGCGTGGCCCCAATCCAGTCGACGGACAGCGCGGAAGGTGGACAGGATGCCGGCCGCATCGAATTGGCTCCCCGATGGGCCGCACTTCCATCCCGCCTATGGCCGATTGGCGGCGTACTGCTCCAGCACCTCCCGACTGGCAGCCTGCACCCTGGGCAACAGCACCCAGACAACCCCCAAACTGAACAGGCTGCCGCTGAGGGTGCGCCACAACCAGTTGCTCTCGCGCCAGCCAAACACTTGGGTCAAGCCGTCTGTCGCCATGGGCACGCACAGCAAGGCTCCGATCCACAACGCAAGCGGGGGCCAGCGACGCCTGGTCAGGCCAAACACGAGGCCGTACAGGAAAAACGATCCGTAGATCGCGAGATTCCGTTGACACAAAGCGGTCTTCCAGCCGACCGCGGCCGATCCCAGCCAATGGCGGTTGTGGGCCCAGGCCTCCGGCAAGGGTTCCCCGCGCCCGAGAATCAGGTAGCTGGCTCCGGGTTCCTGGTGACAGACCAAGAAATACAGGCCGTGCAACGCGGTGCCAAGGCGAATCCAGCCCAGATGCATGGCCACCGGCGCCAGCAAGGCCAGACCGGCATACAGGCCGCTCAGTACCAGATAGAGGGCGAGCCAGTGGCGCAGGCTGAAACGCAACAGGGACGACAGGCGGGGTGTCCAAACATCGAAAGTCATGCGACGGCCTTCAGTTTCCGCATCGGCTGGGAACTTGCAGTCACACCCCGCAACCCGTCCCGTCAGCGACCGAGCGAGGCATCCGTCAACTGGACCAGCTTGGCCCGGTCCAGCACCCCTTGCCAAGTCGCGGTGAGGTTGCCCTGCGGGTCCACAAACACCGTGGTCGGCAACCCGCGGGCACCGAACAGATCCGAAACTTCACCGTCCGGATCGAGCACGATCGGCAACGCCATTCCCACCTCCGCCGCAAACTCCACAATCTTCGCTTCCGACTCCCTGATATTCACGGCCAGAATCAGCAGGTCCTCCGGCAATTCCGCCTGCCGCTCCACCAACAGCGGGATTTCGTGGCGGCAGGGACCGCACCAGGAGGCCCAGAAATTGATGGCCAGGGCCCTTCCGGACAGGGCCTCGCTGGACATGGAGGCACCGTCCGGCGCGGACAGGGAGAACGCCGGAACCGGTTGCCCCTCAACCGGATCCCACAACCCCGGGCGGCCCGGCACACGTCCGGTCAGGAGCGAATCACCGGGGACAAACGGGGGCGTCAGCAGAACCCCAATCTCCGGCGGCACCCGTCCCGGCTCCTGGATTGCCTCGTTGGGGTCCGGCGTTCCCCGGCAGCCTGCGACGAGCAACAGGATCGACAGGGCCACGGCCAGGCGCACGGCCATCAGCGCAGCGACGTTCCGCTGAGGTATCCGATGTAGGCGGGAATCAGCGGCAGGACGCAAGGGCTGAAGAAGCCAATGAGACCGGCGAGCAATGCCAGCGGCGCGCTGGCCACCAGGCTGGCGTCCAGATTGATGGTCAGCCCCAGTGCCTCTGTGAACCATTCCTCCCATTGGAGCGCGACCACGTTGAAGGCGCCAAAGGAAGCCGTCAACCGCACCAGTTGATCCTGCCACAACAAATACGCGACGGTCACCAGAAAAATGCCGCTTACATAGCTGACAATATTGGTGTGTCGATTGAGCCGGCGCAACCATTTCGCCACAGTGCCGAAAGCGGCTCCGGTAATCAGAAACGGGATGCCGAGACCGAGGCTGAAGATTGCCAGGAGCGAGGCGCCCGTCACCACCGTAGCGGCGTCACCGGCAAGGAACAGAATGCTGGCCAGGATGGGTCCGACACACGGCACCCAACCCGCACTGAAGCTTACGCCCATCAGAATGCTGCTCAGATAACCCCAACCCTGGCGCACCTCGTGCATCTGGGCCATCCGGCGCTCCGTGTAGAACAGGCCGTTGGCCAAGTCGAGGCCGCGCACCAACAGCGCGGCCGCAGGATTGACGGAGAGGTCCATACGCCGGCGCAGGACATTGGCCAACCGGTTGACCAGACCCGTGACAACCAAGGCAAAAAACACCAGCAGCACGGCGCCAATCTTCTGTATGGCGGGCAGCAGGTAGTTCAGGTTGCGTCCCATGAGACCGGCCGCGGATCCCAGCAGCGTGAAGACCAGACCAAACCCGACAACAAACGCCAGGGAATGCAGAAACGTGTGGGACCAGCGTATATGAACAGCCGGTGGGGCCATGGTCGCTGTTTGTTGGGTCACGGGAAACGCCTCCGCGGAAATTCGTTCAGTACGGGAATCCAAGTCGGGTTCAGCCGGTTATTGTCGTTGCCGGCCGCGTTCGACCCGCGTTGAATCGACCATTTCTCAGTCGCCGGATTCCCAATCCAGTCGCTGTTGCAGTTCGTGAACCAAGGTTTCGAGCTGTTTCTGCTTGTTGAGTAGGAACACCACATACAGCAGGGTAATGGTCCAAACAACGGCCAGGGCCAGGAAAAGGTACTGCATATATTATGGCTCTTGAAGCGAATGCCGTGTCAGGCTGACCCGGCCGGATCCCAAAGATCGCAGCCGATTGGTTAGGTCAAGCGGGCCTGCAGAATCTGTATGGCCCGGTCCAGGCGCAGCATGCGCCAGCGCAGGAACACGAGGCACAGGGCCAGCAGCACAAACGCCAACATGGACCACTGGAGCGCCAAAGTCATGGTGGGTCCCAGAAAGGGACCGAAATCGCCCTCGCCGGTCGGATTGTCGTCCAGGAAGATCATCGGATGGATGCTGCGAAACCATACGGCGGAATAGTAGGTTAGCGGCACCATGGCATAGGCCAGGAGGGCGTACACGGCGGCGAATGTTGCCCGTGTGCGCGGATTCTCGAGGCCGTTCCGCAGAATCAGATAGGCGATGTACACCAGCACGAGCACCAGCATGGAGGTCAGGCGCGGCTCCCATGTCCACCAGGTGTTCCAGGTGGGCTTGGCCCAGATGCTGCCGGTGGCCAGCAGGCAGAGCGAGCCAACCAAACCGATCTCGACACCGGCCGCGGCCATCAGGTCCCAGCCGGAACGTTTGCGCAGGAGCCATCCAAGACTACAGACGAAGGACAGCGCCAGACCGGTCACGGCAGCCATGACCGTCCCCATGTGGGTATAGAAAATCCGCTGTGCAACCTGTTCGAGGCCGACGAGATTGGCGGCCGGACGCGCATTGATGAGCCCGAACCACTGGGCCGCAATCAAACTGAGGAACGCCGCGAGCGTAACCAACTCGTGGGCCCGGTGCCAACGCAGCGTCACTTGGGTTGATCCGTTCACTGCCAATCCTGCCAAACAAGGTTGGCAAGCAGTATACCGACCGCGACCGCCACCAAATCAAAGAGGATCACCATCAAAATCCACGCCCCGTAGGTTTGTCCGGACGCCTCCAGCGTCAGCGCGTTGCAGGCACCGGTTCCGGCCAGCAGCAACGGGATGGCCAACGGCAGCACGATCACTGCCACCAAGCCCTGACCCTGGCGCATGCCGGACATCATGGCGACCACCGTCGTGCCCACCGCGGCGAAGCCGATGCATCCCAGGAACAGTGCGCCCAGGACGCCGGGCTTCCACAACTCCGCGTCGAACAGGACGATCACGCCTATCAACGCCAGCCCCCCCGCGATCCCCAGCAACAGGCTCCAGACCCAAAGCCTACCCAGGAAGATCGCCGTCCGCGATACCGGCGCCGCCAGGAGGAATCCGGTCATGGACCGCGCGTCGGCTGAACCGAACTGCCGTTCCAGGCCGGCCGAGCCGGCCAGCAGCAACGCCGCCCACAGCACTCCGGATGCCCGGGCCCCGTCGGCGGCCCCCGCGGCTTCGAACACGAATCCCAGTACCAGGACGGTCACCACACCCAAGCTGGCCATGGCCGACAGAATTGGCAGGCCCCGCAACTCCGTGCGCATCTCCATGCGCACTATGGCCGCCACCTGGAAACACAGGGCCGCCAACGGCCCGCGTTGGCGAATCCGGATGTCCGGCATCGACTCCCGGTTGGGGACGGAGGTCTCACGCATGGCACCGCCTGTATCGACGGGACGAACGGCAGCCATGCGCTACCCGACCCACTCCGCGAGCCGAGCCTCCTTAAGGACCAGGATCCGGTCGGACCATCCTGCCGGTGGCCGATGACCGGCAAAGAGAATTCCCTGTGCTCCGGCCCGACGCTCGTCCAGCAGGGATGCGAGGAAGTCCAGGCCTGCGGTATCCAGGTGGCTGTCGGGTTCATCCAGTAGGACAATCCGGGGATCCGGCAGCCAAGCGCGGCACAGTGCCAACCTCTGGCGCCAACCCCTGCTCAGGTCCCGCGTGCGCGTGCGCTGCATAGCGGCGAGGTCGGCTCGTTCCAGCAGTTCGTCGATGCGCAAGGCGGGAGACACCACGTCAAAGCAGACGGCCGCAAACTCGAGATGTTCTCGCACAGTCAGCCGTCCGTCCAGG
>CAZMKQ010000009.1:0-49224 GCA_964566955.1 uncultured Caldilineaceae bacterium | reverse complement strand
CGACTGCCCCGGTCCGAGCCAGCTCCGCGGGAGGCACCTCCCGCCCGGACACCAGCAAGGTGCCGGCATCGCTGGGGGTCAATCCGGCCAGGATCCGCAGCAGGGTAGTCTTGCCCGAGCCGTTGGCCCCCTGTACATGAACGCATTCACCGGCGCACAACTCAAAGCGGATGTCGCTGAGTACGGTCCGGTAGCCGTATGCCTTGGAGAGCCCCTGCACGGAAAGGAGCAGAGGGGAAGCATTCAGTTGGTGGTCCGGCACAGGAGTTCCGTCAAGCCACCCTCAGGCGGCTTCCATGTAAAGGCACCAAGCAGTTATGGGCTTTCCCGCCCCAACTCAGGTTCGCGGCTCATTGGGGTCCCTGTGGCCGGCCTCGCGGCTGGTCGGGGAGGGATCGCCCCTCCACGCACAGACGCCCCCGGTACATAGGCCTGAACGGGCCCGTGCGGAAGTCCCGCGCGGGCCAGAATGTTGACCGCGGCATTGTGGTCGGCGTTGGCCTGGAACCCGCAGGCTCCGCACGCGAACACCGCCTGCGACGGTCGGTTGGACTTGGCTGTGTACCCGCATCGGCTGCAGGCCTGGGACGTGTAGGCGGGGTCCACCTTGACAACCTGCCCGGCCTTGTACGCCAGCTTCCGCTCCAGCTGTCCCCAGCCCGACGCCAGGATGGCACGGTTGAGGCCGGACTTGGCCTTCACGTTCCGGCCGGGTTTCTCCACCGTGCCCTTGGCACTCTTCGTCACGGACTTCGTGTCCAGGTCCTCCAGAACGACGGTGTGGGCGGTGTCGGCGATCTTCCGGCTGATCTGATGCGTGGCCGTGTCCCGGCGCCGGGCCTGCTTGCGGTTGAGTTTGCGAAGCTTGCCGCCGGTCCCGCGCCGCCGGTTGGAGCCCTTCTTTTGCCGGGCCATCCTGCGCTGATACCGCTTGATCTTCGCGTCCCCAACGGTGGTATCCGGTAGGGTGTGGACGGCACCGGTGCTGTCCGTGGCCTGTCCCACGTTGCGGTCGATGCCCACGGCTCCATGCCCGGCGGGTTGGCACACATCGGGGTGGTCGACCGGAACCTCGAAGGCGATGTAGGCGTACCAGGCGGGGTGGCGGCGCTCCGATTCCTGCTTGCAGCGAACCGTCAACGGCTTGCAGTCGGCGTACCGTCGAGATGTCGCTGCGTTCGAACGCCGGGCGGCCCGGTTGGGCGCGTACGAGTTCATGGCCCAGCAGATGGAGGGACAGGTTGTAGTCGACCTCGGCGATCGGACTCGACCGCGTCTGCAGTGAGTCCATGGGAAATCTCCGTTGGAACTGCCGGTCCCACTAGTCTGGATCCAGGTCCTTCTCCGTCAACCGGTGCCAGTGGACCGTGCCCGCGTCCACCAGTGCCTGCACGTCCCGGTCGTTCCGCAGGCTGGCGACGACGGCCTGCGCCGGGCAGCCAGTGACGCGGGTCAGGAAGCCGGCGTTGCGCCGGGCCCGGTCGCTGTCCCGTCGGTCGGCCGTGTACGAGGCCTCGACCGCCACGTAGCGGGTGGCCCCGTCGGCGGCCACGGCCTTCAGCACGAGGTCGGCCCGGTAGAAGCTCTGCCGTTCACCGGTCGGAATGTCCGGGAACCGGCGCAGCAGATCCACCAGGTCGCGCCGGTCGAGGATGGTGACGTAGATCAGCCCCAGCCGGTCCAGAATCGTCTCGACGTGGTCGCGCGCGGCGCGGCCAGCCGCGTGGCCCTTGAGCACGCCCAGGTCGTCGGTGATGACCTGCAGGCGTTGATCCACGCGGGCGTTGATGGCCTTCTGCTCGACCATGAACTCTTCGGTGCGGACCATGAACTCTTCGGTGCGGACCATAAATTCTTTGGTGCTGACCATAAATTCCTCGGTGCGGGCGATGAACCCGTCCACGCGGGTGACAAAGGCCGCAAACCGTTCCGGAAGTTCGATCAACTCGGCCGTCAGGAGCTGGCGACGCACCGCCTCCCGGAATTCTGCATCCCGTTCCAGCAAATCCAGAAACTCCGTCCGCAGGGCCGTCTCAAGCGCCATGGCCATCTCCTCCGCCATCCGTCCGGCCCCATCCTACCCCAGGGTCGCCGGCGGGCGGCAAACCCGCTAGCAAACGCGGGATTGTACAGTCGGAACTCGATAAATCATTTTATTATCATGTAAGCATCAATGTTTCTACGGGTGATCATGATGCAACCACAGGCTGAGGACAAGGGATCTCGTTACAACTTGGGCAGAGACTCATCGAATTGGGCACAGTTGCACACTCGAGTGCCCAAGCCCATGTATGAGAACCTGCGCAGCATCGCGCGGACGAAGGACATATCAATAAGGAAGGTAGTGGAGCACTATCTCGCACTCGGTCTGGAAACGGAAGCGAACGGACCTGTGGTCCCAAGCCAACCCGGAACCAAGGTTTACGCCGGTCCCGTGCCCCCGCACCTGACCGTCGTCGGACCCTGCGTCGGACACGGAACCAGTGGCTATGTGTGGTGCATCTACTGCTCCGCATCCGACAGCCCAGTACCTGCCGAACATTGTTATCTCGTCATTGAGGCCTGCACCCGGCCTGGCTGCACTGTGCAGTACAAATGGCCAGTGTGCCCGCCCTGCCTGGCCGCACTGCCGCATGCAATTGCGTACCTGTGCCTCAACTGTCGGTACGCACTGGGGCTGAACCGACAGTTGGTGGAGCGCGGGCAAGCGGATTCCACCGAGATTGGCAGACGGATTGACGCGTTCCTGAAGATCGGCCAAGACCTGTTCACGGATGCCGAGGAGATGAAGACGGGCCGGCCGCAGTCTGCTCCACACGGGAGCATCCCCGTTCTCACCATCGATCACCTGCGCCGACTGACCTCGGTGCCACTCATCCGTCTGCTGGACACACTCCAGGGCGGCCCGATCGGCTTGGCCGATGCCAAGCGCATCGCCCGCCGCAGCGCAAATGTGGTCGGCCTCCTGAGTTCCGTCCATGGTGTTCTGATTGATCTGGATGTTGAAGCAGCCCGGGTGGCACCACTGGTCGGGTGGCCCGACCTGCCGTCTTCCCTGCGCGTGCGTCAGCTGCTGGCGAAAGGGGTATCCAGCAGCCATATCCGGGCCATCCTGGCGGCCCATATTGCCGGTCCCATCACCAGCATCCGACATCTGTCCCGCGTGACCGGCATGGACCGCGACGTAGCCCGCGAAGCCCATGCCTACCTGGCAGACCTGGATTTGCTTTCCGTCGCCGCGCCGGAACGGGATCCGTCTCCGGGAGACGGCGACGCTTGAGCGCAGCACGACACCGGGCCGCAAGCAGCGGCCGGATGGACCGACGGAAGCCTTCCATGACCCGCAGCGTGGATTTCCCCGCCGCGACCCGGACCATCTGCACCGCGATCCGGGGCCGGCCGATGGCGAAGTACGCGCCCCCTATCAGCCCACACACCGGCCATCATCGTATTCGCGGTGTTGGGAGGATTTCGCTCCCCCATGCACGCCCGCAGGATCTGCAGGTCGGGAGTGTCCAAGGAAGTCCAGTCCAGATTACGGGCACCGCGCGCCCCGACCAAACGGGCCACCGAATTCAGGCCGGCCAAGTAGAGCTCCATGGAATCGTTCCGCGCGGCGACATGAGTGGGCAAACTGCCGCTGGAAACCGCGTTGGGGCCGGACCCGGCGCCAACGACACAGTGGGGATGTTCTGAACACATGCTTTTTGCCGGGATCTCAAACCGGGCTCCAGTCGTAGATTAGCCTGGCCACCCGGCCTTCCCACCACACAACATCTCGGACGATCAACCGCAGGTACAGCGCACCCGCGAACTCCCAGTGGCGGTGCTCGTCACCGGGTTCGTCACCCCTGGCTTCCCAAGTATGACCAGCCTAGTAGGCCAACTTTGTGTCATTGTAGGGTGTAACATGGGTGGGTGGCCCACCGGTGACGGTGCCTGCCACGCGCTGCGCATCCCTTCCTTGTCGCCGAGAGTCCCCCATGTCCCACAAGCGCTTCCTGGTTGAACTGGACCCCGAGGAACGAACGTACCTGAAGCGGTTGACGTCCTCCGACTCGCCCCGGACGCTGCCCCGGCGGCGGCCCAGATCTGGCTCCTCTACGACCAGGGGCCGGAGGGGCCGGCCTGGACCGACGAACGCGCGGCGGAGGCCGTGGGCGTGACCGCCATGACCGTGTACCGGGCGCGCCAGGCCCTGGTCCTGGAAGGCATGGAGGCGGCCCTGCAGCGCAAGCCGCGCAAGCCGCGCCCGCCCAAGCTGGACGGGGCGGCCGAGGCCGAGCTGGTGCGGCTGGCCTGTTCGACGCCGCCGCCGGGCCGTGCGCGCTGGACCCTGAAGCTGCTGTGCCGGGAGCTGGTGGCCCTGGAGGTGGTGGACTCGATCGCGCCCGAAACCGTGCGCCGGACGCTTAAAAAAACGCGTTGAAGCCGTGGTTGAAACAGTGCTGGTGCATCCCCCCGCAGGCCGATGCCGCCTTCGTGCACAACAGGGAGGATGTGCCGGGGTCTACCAGCGTCCCGCGGACGACCGCTTGCCGGTGGTCTGCGTGGACGAAACCAGCAAGCAACTGGTGTCGGAAACGCGCGTGCCGTTGGCGCCGGCGCCCGGCCAGCCGGTCCGCTACGACTACGAGTACCGGCGCCAGGGCGTGTGCAACCTGTTCCTGATCACCGCACCCCAGCAGGGCTGGCGCACGGTCCAGGTCACGGCGCGGCGCACCAAGTTGGACTTTGCCGCCGTCCTGCGCGATCTGGTGGACGTGCACTTCCCGCAGGCCGAGAAGGTGGTTCTGGTCTGCGACAACCTCAACACGCACCACCCCCGTGTGCTGTACGAGGCCTTCCCGCCGGCCGAGGCGCGGCGCATGGCCGCGCGGCTGGAGTGGCACTACACGCCCAAGCACGGCAGCCGGCCAGCATCGCCGCAAGCGAGTTCGCGGCCCTGGCCGCGCAGTGCCTGGACCGGCGCATCGAAAGCGCGGCCGTGCTGCGAGCCGAGATCGAGGCCTGGGTGCAGGACCGCAACGCCCTGGGCAAGCCCGTGCATTGGCAGTTGACGACCGAGGACGCCCGCATCAAACTCCTGCATCTGTACCCTACATTTGAGTGAAGTTGGCCTACTAGGTCGACGGTAATTTGCCCGCGATATCCGCGGCCGCATACGCTTTCCGGGCCTCGTCGATTTCCTCGTCAGTCGGGTACCGATCCCAGAACCATTCATCCGATGGCCGCTTCTGAAGGGAGCATATAGACCGGACTTGACAGCCGGGCCGTGCTACCCCATACGCCTGTCGGAATCACACAGAAAAACCAACCCGGCCTGACCCTGTATCGGGTGGCAGAGGCCCTGGACGCCGTGTTGGCCCTGTTGCACCACCTGCTGCGGGACGGACGCGCACGGCTGGCGGAGGTCCTGGCACGCCTGTAGGGCCACGCGGCCCGCAATGCGGCCGCCGCCCGCTCCCACGCACGGCAACACCGGATGGAACATCCTCCCTGACCTCTCGTTGCAGTGCTACTTAGTCCCCATGTAAATCTCCTCGGGCCCCTCCTCATAGCGGGAGGGGCACTTGAGCAGCAGACTGTCGGCCACGAAATGTCCGTCCGCATCCAGGGAACCCTCGACGATGGCCGACGTGCCCGGCCTGAAATTGTCCGGGCGCGGGCCGTGGTAGACGACAGGCAACACGGTGCCCCCCTCCACCTCGTAGAGTTGGAAGTCCAGCCGGGTCGCGGTGGCGTTCCACTGTTCGCTGTCCGGCACGACCAAACCGTTGAGGCGTACCCTTTGACCGGCCAGGGTGTCCTGCCGCGCTGCGAACTCCTCCACCGTCAGGTAGTACATGGAGGTCTGAACCGTGGCCCGCACGATCAGGAAGATGACCAGTGCAATGGCCGCCAGACCAACCAGCGTCAGTTGCATCCGCGGACTCAGGCGCACACCGGACGGGGTTTCGAGCAGCCGGTCCCGGCTGGAAATCACGCGTGCCATGTTCAGGTTCGATTCGAAGACTGGATCTGCTCGTCCGGCATTGGTTCCATGTCCCCTGCATCCTGCGGGGTTGCGGACAGAATGGCGAGGGCGCTGTCGGCCAGGTTCGCCGGCACCAGGATTCTGCAGGTTGCCATGTCACCAACGGTAACAGGATAGGCGTCCCGCACCGAATCCCGCTGAATCATCACCGGAAACCCGTGGGTTTCGAGGACGCCTTTCAGGACCTCGGCTTCCAAGGGGTGGCTGGTTTCCAGAACGCAGACCGGTTCATTGCCGCGTGGCGCGGCGAAGGACTTCAGCCCCTGCCGCAGACGGTTAAGCCAGCCCAATGCCGCACGGGTCATGACGGGATTGCCCCAAGTGTTTCAGACCACAAACGTGGCATGTTCGCCGACGTACGGATTCTGGACTCGTTCCTCGCCGATCGTGGTCTCCGGCCCATGTCCCGGCAACACGACGAAGTCATCCTCCAGGGTCAACAGCCGATTGGTGATCGATGCCAACAGGGTGGGACCGTCGGCACCGGGGAGATCGAAGCGGCCGATGCCCCTGTGGAAGAGGGTATCCCCCACGATGGCCAGCCGACGCGCCTCTTCCACAAACGCAACATGGCCGGGCGCGTGGCCGGGGACAAACCAAACCTGCAGCCGCATGGTTCCGAACTCCAGGGTCTGGCCTTCCTTCAGGTAATGGTCCGGATGCCGGATCGGCGGCACGCGGGCGCCAAGCCAAGCCTCGACCTGGACCGGAACCGCTTGCAGCGTGGGCAGGTCCAGTTCGTGCAGCCAAAACGGAACGCCCGTGGCATCCACGATGTCGTTGACGGCCAGCACGTGGTCGAAGTGGGCATGCGTGTTGACGATGGCCTGCAGTTCGAGGCCGTCCTCCTCCACCTGCCGGAGGATCGACCGGGCCGAATCGCCCGGATCAATCAGGATCGCGGCCCGTGTCTCCTCGCATCCCAGCAGGTAGCAGTTTTCCTCGAGCAGGCCGACCGTAATTTTCTTGATGATCAACGTCGTGAACCCCGTTTATGCCTCAAACAATCCCAACCTACGGCGAGTCGGCCCGGTCTTGTGCGTTGCGCCTGGAACCGAACCAGTGATACAGGTCGTACCAAGCCTGCGACGGCTTGCCATTATGGTCCATCAACCGGAACCAGGCTTGTGGATCACCCCTTTCCTCCCAATCCGGCAGAGCCCGTTTGAAGTACCAGACGTTGGCCAGCGTAAGCCACGGCCATTCGTCCTCAATGCGCCGGAACGCCTGAATCAGGAATCGCCCCTGTTCGTCCGGAGTGACCCGGCCGAAGGGCGCCGGCCAGTCCAGGGGCACAGGGTTCCAGTTCATTTCACTGATCCACATCGGCTTGGCACCGTCACCGTTGCGTACCATGAGGTCCCGCACATATCGGACACGGCCGAAATTCATCACCAACGGATGCATCCGGCGGTCCAAGGGGCCGGACCAGAGGCCGTACCCCTGCACCGCCAGGATGTCGAACCACTCCGCGGCGCCGGCATCGTACAGCCGCTGCAGGTAGATCAGGTCGTTCAGGTTGCCGCCCGGCTCCGTATCGCCGGCATAGGCGGTCGTGGCCGCCATCGCCGCCAGCACGATGACCGCATCGGAATCCACCGACCGGATGGCACTGGCCGCGGCGGTCAGCAGTTCGACGTAGGCCTCCGGGGAAACGGGCTGCTCTCCCCACTCGGGATAGATGTTGGGTTCATTCCAAATCTGATAGTACCGAACGCGTCCCTTGTACCGGTCGGCCACGGCCTGGGCAAAGGCCGCGAAGTCCGCAGGATCGTCGGGCGGGGCCTGCACACCGATCCCATCTCCCCCCACACGGGACCAGGCCGGCGGATTGTCCAGGCGAAAGACCACTTCGAGGCCGTGGGCTTCGGCCTGGCGCACGATGGTGTCGTACTTGTACCAGGCGGAGCGCGGCGGAGAATTGCGTCGGTCCTCAAAGTCGCCGCGACCATGGATCTCCACATCCTGCCAGGGCATGGGCTGGCGGATCCAGGTGAATCCGGTTTCGGCCACCATCCGGGTCACGCGGGACCGGCGGGCCTCGCCCACTTCGTTTTGCAGGAATGTGTTGACGCCCCAGGGAAACTCCTCGGAAGTGGTCACGGACGCGACCGGTGCTTGGTCGTCGGTGTGCACCCGGGGCCGCACCGCCTGCCGCAGCAGGTCGGTCATACCCTTAATCTGTGGCAACAGCTCGGTTTCCCCGGTCTGGAATTCCATCCAACTGCCAACCGGAGGCGTCGCGGCGATCGCCATGGCGGCGGCACCGGCGGCAAACACCAGTGTCCACAATACGGCCAACTGACCCCGAACATCGCGGCGATCGAAGTCCATGGACAATCAACGCCGGCACCGGCATCCAATCGGACTCGACAGGGCTGTACTACGGCGAACAGTCAACCTTTCTCGTCAACTCCGTTCCTTGGTACGTGCCAGCCACCCAAGCCTGACCGGATGCCACGTCGGGATGCTGGATGCGAAACCAATCGCCGTTGGGGTTCTCTTCGAGAAACGGCAACTCCTCGTTGGGAGCAAGCTGGGCAACCTCGGGATTGGCAACCCCCGGTCCCGATCGCACCTTGACTCCGTACTGGACCACAACGAGCACGCATGTTTCCGAGGCCGGCACGGGCGTGGGTTCCGGCTCGGCGGGTTGTGAATCCGTGCCCGGCGACACCGAGGAGGGTTGTTCGCCCTGGGAACCGACCTCGGAGTCGACCCAGACGACTTCCTTGGTGGAAGCCATGTCGACATAGAGCGGATCCGGGGTTCTGGTCGGCGGTGGGGGTTCCACCGTCGCCTGGGAGCAGGACGCCAACCCAAGCATGGTGGCCGCAAGCAGCAGGGATAGAAGTAGGGAATGGGATCGCACGGGGGAAACCGCCTAGTTGCGAGGTTCTGCGATTATACAACCGGAATCGATGACCGGGCAGTCCGGTCCGACCGTTGGGGCACTGTTTCAATCTCGTTGATTTTGGTTCCGGATCGTCATCGGCATCTTCCGCGCGTGGGACAGGTTCCGTGCGCTTGTCTCAGGCCAGGACCATCGCCTTGCTGATTGGCAACTTGGTATCTGGGAACAGGGCGGCTTTCGAGCATCCGGGGCTCGGCCTCGGAACCGGGAGCCCCCCACGGGGCCGCAGGCATGGAGGCGGGCCTGCGGCCGCATGGCCCTGGGACCGTGCAGGGGCCCTGCGGCTCCTGCACGGGTTCAGCGCGTCCACCGTTGGCCAGGCCGACGACGAAGGCCTGCCTCCGGTCCGCATCCTACCCGAGACCCTAATCGCCGCACCCGGCTTCAGAAGTTCCTTTTTGTTATCAATGTGGAGTGCTGACCAGCCGCTTTTATGACGTTGTCAAAACAGTGGTTGTGCATATGCAGGCGGTCGGTGTAGAATCAGCTATTGACTGGCGGGTCTTGGGGAATGGAATGCGTCCCGCATTCATCCCGGTGCCCACGCAATCGTCGCAGCACATTGCGTTCACCCGTCGGAAGGAAAGGACCGCTCGTCCGGACGACGAGATCCACGAGCGGAAAGTCTGGGCGCAGGTCAGGACGGACCGCCACGGAGATCGTCTCCATCGATGTGGTCGGCGTTGACTGGGCCATCGGAGACAGCATTCCTGAAACAGTGAAGCGGCTGTGGGCGCAACGTCCAGAGGCTGTTGATGTCCGCTCCCGGCAAGGGGGGCATCGGACAGTGGACCGGTCGGACACGAGGTTCCGGCCGCTCCACAGCCCGGAACGAAACAACTTCGGGTGCACCAAGCAGTGGGCCATGCCCCATCACACCTTCACCGAACCGGATAGCGGGTTGCCATCGCGCCGTTGCCCCCAACCCGCATGACCGGGACGGACACTTCCCATGAACGCCTGGAAGACAAGGCCGCAGCCCGTCCGCACGACCGGTGCGACGGGAAGCCCCGCGGTGACCGGCGGGCCCTCGCTCCGGAGCGCCTTGCTGGCACTGCTGGCGTTGGCCGTGATCAGCGGGGGCAGCTTCGCGGCTGGCGACCTGTTCGACGACGACTATTCGGACTGCCCCCACAAAACCCGCTTGCGGGAAGGCCAGATTTCAGACTTGACGGTGGCCCGCGATGCCCACGAGGAGGACGCCGTCAACGTTGCGTGGACGGCCACCAACCCGGCGACCTGGGGTCTGGGTCCCAACACATTCAACGCGTCCCTCGTGGTCATCCTGGATGACGGCGACGACCTCGACACCAGGAACTTGCCGCTGGGCACGAGGAACGTCACCTTCACCGACGTCGGGACCGGTACCGAAGTGAAGGTCCAGGTGGCGATTGTGGTCGATGCCCCGGACGGTGGCTACCTTGTCAGTGACATCCTGGAGGTGCGTGTCAACCAGAGTCTGTCCGCGCCGGCTTACACAACCGACATCATTGTGATTGAAAGCGACGGCTTCACCTTGTTTGAATTTGTGCCGGTTGGCACCTTTTACTACGTGGGTTACAACGAACACTTCGGAAACTACAGGGCGGATGGCTTGCTGACCCGGCCGCGCACGGCAAGGTTGAGGATCGGCTTGGCCAATTCCGAGAAGGATGCAGACGGCAGATCCTACAAGTCGGATGCGGGGCCCTACGACGATGTGGACTTCGAGGCCTACATCTTGCGGATCGCCGACGAAGGCGGCGACGTGGTGCCTGGAGGAGACAACGTTGCCACCATGGCGTCCCGGTCCAGCTATCAAACTGCGCTGACAGTTGGCAAAACCATCGCTGGATCAAGCGCCTCCGACCTTGCCAACAGCGACAGGCTTCTCAGCAACGTCAGGATCAACGAGGGCGGCAGGATTTCCGTTGCGATACAGAATCTGTCCCGCCTGCCATTCACACCGAATACGATCACTCCTGCCAATCAAGGTCTGTCCTTTATCAACGCTCCGACCCCGGAACCGGCTAACGAAGGCAACCTCATCTTTGCATGGGCTCCGGATGAGCATCGGGATTTCCCAATCGACATGCTTGCCAGTGACGAGACCTACAAGTTCACGGCATGGGCTGTCAACGACAGGGGCGCAATCATCAGTCCGGTCGCCTCGCTCACCGTGCGTCCAGTTGACAGGGAGGCGAATGTCGGTTCCGTCACCGACTATGCCAATACCGGTACTTCCGTGACGAACGCATACGTCACCGAGTTCACGGTGCTCAAATAGACCGCGGGCGATCGCGCGTTTGCACCACAAGGCAACCTGAAGCGGAACGGATGCCGGACAGTCCCAAGACCGTCCAGGGTTCCCGGCGTGAAGACAGCCACCCGTGACGGGCGGCTGTCCTGCCTGTTGAACCAGCTCTCGTGGTCGCCTTGAGGCCTTGACCTTGAAGAACGGGTCCGCATCGGCCGGCCATGGTCCGCGATGCAATTGAAAGGGGCTTATATCGATAAGTTGACATTGCCAACCACCGATCTTGTTCGCGGGTCACAGGGGTCCCTCGCGGGATCGCCCCTCGCCGCGCAGTAGCCCCTTGCCCGCGGGCCGTGGACGGGCACGTGCGGAAGCCCCGCACGTGCCAGGATGTTGATGGCCGCGTTGTGGTCGGCGTTCAAACTGAAGCCACAGGACCCACACTTGAACACCGCCTGCAACGGCCGATTTGACTTGTGCGTGTTCCCGCACCGGCTACAGGCTTGCGACTGAGTTCGCGTTGCAGGTGTTTGACCTGCGCGTCCGTGCGGTCCGTGTCCGGCATGTCATGGGCCTTGCCGTCGCTGTCCGTCGCCTGTCCGACACTGCGATCCAACCCCAGTGCGCCGTCTTGTGCGGGTTGATCCACATCGGCGTGGTCCGCAGGCACCTCGTAGCAGATGTACGCGTACCACTTGGGGTGCGCGCCGTGTGCCTCCCGCCGCACGCGCACCGTCAGGGGCTTGCAATCCGCGTACAGACGCAAAGGTCCCATGCGCAGCAACCCAACCTTGGGCACGCGCAAGCGACCGTCCCGGATGGATACGCCGTCCGGCAGGCCAAACGACGGTTCGCCGCGGTGTCGCGGCTTGAAGCGCGGATGCGTGATGGGCTTGCCGTCCGACTTGCGCACCGGCATCTCTTCGCCGCGGTCCGCGAACGCGGCCTGGGACTTGAAGTAGTGGTTGAACGCCAAGGCCAAGTCCCGGCCGGCGTTGCGCAGTACCTTGTACGAGTACTCGTGCAGCCAGGCAAGTTCGGGATCGTCCCACAGTGCCTTGAACCGCTGGCTGAACGTGAAGTACGCGGTGGACGGCGCGGACCCCATGGCCTGGCGCTGGGCCCGACCCCATTCGGTTGTGCGGCCGCGGACTTCCGGCCAGTGCCACGCCGGCACATGGAGCGACCGCCACATGGCGTACAGGCGGTTCTGATCGCCCAGCAGCCGGTTGAACACAAACCGGCACGCGCCCGCCGTGCCCGCCAGCCGGTTTCCGGTCTCGGCATCGCCCGGATACAGGCGCACGCGCACCGTGCGGTGTACCGTCGGGGATGGTTCGGTTGTAGAACGGGGCTTGCTGGCCAGGGTGTTCATACCACCGTGTCCGGTTGAAGGTCGGGTGCCAATCCCGACCTTCGTTCTGGGGACCAGTATGGCACCTTGGCGCGCCCGGTGGCTTCAGTCAGACTCACGCTGTCAACTTAACGATATAAGCCCCAATTGAAAGCACCCGGACCAGGCTTGCGCCTCGGGCTTCTGTGCCATGGCCGGATTGCTTCTCCGGCCCTGTCCGCCATCCGCCCCCGGCAGGGACCGCAGGGGTTGCGTCGCCGATCACGTGGAACCAGGCCGTGCCGCCCGCGACGCGCAGGCTACACCGCCATGGCGGCACGGGGTGACCACTCCAGTGCGTCTTTGTGCGCGAGGGATGCCGACGGGTGCGGACCCAACTCAACAAAAGCAAGACAGTGCCTGCGTCGGAGGCCCCTTGGCGGCCACTGCCGCCTGTCTGCCAATACCTGTCTGTGCCGGTGCTAGAATCGCCGAACCGACCGTGCGGCCGCACGGCTCCGCAGGCGGCATTCAGAATTCAAGGGACTTGGATTTATGTTGAGCGACACCCAGAAAAGGGAGTTTGTGCGCGATGGTTACATCCGCGTGCCGGACGCGATTCCCATGGCGTTGGTGAACCGGGCGCTCCGGGCCGTGAACCACTCGATCGGCAACGTCGGCAAGGGGGGCGAGAACCCCGAGCGGAACCGATCGGCCTTCTTCTGTGCGGAGTTGTTGCAGGCCGATGTGATCCTCGATCTGTACCGCAAGTCCGACGTGATGCACATCGCGGAGGAACTTCTGGGCAAGGGCAATGTCCTGCCGGTTGAATCGGCCAAGCCCTACCCGCGCTTTCCGGACGCCCCCGGCAGTCCGGCACCGCGCCTGGGTGGGCACATCGACGGCGTGGGCAGCGGCGGCAACGGCATGGCCAAGGGAACCTATTTCCGCTCCTTCACCATGTTCGCGGTGGTGTACCTGATGGACCTGCCGGAACCCGAAGCGGGCAACTTCACGGTCTGGCCCGGATCGCACCTGGTCTTCCGGGATTATTTCCGCGAACACGGTCACGAGGTGCTGGCCAACGGCACACCGCGGCCCGACCTGCCGCACGACCCGGTCATGGTCACGGGCAAGGCCGGCGACCTGATCCTCGCCCACCACCAGATATTCCATGCCGGCGGCTACAACCTGTCCCCCCATGTGCGCCAGGCCGTCATCACCCGGCTACGGCACAAGGACGTGGCGGTTGTCGACAAGGACGCCTACACCGACATTTGGCGGGAGTGGGAAGGGCTGCAGCCCTTCCTGAACTGACCGGCCCGTCGTCCGTTGCACCATTTCCCGCCTGGCAGGGGCGGTGCGTTCAACGCACCGCTTCGGGAGGATCCTCCAACCTGAAATAGCGCGACTTGCGCGCATTGAAGACCCTGTGCTGGAACCACCGCTCCCATCGTTCGGGCTCGACATGGGTGGTGATCACGGTGGGCAAACCGGCATCGAACCGGTACTCCAGCAAACTGCGCAACCGCTTTTCCGTCCAGCCCGACCCGCGCCGCACCGACTCCCAGGTATCGCTGAAGCCGTCCAGGACAAGGAACGACACCTCCCGGATTTGCGCGGTGCGCCGTGCCGCCGCGGCTCCATCCGCCTGGATGGTCCGCCGAAAGTAGTCCTTCAGATCCTCGACCGAGGCAAACAGGACATGGCGGCCTGAATTGCGCCACCGGTTGGCCAGTGCGGCCGCCAAATGGGTCTTGCCGCTGCCGGGAGCACCGGCCAGCACCAGCCAGCCCCGTGGCTGCTCCAGCCACTGCTCCAGTTCCTGGCACACCATCGCCAGACGATCCTGCTGCCCGTTGCGCCGTTCGGCCCTGCGCACGTCGAAGGTGTCGAAGGTCTCGCCCTGATGCAGGTCCAGGCTGTTGAGGTCGGCCCAGGTCCCGCCGCCCGGATCCGATGACCAAACCCTGTAGTCGGGCGCATTGATATGCACTTGATGCACCAAGTGCCTGTCTCCCAGCCGACTTTGCAGCCGGGGTTCGAATTCCCAGAGGGGCAGATTGGTGGTGATCACGGTGGGCAGTTCGCGCACGTGGCGTTCGTTCAACAGTTGGAACAGTTTTTCCGTGGCCCAGGGAGTCGAGCTTTGGGCGCCCAAATCGTCCAGCACCAGCACGTTCACGCTCTCCACCAGGTTGTACATCTGACTGAAGGTTTGCGGCGCGTCGGGGGCAAACGTGGCCCGCAGTCGATCCAGCAGGCTGGGGACCGTCAGCATCAGGACAGGCGTCTCGACTGCCGCCAGTTCGTTGGCGATGGCGCTGGCCAGGTGCGTCTTGCCGCATCCGGTAATACCGGCAAGGAGGATCCATCCGGTGGGGTGGCCGGCAAAGTCGCGGCAACTCCGGTGAGCTTCCCTTAGCGACGCGCGCGCAGTCTCACCGTAGCCGGGCGGCTCCTGCAGGAAGGACGAAAAAGTCTTGTCCTGGACGGCTTCGAGATAGGACAGGGCGTGGATCCGCTCCAGGGTGCGCCGCCGGTGGCTGCGTTGGCGGCACTCGCACGGAAAGGCCTTACCGAAGTCCGGATGATCCGGGGCCACATCCACCGTGTAGAAGCCGAACCCTTGGCACACCGGGCATTCGGGAACGGTTTCCCCGGCCAGGCCGACCGCGGCCTCATTCCCAGCGGCCACGCGGTCTTGAAGTCCATTCAGGGTGGTCATCATGCGGCTCCATTGGCTCCCGGGGCCGTGGGAATCCGTTGGCATTGCCCGACTCCCGCGCCTCCTGTTCCCATCGGTTCAAAATGGCCTTGACATAGGCCAGCGCCTTTTTGTTTCTGGCAACGGCAATCTCCATCGCCTCGCACACCCAGGGCAACGGAAAGTCCTCGATCAGACTCCGCAACTGATCCGCCAGCACCGGCGTCAGCAGGCCGAAGTTCTGGTGGTAAATCCTAAACGGCTCCGACTCCGACAACTGTGCCACGACCGGGATCCTGCCATCGCTGTGGACCTCGGAGCCGCCGGCCTGCATGGCCGTGCGCAGCCGCCGGCCCGCCTCCGTATTCGGAAACAAGGCCTTGTCGTCAGGTTCGCCGTCCGCACCGGGCAGTTCCAGTTCCAGCAGTGCATTGCGAACGAGGGCCTTTTCCAAGGCATCGTCCAGCACCTCCTGGGGAGTATGCAGTTGTGACAATCCGGACATCAAGTCCAGGAGGACCGGGTCGGACCGCAGGGCACCGGCGCGCAGCCAGGCCGCCGGTCCGGACCGGCGGCCGATTTGCTGGTAGCAGTAGAGGATCAGCCGGGTCTCGGCCAGGCTGTCGATCCGGCCCAGCAGGTCGGGCAACAGCCGGGCGGGAATCAGGACTTCCTCCAAGCCGCCGGCCGGAAATCCGACGAAGGCATCAGCCGGCCCGGCGCATCGCTTCCCGGAGTTCATGCTCAGTCCATCGATCCCGGATCGTAGACGGGGGCAGACTTGAACTGGGTCAACGTCTCCTCAAAGGCCATCCGCACGGTGCCCGTGGCACCGTTCCGGTGCTTGGCCACGTTCAGTTCGGCCACCTTGTCATGAATGGTTTCCGGATCATAGTACTTGTCCCGGTACAGGAACATCACGACATCGGCATCCTGTTCGATGCTGCCGCTTTCGCGCAGATCCTGGAGCATGGGCCGCTTGTCCTGCCGCGCCTCGACCCCCCGGCTCAGCTGGGACAGGGACAGCACCGGCACGTTGAGTTCCCGCGCCAGGTTCTTCATGGCGCCGCTGATGAACGTGATCTCCTGCTGCCGGTTCTGCTGGCGCGGGTTCTGCCCCGATTCCCCGGCCGTCATCAGTTGCAGGTAGTCAATCATGATGAGATCGATGTTCTCCCGGGCATGCAGGCGCAGGGCCTTGGAGCGCACGGAGGTCACGGAGGCCCCCGGCGTATCGTCGATAAAGATGCGCGCCTTGCCCAGGTTGTCGCCGGCCTGTCTGATGGTGGCCCAGTGGTCCTCGCCATAACGACCCACGCGCAGGTTCTGCAAATCCGTGCCCGACTCGATGGCCAGCAGGCGCTGGACCAACTGGGCCGCACTCATTTCCAGACTGAAGATGGCCACCTTGAACCCCTGCAGGGGGGGTCTGTTGTGCTGTGCGACATTGAGGGCGATGGTCAGGCCCAGGCTGGACTTGCCCATGCCGGGGCGGCCGGCCAGCACGATCAGGTCGCTCTTGTTAAATCCACCGAGCAAATCGTCCAGCTGTTGGAAGCCGGTGGGCAGACCCGGCGTGTTGCCTTCGTCCAGATAGGCCTTTTCCAGGTCGCGGACCACATCCCGCATGATGTCCCGGATGTCGGTCAGATCCTGGTCCGCGCGGGATTGGCCGATGTTGTAGATCGCCTTCTCGGCCTCCGAGATGATGTCCTCCACATCCTTCTCGGTCGTGATCAGGTCCTGAATGTCCAGGGACGCTTGGTGCAACTGCCGCAGCAATGCCTTCCGTTCGACAATCCGGGCGTAGGTGGGCAGGTTGACGGAGGTGGGACAGCTCTCAATGAGGTGCTGGAGATAGGCGGTACCCCCCACGGGTTCCTCCAGACTGCCTTCTTCCCTGAGCCGGTTGGCCAGTGCGACCGGATCCGGTTCGAGGCCCTGGTCGCTGAGGGCCTGCATGGCATTGAAAATCGCCCGATGGGCCTCGAGCGTGAAATAGCGGTCCCGCAACAGGGTGCTTACATCAATCAGGGCTGCCGGACGCAGCAACAGGGCGCCCAGAACCGCCTGCTCCGCCTCAGGGCTGAACAGGTTTTGGTCCGAGGCCCCCACGTCGACCCGGGACGGTATTTCAAGCAAGTCCCACCCACCTTTCGGTGCAACGCGGCATCAACGGCACCGGCCACCGCCTGTCTGAAGAACGCGGCCGGATTTCAATTCGGGAAAGTGCCCGAGCGGCCGGTTGCACTCCCATGTGGCCACGGTTGCCGGAACGGACGCCACCGTGGACGGCCGTCGCCACCGCGGTCCGCTTGGATGCTCTGACCGCGCCTGGCGGGCCTGGTCAGGACGGTGCCGGCCGGCACCCCACCTGTCCGGGCCGCCGCGCGCTAGTCGCTGAGACTGCCGAGGTCCAATCCCTCCACCACGTCGCGGAACAGTTCAAGGTCCTCGCTGCTCGCATCGGGCGCATCGCCGTCGACATCCTCATCCAGGGGGATTTCCTCGTCCGGCACCTTGCCGGCTGCGTTCATGACCTCTTCATCCACATAGATCGGACAGCCGAACCGAACCGCCAGGGCCAGGGCGTCGCTCGCCCGGCAATCCAGTTCGTCCATGATGGGGTTGTCTTCCGCGTTGAAGACCAGACGGGCCAGATACACGTCGTCCATCAGGCTGGCGATCTCCACGTACACCGGGTCGTGCGCGACCTCCAACAGGACCTGGTGCAGCAGATCGTGGGTCAGGGGACGGGGAGACTTCTCCTTCCGCAACTGCATGGCAATCGCTTCCGCCTCAAAGGGGCCAATCCAAATCGGCAGGTAACGATCCCCGTCCTTTTCCTGCAGGACGGCGATCCGGTGCTGAGACAAGAGACTCACGCGGACGCTTTCGATCTTGACCTCGATCAACCGGTCGCTCATGCTCTAACTCCTTGTACGGTAGCCCAAACTACAGCAGTTGGGAAGCCAAGGTTTTCCGGTTGCTGCACGGACTGTTCGGGAGGTTGCGGATCAACGGGTGCGGGCGATTGTAGCATAGGGAACACCGGCTTGATTCCCGCCCTGCAACCCTGTCCGAAGAGGTTTGGCGAGGCGGCCCGCCCCATCTCCCACCGGTCCGGAACGCCGACAGCCGCACCTTCCGATCATGTGGTTCCACACCATGGCCAGCCACCGCCCGCGCACCCGCAACATCCTGTTCGCATCGGCCTTTCATGCTGGCAGCCATCGTGCCTGGCTGGACGGCTTCATGCGACACACCCGGCACCGGTGCCGGGTGGCAACGCTGCCGGGACGGTTTTGGAAGTGGCGCATGCAGGGCGGTGCCGCCGAACTGGCGCGGCAGGTGCGATCCATTACGGCAACGGGCTTCCGGCCGGATGTCCTGGTGGCCACGGACATGGTGAACCTGGCGGCCCTGTTGGGTTTGGCCCGGGACGTCCTGCCCGGATCGATGCCCACCGTCCTGTACATGCACGAGAACCAGCTTACCTATCCCGGCGACCGCCGTCCCGACCGGTCCCTGCCGCTGGTCAACTGGCTGAGCCAGTTGGCCGCCGACCACATTGTGTTCAACTCCGCCTTTCACCGCGACGACTGGTTCACACATCTTCCCGGCCTGCTGGCCAACGTTCCCGACCTGCCCGAGACGGCCTCCGTTCCCTCGTTGCAGACCCGGTCCGTGGTGCTGCCCATCGGACTGGACTTCCCGGCGGCGACCCCTTCCGCGAACCGGCAGGCCGGCCCCCTGCACATTCTGTGGAACCATCGCTGGGAGCAGGACAAGCGCCCGGACCGGTTCTGCGCCTTGCTGCACCGCCTGCATGAGGCCGGCATTCCATTCAAGGTTTCGTTTGCCGGCGAACCAGGTATTCGCACGCCTCCTGCCATGGTATCGGCCAGGGAGCGGCTTGACGAGCACATCGACCACTGGGGATACCTGGACAGCCGCGCCGACTATTGGGACCTGCTGTACCGGGCCGATTTGGTGGTTAGTACCACCGACCACGAGTTCTTCGGCCTGAGTGTCCTGGAAGCACTCGGGTCCGGTGCCATGCCGCTGCTGCCGCACGGGTTCAGCTATCCGGAACTGATTCCGGAACGTTGGCATGCAGCCTGTCTCTACCGCAACGCGGACGACCTGTACGACCGGGTCGGGAAACTGGCGGAAACCAACAGCCGCGCCCCGGCAGATTTGGTCCGGCACATCAGGCGCCGGTTCTCCTGGCCGTCGGTTGCGGCCGCCTACGACGAGTGGCTGGACAACCTCGGGACACCCGGCACATCGTGAATTCCGCGCGGGTTCGTCACGGAACCGGTCCTACCGCGAATCCGCCTTGGTCCGGGCGCCACGCCTGCCGGCGGATGCGTCAGCGGCTCCCTGGTCGGAGGCAATCAGCCGGTCCGTCCACGCCTTCAAGTCAACGGCCGACGCCTCCACGCTTACATCCTGAGCTTCGGGCCCCCTGCGCCCCGCAACTCTTCGGAACGCAACGACATCCCCCTTGCGCAGGCGGCGGCCCGGCTCAACCTCCGCTCCCCTGCAGAACACGCGTCGGCCGTCCGCCGCGCGCAGAAACCCGAATCGTCGTCGTCGATTGAACCCCAGAACGAGGCCGCGTTCCCTCCCGGCCGCCAGCGTGTGCCGGCGGCACGCATGACACGCGGCGGCCGGTGCGCGCGTCCCGGACCGGTGTGCGCGGGCATCGGTAAACGATGCACCGCAAACAGAACATGAACTGAGGACCGGTTGGCTCACGGGACGGCAGTGACTGGCACGGAAGCGGAAGAGTCTTTTGTGGGCAACCGTCGCCAAGGGGAACACAATTTTGATAGCATAGACTGACAGCCGCAGCGATGTCACGGAACTGTCGGTTCCGTCGGGCATCGTGCACACCCGGATGGCGACGTAGCCAAGTGGTTTAAGGCAGAGGTCTGCAAAACCTCCATTCGCCGGTTCGAATCCGGCCGTCGCCTCTTGTTCTTCACCAGTGAATGCTGGTCCAGTCGAAGCGGGAAGGGTGCTGTTCAGGCAGCACCCTCAACATTCGGACCGTTCCTGGATCCAATCTGGACCAATCGGTTACGCAAACCGGACGCTGGTGATAGAATTGACGTATCGTTCCTGTCGCAGTCGTGACCGGGCCATCGCAGTTTTGTTACGGTGCCCGCGCTCCGCGTCCGGCAGCTAGGCTCTTCGCACCCTCCCTTCATGAACGCCATCTTCAAGCGTCGTCATGTAGCCATTCGCATAGTGGCTTCCTTGGTACTGCTGGCGATTTCGTTCGTGCTGGTGACGTTCTCGACGATCAATGCGCAGGACGAGTCGCGCATTCTGCCCGAGCCGGGAACCTCCTATGTCATTCAGCCCGGCGACACCATGGCGCGCGTGGCCGCCTACGCCTACAACAACGGCGAGCTGTACCAGGCGTTGTGCGATTTCAATGAGATAGAGAACTGTAACAACATCAGCGTCGGCATCACGATCGACATTCCAACCCTGGAAGCATTGGCCGATGCCCTGGACATCCCGCTGCCGACCGTCACGCCCACGCCCACGCCCACCCCGACGCCAACACCCGTGCCGGACCCGGCTTCCCAACTGCCGCCCGACCTCCAGGAGCAACTGATTACCATCGCCGCCGGCGACACCCTCGCCGATTTGGCCGCCGCCAACTACAACAACGCCACGGTGGCCGGGCGCCTCTGCGCCTACAACATGCTGCCCGACTGTTCCGAGCTCGAACCGGGCATCCGCATTTTCGTCCCGCCCATGGAGCAACTGCTGTTCGGCTCGCCCCAGCAGTACCTGCCCCCTGTCCAGGACTCGATGACCGCGGCGGACCAGACCGACACGGTGGCGGAACCCGAAGCGGCGGCTCCCGCGGACGATCCAACACCGGATGCCGCCGCCGCGACGCCGACCCCGGCGGCAGTCAGCGAAGAGACAACTGTCGAGGACACCACCGGGACACCACCGACCGAGGCGCTGCCCGAGGCCACCCCAATCCCGGCGCCACCCACCCCCACACCCCTGCCACCCGTGGTTGTCGATCCCGAATCGCTCACCATCGCCCAATACATCGGTCGGGATTTCCGACTGGAAATCTACGCCTACGCACTAACTCTGAGCCCGGTACTGGCAACGTTGGGGCAGGATGGGCCCTATACCCTGCTGGCGCCAAGCGATGCGGCCTGGGTTGCCGCCGACACCGCCACCATCAAGTCCATTTTCAGTTCACTGGACTCGCTGGCCGAATTCAACCGGTCCCATGTGCTCAGCGGCGACCCGAGTCTTGCCGAATTGGCGGAGGCAGGAACCGCAACGTCCATCAGCGGCCGGGTGTGGACAGTCACCCAAACCGACCAGGGACGGACCCTGATTGGCAACGCCAGGGTGATTGCCACGGTGTCCACACCTAGGAATGGGACCATCCACATTCTGGACACACTCATCCGCTAACCCGTCCCAACGACACTCCGGGCCGGGGCCCGCCCAACCTCGGATCCGGCGGGCAGACCCCGTTCCGGCCCCGGCCGTTGCCCCCGCCTCCACGCCGTCTCCGCACACAACACTCCACGCCATGGACCCTGTAGCCGAAACGATTTCGGTTTTCGGCACCACCGGTCCGCTGGCCGCCAAGCTACAGGACTTCACGGCCCGCATGCCGCAGGTCCGCATGGCGGCGGAGGTGGCACGGACCATCTGCGAAGGCGGCATTTCGGTAGTCGAAGCGCCCACCGGTGTGGGCAAGTCCTTTGCCTATCTCGTGCCGGCAATCCTGAGTGGCCGCAAGGTGGTGGTGTCCACCGCGTACCGCACCCTCCAGGATCAGCTGATGGACAAGGACATACCGTTCCTGCTGGACGCCTTGGACCTGGACACGTCGGTCGAAGTGGCCAAGGGCCGCAGCAACTATGTGTGCCACTACAAATGGCACATGTTCCGCGACCAGGATTCCCTGTTGGACCCGGCAGGCAACGAGGACGCACAGGCCTTTGACGAAATCGAGCTGAGGTTGTCCGATCGCACGTTCACGGGAGACGTTGCCTACCTGGAACACCGGCCATCCGGCCCGGTCCTGCGCGACATCGTCTCGCTGCCGGTCGACTGCCTTGGATATGCCTGTGCCTACGCCCAGGAACCATGCTACGTCGATTCCATGCGCCGGAGGGCCCAGGCGGCCGATCTGGTGATTACGAACCATGATCTCCTCCTCTACAGCCTCAAGGAATCCGTTGCCACCGGCCTGCACGAGCTGGTACCCGAAGCCGATGTCTACATCCTGGACGAGGCCCATCACCTGGAGGACATTGCCACGCGGGTACTGGCCGCCGAATTGACCGTCGGCGAGGTTTCCTCACTGTTGAACTCGCGCATGTTCCGCCGCACCTACCGGCGGCTCGGGGACCAGCGGCGGCGGCTGGAGGACACCTGTGGGTTGCTGCTCCGCGAGGCGGGGGCCGCCGCCGACGGCGACGGCGTCGTGCACGGTCCCCTGGAACAGGCGTTGAACCTGGCCGAAGAACTTGAAGCCGCCGCCCAGGCACTGACGGACAAGAGCCCCGAGGCGGAGTCCGCGCACGACTCCCAACGGGAGGCATCGGCCCGCAAGGACATGGCCGTCGCGGCCCTGGAACTGCTGGCCAAGACCGCAAGGGACATGGCGGAACCCGATCCGCTGTATGTTCGCTACGTCACCGGCGACCGGCAGCAGGAAAGGCGTCAGGCCGCCCTTGTCCGGGCGCCGCTGGATCCTGCATCGGCCTTGGACGAACTGCTGTTCGCGTTGGGCAAGACCATCGTCTGCACCAGCGCCACGCTGACCGTCGGCCAGTCGTTCGACAACTTTCGTTTGCGCACCGGACTGCTCGAACACCCGGTGGCGGAGACCCAACTGCCCCACGTCTTCGACTACCGCAGCCAGGCCCTGCTGTTTCTGCCCAAGGTGGATGCCTTCGATTTCCGACAGCGGGATCCTTGGTACGACAGCATCAAACGCATCATCTCCGCGTTGGTCGACATCACCGACGGCGACACGCTCTGCCTGTTCACCAGCTATGCCGCGCTGCGCGAAGTGCATGAAGCACTCCGGGACCAGGCGCGGCACGGAACCTGGCAGGTGCGCTCCCAGGAGGACGGGAATCCCGGGGAGTTGATCCAGTGGCTGCGGGAAACGCCGCACAGCGTGCTGTGCGCAACCCGCAGCTTCTGGGAGGGCATCGACATACCGGGCGATGCCGTGGTGTCGGTCATCATCGACAAGCTTCCCTTCGTGCCGCCCAACGACCCCGTGTACAAGTACCGAACCGAACTGTTGAACGACCGGTACGGCGAAGGCAACGAATGGTGGGCCTGGAACAACTACGCCCTGCCGGCGGTGAGCCTGTCCCTGAAGCAGGGCTTCGGGCGCCTGATACGGCGCACTTCGGATCGGGGGGTCGTCACCATCCTGGACTCGCGCCTGACCACCAAGGGCTACCGCTTTCGCATATTGAACGACCTGCCGCCGGCCAGGACCGTGCGCTATGTCAACCAAGTCCGGGCGTTTTTCAAATAGGTTAGTCTCACGTCATTGAACCCGCCGCTGCAGCGGCCACCAAAGACAAGGAAAACTCCGGCACACCCTATCGTCCCCGCTCTCGTTGGTTCGGGTTTGGGCCGCCGTGGCCCATGCCCGCAAGGAAGCGGGTGCGGTGCAATCGTCCGCGTTCCCATCATCATCGTCCCCCAATGACGCACCAGCCACCATCACCGGAAGAACGGCCGCGGCCGGACCCTGAAGGCGATGGCAACCTGTCCCATGTATCGGAAGCCGACGGTCCGGAGCAGGATCAGGAGCATCGGCATCTGCAAGCCGAGTTGCAACGCGACCTGCTGCCCACGCCGGCCGATCTGCGCGAACTGAACGACATTCTGCCGGGAGCCGCGGATCGGATCCTGGCCTTGGCCGAGGAACGTTTGCGCCAGGCGGGCCGCGCGCAGGACCAACATCACACGGAGTCAATGGCCCTCCTGCAATCCCGGCAACAGCTCGTGCGCCGCGTCCAGTGGATGGCCTTCGTGGTCGCGTTGTTGCTTGTCATGGTCTTGTTGATCCTGGCTACGGTGGGTCTCCTGGAATCGACCACGAGCTGGGGCATTGCCGTAGCCCTTGGCGTCCTGGCAGCGGTGGTGGGCCAATTTCTTTGGAATTTCGGCAGGCGCTACGCTCGATCGCAGCGCATGGAGGGCCGGCCAACCGACGCGGCGCAATCCCCGTAGGCCTCAACATGGCTTGCGGATGGTTCAGCAACCGTGTTGCATGCCATGCCGCGCCGGCTGATGATCCCTGGGTGGCGGGGCAGTTCCGGCAACGGGCGAGTTGGAGGCCGGGAACGCGCTGCTGCGTGAAGAAACGTCCGAAGGTAACACGCCAGAGAATGTGCGTAAGTGGGCTGATTGGCATTTGCAAGGAAACTCCCGTTGGTCTACATGGAATGTGTGGTCAAGAAACACCGACCCAATCCATGCCGGACAAGCCGGCTGCCGAACCGGGATTCCGCGGCTGCAGACCGCGGACCGACACATGGAGGCGAATGGATTGCGCGTCGGTAGCCAACCGCCAGACTGAAAGCGCCTGTAGATCGGCCCATCCGCAACCATGGAGAATGTGATGCCTGTCACGGAAGACGTTTCGACCAGTTTGGTCTCCGGTTCCCAACGGCCTCCGGACTGGGTCCAGGACGCTGTCTTTTACCAGATTTTCCCCGACCGGTTCCGCCGCAGCGAGAGCAGCCTTGCCCGGAAGGAACACCCCTTTCAACCTTGGGGCTCGCCGCCATCACGCACGGGATTCCAGGGCGGCGACCTGGACGGCATCCGCGAGAAACTGGACTATCTCCGGAAGCTGGGGGTCACCGCCCTGTACCTGAACCCCGTCTTCGCCTCCGCCGCCAACCATCGGTACCACACATACGACTACTACGCGGTCGACCCGTTGCTGGGCGGCAACGATGCCCTGCGACGACTCCTGGACGATGTCCATGCCCGGGGCATGCGGTTGATCCTGGACGGTGTTTTCAACCATGTGGGAAGGGGCTTCTGGCCCTTTCACCATGTCTGTGAATCCATGGACCAGTCCCCGTACCGCGACTGGTTCCGGATCCACGGGTATCCCCTGCGCCCCTACACCACGCCCGAGGCCGGGAACTGCAACTACGAGGCATGGTGGGGCTTGCCGGAGCTGCCGGAGCTGAACGTGGACAATCCGGATGTCCAGGACTACCTGCTGGACGTGGCCCGCCACTGGATTGACTTCGGCATCGACGGCTGGCGGCTGGACGTGCCGGAGGAGATCGGCACCCCGGGATTTTGGGAACGGTTCCGCACGGTGGTGAAGGGCGCCTCGAACGACGCCTACATCGTGGGGGAACTGTGGGACACGGGACGCGGATGGCTGGACGGCGACCGCTGCGACGGGATCACCAACTATGAACTGGGCCGCCTGGCCCTGGGGTTTTTCGCCCGGGATTCACTGCCGGCCGAGGGCATTTCGATTTCCGGCTACGCAGTGCCGGGCTTGGAGGCGGCGGCCTTTGCCGGACGCGTGGAGAAAATGCTGAAAACCCACGCTTGGGAATACGCGCTGGCCAGCCTCAACTACATCGACAGCCACGACATGCCCCGCATCCTCCATCTGGCCGGAGGCGATGCCGGCGCGGTGCGGCTGATTCTGGCCTTCCAAATGACCATGCCCGGCGCCCCGATCATCTACTACGGCACCGAAGTGGGCCTGACCGGCGCCGGAGACCCGGAGTGCCGCAAGGCGTTTCCCTGGCACCGGCCCGAAACCTGGGATCACAACCTCCTGTCACATGTCCGGTGGCTGGCACAACTGCGCCGCGAACACGAGGTTTTGCGACGCGGATACTGTATCCAACTGCACGCTCGGGACGCCGTGTTCGCATTCAAGCGGACGTGGCACGGACAGATCGCCCTGGTTGTGTTCAATGCCGGCCGCGGCGACACCCGCGTGCGCTTGACCAACATCGGCGGAACCGTCGAGCACTTCGCCCTGACGGATGCCCGGGACGGTTCGACCCTGCGCTGCATCGACGGACGGTTCGATTCGGTGCCTGTGCCGGCCCGGGATGTGCGTATCTTTACTGGCCGCGAGGACCGACCGCCAAGCGCCTGACCCAATTCACCATTCTGCCCGCTGGACTGGTCGGAAACCGGCGGCCGGCCGGCGAATCCAGTGATATATTTATTGTTTCGTCATTGCAGCATCGGCCGGCCGCACCGTTTTCAGGTTCGCATCACAGATGTATCGGCAGAATCCCGCAATGGCTGCCACGCACTCCCCTCAGGCGTCATGAAGCACTTTACGGACATTTCCTGTCTGTCCCAACGGAAGTTCAGAGGACTTCTGCAGCTGGCCCGCAACCTCCAGGACGAGTGGGTCCGCGAAGGGCGCAACGAGCCGGTGCTGGACGGACGCAGTCTGGCCATGGTGTTCATGAAGGCCAGCCTGCGAACACGCGTGTCCTTTGAAGTCGGCATGCGCCATCTGGGCGGCGGGGCGCTCTACCTGAGTCCCGCGGAAGTCGGCCTGGGCGAGCGCGAGACCGCGGCGGATGTCGCGCGGGTCCTCTCGGGCATGGCCGACGGGATCATGGCGCGGGTCTTCGAACACGAGGCGATCGACGATCTGGCACGCCATGCATCGGTACCGGTCATCAACGGGCTCAGCGACCGCTCCCATCCGTGTCAGGCCCTGGCCGACATCTACACGATCGAGCAGATGGCCGGCGACTGTCAGGGCCTGACCATTGCCTTCGTGGGGGACGGCGACAACAACACGGCCCGCAGCTTGATCGAGGCCGCCGACCTCGCCAACATGGAGATTCGGGTGGTTGCCCCCAAGGGCTACCAGCCGCGGCCCGAGGAATGGGACGCCGACTGCGAACCCGATCTCGTCACGGATTCGCTGGATGCGGTTGAAGGCGTCGACGTCCTGTACACCGATGTATGGACCAGCATGGGCCAGGAGGCCCAATCCGCGCAGCGCACGGCGGACCTGCGCGACTACCAGGTGAACAACAGCCTGTTGGACCGGACCGGCAACCCGGACGTGATCGTTATGCACTGCCTCCCCGCACACCGGAACGAAGAGATTACCGACTCGGTGATGGACGGCCGCCACAGCCGGGTCTTTCAGCAGGCCCACAATCGCCTGCATGCGCAAAAGGCGCTGCTGGCCCACCTCCTGGGCCGGGTGCCGTTGCCGGACTAGCCTCCATGGAGCAACTGGAATTCCTGTTCCAACTCTTTCGTGAGGACTCCGCAGCGGGCAACGTGGTTGCCCACCTCCCGCGGCTGCTGGAACCGCTCAACCTGCTTGATGTGGCAGCCCTGTGCGCATTCCTCTACATCCTGCTGAGCCAACTGGCGCGTTCGCCGCTGCGCAGGCTCCTCAACGGCCTGTTGTTTCTCCTGGTGCTGTTTTCCGCCGTCACCGCGTTCGAGGGCCTGACCGCCCTCAACCTCATCATCCGCAACAGCTACCTTGTCGTTCTGGTTTCAATACCCATCATCTTCCAGTCCGAAATCCGCAACATGCTGTCCCAGGCCGGACGCGGGGTCGGCTTCTGGGATCGCATCCGGCAGGCTGGCAGCCCGGGACAGCTCAACGAGCAGGGGATACAGGAGATTGCGGAGAGTGTCCGTTATCTGCACCGCAACCGTCTGGGAGCCCTGATCGTGCTGACGGGCCGGGACCTGTTGGCCAACACCGCCAGCGACGGCATCCGCCTCGACGCGGTACTCTCCCGGCAGCTGCTCAACTCCGTCTTCGAGAAACAGTCCAGTCTGCACGACGGCGCGGTGATCATTGCGCAGGGCCGGATTCAACGGGCCAACGTCCTCTTCTCGATCGGCGATCAGGCGGGCCGTACGCTGAGCGCTCGCGCGGAGACGGGCACCCGCCATCTGGCGGCCCAGAACATCACCGCCCATAACGACGCGCTGTGCCTGGTCGTGTCCGAAGAGACGGGGGGGATAGCCTATTCGATCGACGGCCAGCTCACGGAGACATCGCCGGAGAATGTCCTGTCCGTACTGCACGAACTGGGCGCCATGAGGTTCCTGGGTGAGCGGAGCATCCGGCCCGGACCTGCCCCTGCCGCGGAGGCTCGGCCTTGAGACCGATTGCTTCCCGGTGGGTCCTGCGGCTGCTCCGGATGCTGGTGGCCCTGCTGGCCTCCGTGTTCGTCTGGCTGATCATCATCAGCCAGCAGGATCCGATGATCGTGCGCACCATTGCCAATGTACCGGTGCCCTGCCCGGACCTGCAGGGCACCGACCTGCAGTGCGCCAATGTGAATGCCACACTCACGGTCCGCGTGCGTTCACCCCAAAGCCGCTGGGCCAATCTGCAACCTCCCTATGTCCAGTACCTGGAGGTGCAACTGCGGCCCGCGGACGAGGAACTCGAATTGACCAGCGGCGTTCCCCGATTCCTCTGCGATGCCGCGTCCCTCGAAGCGAGCCTCCAGGTTCTCTCGGTGCAGGTGTCGTCTGCGCCGGCCGGCACGGCCTGCGCCGTGGACATCGCACTGCAGTCCTCGCCCGAAGTGTTGGCCGAGGATCTGGCCCTGCAGGAACAAAGTTCGCTCCACCCGGTGACCCTGGTCCGGGTGGGAGACCTGCCGGACGGCTATGTGTTGGAAGGGACGATGCTTGACACCACCCACACCGTGATCACAGGACCGCAGGAGGACCTGACGCGACTGGACCGGGCGGTAGCCTATCTGCCGTTCTACTCCACGGCCTTCACCACCAACGCGGGAGCATTCGAATTGCCCTTGTCGGTACTGGCTGTGGACAGCGACGGCAACACGCTGACGGCCCTGACCGCCGAGCCGGGCATTGTGTCGGCCACGGTGCGCTATTCTTCCCTGCCCAATACCCGGCGCGTACGGGTGGTCCTGGAACCACCGGCGACCATACCCAGCGGCTACAGCCTGACGGAGGTGCGTACCGACCCGGAATTTGTGCTGCTGCGCGGACCGCGGGACGTGTTGGATGCCCTGCCGGACCCGCTGCCGCTGCATCCGGAGGAACCCGTCAAACCCGTCACGCGCACCACCACGGTGGTGGCGGCCGTGGACGTGCCGGAGGGTGCGACCACCGCCACGGCGGAAGTCGCCTTCACCATTGAAGTGGACCACGTCATTCTCGACAATACCCAAAAGGCCCGGGCGGCCTGTCAGATGGAACATCCGGACCTGGTCTACGAATTCACGCCCCTGTTCATGCACCTGCGCGGTCCGTTTGAAGCCTTCGAACAGTTGTACGCCATGGAAGCCGCGGGCGAATTTGCCTGGCTGGCCCTCTTCGACTGCCCGGCCGAACAGGGTACATGGGAACTTGCCCCGGTCCGGTTTGTCTTTGCGGACCCGGCCGTTGAGTCATCCAGCCTGATCACGCTGGTGAGCCACGATCCCGCCCAGGCCGAGGTTGTCGCGAGCCTGAAGTCCGCCCTGGCCCCGTCCTCCTGAATCCCCGGGACAGCCTGCAGCATGCCACCCGCACTCGTAGCCCTGGTGGGCCGCCCCAACGTAGGCAAGTCCACGCTGTTCAATCGCCTGACCGGTGTCCGCACGGCGATCGTGGAGGATCTGCCGGGAACCACCCGCGACCGCCTGTACGGCACGGCCGAATGGCAGGGACAACGGTTCGCGCTGGTCGACACGGGAGGCCTGCGCTTCCGCGATCCCGGCGCCTCCACGGCCCGTTCGCGCTCCGCCAACTCGTCCGAGGAGTTCTCGCTGTCGATCCTGGAACAGGCCACCGTGGCCCTGGACGAGGCGGATGCCGTCATCCTGCTGACCGATGTCAAGGACGGTGTGGTGGCCGAGGACCTGGATGTGGCCGCGTTTCTGCGCCAGCACGAAAAGCCGGTGGTGTTGGCGGTCAACAAGGCCGAGACCGAAGCCCGCGTTCTGGATGCCGCCGAGTTCTGGCAGCTGGGCTTGGGCGAACCGATGGCCATATCCGCCCTGCACGGCGACGGCGTGGCGGAGCTGCTCGACAGCCTGCTGTCCAACCTGGCCGGCGCGCCGGCCGGGGACGCGGAGGACGAATCGGTCCGGATTGCCCTGGTGGGGCGGCCCAACGTTGGCAAGAGCAGCCTGCTCAACGCCCTGATTGGCGAAGAGCGGGCCATCACCAGCGAAGTGCCGGGCACCACGCGCGACCCTGTCGACTCCCGCCTCACCTGGCATGGCCAGGACGTGACTCTGGTTGACACCGCCGGAATTCGCAGACGGGGCCGCATCGAACGCGGCATTGAACAATACAGCGTGCTGCGCAGCGCCAGGGCCATCGACCGGGCCGACGTCGCCCTGCTGTTGCTGGACACCACCGAGGGCGTTACGGCACAGGATGCGCACGTGGCCGGCATGATCGAGGAATGCAAAACCGGGGTGGTCCTGCTCGCCAACAAGTGGGATGCGGTAGCCAAGGACGAGCGCACCATCCTGGAATACGAGAAGAAGATTCGATCGGAACTGCAGTTTCTGCCCTACGCGCCGCTCCTCTTCATATCGGCCTTGGACCGACAGCGGCTGCACCGCATCCTGCCCACGGCCCTGGAGGTGCATGCGGCCAGGACACAGAGGATTGGCACCGGCCCCTTCAACCAGCTGATCCAGCAGGCATACTTCCAGGGAGCCACGCCGTCGCGCAACGGCCAGCCGCTCAGGATCTACTATGGCACTCAGGTGGCCGTGGCGCCGCCGACGTTCGTTCTCTTCGTGAACAACAGCAAGCTGGTGCACTTTACCTATGCGCGCTACATCGAGAACGCGATCCGCGAGCAGCACCCCTTCATCGGCACGCCGATCCGCGTCGAATTCCGCACGCGTTCCTGAACCGTGATCCCCGGGTTGCCGTGAAAACACTCCTTGAACGCTGGCGGGTTCGCCGCGCCGAACTGCTGCTCGGAATTCTGGTCCTGGGTTGCTTCGGATACGGGGGCCACCTGGGATGGGGATACGTCTTCCATGCCGTGTACGGACCGCCCCCCTTCGACGGCGAACGGGCCTTGCAACACGTGCAGGCCCAGGTCGACCTGGGGCCGCGCCCGACGGGCTCCCTGGCCAACCGCCGTACCCGAGTCCTGATCAGGCAGCACCTGGAAGCCCTGGGCTGGCGGGTGTACGCCCACCCCTTTGCATTGCCGAACGGTGATCGCGGCGAAAACCTGCTTGCCTGGAAGGGATCCGGACCCGATTTGCTGCTGGGCGCCCACTTCGATACGCGCTTGTTTGCCGATGAAGATCCGGATCCGGACCTCAGAACGCGCCCGGTAATTGGGGCCAACGACGGAGCATCGGGCGTGGCGGTGCTGATGGAACTGGCACGGGCCCTGGAAACCGACAAGACGGGCCACCGGATTTGCCTGGCCTTCTTCGACGCCGAGGACAACGGCAACATCCCCGGCTGGCATTGGATTCTGGGCTCCTCGGCGTTCGCGGCAGACCTCGATCTGTTGCCGGCCTGCAACGACCCGACGGCGGTCGTCATTGTGGACATGGTTGGCGACAGCCGACAGGAACTGCCCCTGGAGCGCACCAGTACCCCGGAACTGCAGGCCGCCATTTGGCAACAGGCGGCCAGCCTGGGCCTGGACGCCTGGTTCCAGCCGGTCCAGGGCTACTCCATCCTCGACGACCATCATCCGTTTCTGAATGCCGGGATTCCGGCGGTGGACATCATCGACTTCGACTATCCGTGGTGGCATACCGTCGGCGACACCATGGACAAGGTCAGTGCGGACAGCCTCTGGCGCGTCGGAACCGTCCTGGAAACCTGGCTGGAGTCAGGTGCCGCATGGCGGTGACATTGCCCCTTTCCAGGGAGGCTGTCCTGTGGCCGCCAAGGCGGCGGCATCCCTGAGGCCTTGCCGAATCTTCCGACCGACGGCGGCCATCTAACTTATACTGACTCGCCAACCGTCGAGTGTTGGCCGGCGATGTGACCGCCCATCCGGTCTCCCGTCCTCTCAATCTCCCCTTAGGATCCCCGTCCCATGAATCCCATCCTGCTGGAAGTCGGCAATTTTTCCCTGCACTGGTACGGGCTGCTGATCGTCGGAGGAGCCACGCTGAGCGCGTTTTCAAGCACCCTGTGGGCCAAGCGTTCGGGCGGGGATCCGGATCACATCTGGAATCTGCTGGCCTGGTGCCTGATTGCCGGCATCCTGGGCGCGCGGGTCTACCACGTCCTCAGTTCGCCGGCGGACGGCGGCGGCTGGTCCCACTACCGCGAAAACCCCATGGACATCATCAACTTCTGGTCCGGGGGCTTCAGGGGACTGGGCATCTACGGCGGACTGATTGGCGGGGTGCTGGCGGTCATCGTCTATGCCTGGATCTCGAAAATCAACGTGCTGCAGTACCTGGACTACATTGCGGTCAACGTCCCGCTGGCCCAGGCCGTCGGCCGCTTCGGGAACTTCGTCAACCAGGAGCTGTACGGGCCGGCCACCGACCTGCCCTGGGCCTTCCACATCAACCCGGACTATCCCTGTCAGGTGCCGGAGGGCGCCTTGGGGGTGTGCTCCGACCCGAACATCACACAGCAGGCCATCGACTGGTATGCCACGAACGGATTCCATCCCACCTTCTTCTACGAGATGCTGTGGAACCTGATGGCGGTGCTTGTCATCAACCTGCTGTTCCTGCGCTTCGGCCAGCGCCTGCGCTTCGGGGACGGGGTCCTGATGCTGTTCTTCTTCTATCCGGTGGGCCGTTTCCTGGTCGAGTTCCTGCGGCCCGATGCCTGGATGATTGGCACGTCCCTGGCGGCCGCCCAGTGGTTCGCGCTGATTTCGGTGGTGGTCACGGTGGCCGCCTTCCTGTACCGGCATGTGGACTGGCCCGGATATCCCGAGGCCAAGGACTCGTGGGTCGGCATGAGCAATCCGAAGGCGGTGGCTGCTTCCTCGTAGGGCGGCGCTTCCCGGCCCGGCCGATCCCGGGCACGCGAATTCCGGTCGGCATCGTGCGAGCGAAGGTGGACTCGAAGCCTTGGTCGTTCAGGCAATCAGTTCGACGTGGCTGTCCAGCACCTCGACATCCAGCCGGGCCTCCAGCACCCAGTTGAGAACAGCCTGCAATTGGCTGTGGACATGGCTGTCGTTGGTGCTCACGACGACCACGGAGATCTCCGCACGCGTCAGCACATCCTGGGCATCCGATTCGCAGACCGAGGCGTTGAACCTGGTTCGGATGCGGCGGACAACGGGAGCAACGCGGCTGCGCTTCTCCTTGAGGGAGTGGGTGCCTCCCAAATAGAGTTCGAGCGTCAGGAGCCCAACCGACACGGTAACCTCGTCATTTGTTGCGCGTCCGTTGCCCAAGCGATGCCGTTCACGCGAAGCATGCAGCAAAGGCTCAAAGGGCAACTCACCGCAGATTGAGCCAAGCGCCGGCCGCATAGCGAACCCTCGCCAGCCGGGCCGCCGCCTCCAGTTCCGCCGGCCGGCTGCCGTCCTCAATCCAGTCCACCCGGGCATGGTTGCCGAACCCACCGGCAAACGCGCGCGCCATGGGTTGCCAATCCGGCAACTTGCCTTCGGCACCCGACATGTCCAGTTCACGCGCCAAGGTGGTTGACGTTGCCCTCAGGCTGTTGCGCAGCCGCTCCCGGCCACCGGTATCCAGGCACAACACTTCGGCCAGGGCCGCCGGATCCCCGTCCAAGGGCAGACTGCCATGCTGCAGGACGTAACCGTGTCGCCGGCACTGGGCACTGCCCACAAGCTTGCGGCCCGCGACGGCCAGCTCCCACGAACTGACCTGCTCCAGACAGGCCGCCGAAGCAGCCGCGGTCCTGCGCGCACGGGTCTGCAAGGGATCCGCGTTGACACCCAGAGCCGCCAGGGCGGCCCGCAGGGATCCGGCCAGGGCACGGTAGGAATCCAGAATGCCCAGCTGTGCGACGGGGTGTGCCAAAGGCAGCAGAAGCGCGTAGGTTAGTTCGTTCCCATGCAGGAGCGCCCGGCCGCCGCTGAGCCGACGTACCCAGTCCAAGCCCCTAACGTCAAGTCGCTCCAAGTCCAGGTCGGCAACGGACTGAAACCGGCCGATGCTGACCGCGGCCGGAGACCACCGATACAGGCGCAGGGTCGGCGGTGCGCAACCGGACGCCACGGATTCGGCCAAGGCTTCGTCCATGGCCATGTTGACACCGGCGCGCCGCGGCTGCGCCTCGATGATCAACCGCCAGGTTTCAGCCACGGGCAACCTGCACACGGCAAATCCGAACTCTCCGCCGATGCCAACGGACGGGGCGAGCCGGGAACATCCTCCGACAGGCCACGGTAGGCGTCACAATCGCGCCCTAGACCAAACTCGCCTGACGCAGGACCGCCACGACGGCAGGCCGGTCTCCGGCCATCACCGTCTGTCCCGGCGCGAGTTGCCGGGAACGGACAACCGCCAGCGACGGCCACGTGCGGTCTGCCGCCACCGCACTGACGGAGGTGACCTCCCCCAGCGGCCGCCCGTCCAATTTGACCGGATCACCCGCGGACAGCGGCTGCTCGGACTCCAGCAGCACCAGCCCCCGGGCCACGCGATCGTAGTTGACCTGCCGTGCAATCACCTCCTGCCCCGGATAGCACCCCTTGTTGTCCGAGCAGATTGCGTCCAGGCCCACCTCGAGGGGGTTGAATGCCTCCGTGTACTCGTACCCGTAGCCGCCCCGCACGGACCGGATGCGCAAATGGTCGTATTCGTCCCAATCGGACCACAGCGTACCGTGGCCCTGTTGCACGGCCCGGCGGACACCGTCCGTCTCGGCCGCTGGGATCAACAGCCCAAATCCGGGAAGTTCGAGCTGGTTCTCGTACAGGCACATCCGATCGCCGGCACGGGCGACCTCAGCCGGCTCCGGCACGGCGAACTCCAACAACGCCACGACGGCGGACGCCCCGTGGCCCACCAGGTACAGAAAGTCCCATCGATCGCTCACATCCTCCACGGTAACCTGATCCATGAAGAAAATGTTGCCCTGCAACATTCTGCCCAGAGCCTCCGACCCATGCGGCGGAGCGATCAGCCAGTAGCCTTCATCTTCCCGAATCACGCTGAACACGGCCTGGATGCGGCCCGTGCCGGTCAGGAGAGCCGTGGGCCGATGTCCCCCAACCGGCAGGCGCATGTCGTTCGTCGTCATGCGCTGAAGAAAATCCTCACTGTCGTCGCCGCTCATCCACAGGACCCTTGGCCCGCGATCCGGAAGCAGGCAGGCCCCCTGCGGCACGCGAGGCATGTCTTCGTGCAGTCCTTTTGTTTGGGTCATGGCTGTTCCCTGTACATGGCAAAGGACAACTTGGTTGCCAAGGGGATTATGCGTCAGCCGGCTGTTCCAGCCATCCTTGGAGGAAATCGAGCACACTGGCGAACAGATAGCGCGTCGTGTCGGAGGTGCGGGCCCCCAGCCGAAGGTAGTGGCTCTCGTCCTCGAAGTAAATGGTCTCCACCGGCACCCCGGCATCACGCAGGGCTGCTTCGTACTCGAGCGACTGGGACAACGGCACCATTTCGTCCTTCAGCGTGTGAATCAACAAAATGGGCGGCATCGCGGCTGCCGAATACACCGGTGCATATTGCATGTAGCTGTCCGGCCGCTCGTTGGCCGTGCCCAGCATGGCCAAGGCGTAGCGAAGGACCAGTGGCCACTCCATTTCACCCGCATAAAACGCCGCCGCGCCCGTGAACGCGTTGCTGATTCCGCCCAAGGTCACCACCGCGGCGAACTCCCGATCCGAGATTCGGATCAGCTTGTTGAGAATGGCGGCGCCGTAGCTGCCGCTGATGGCCAGAAGCCTTGAATCGTCCAACCGGGGATCCAGGAGGCCCTGCGAGGCGAACTGGAGCATCAGGCGCGCATCCAGGGCATGTTCGGTCACGTTGCGGCCCCGAGCACCGATGGGGGACATGGCCACGACACCGAAACCCTGACTGGCGAATCCGACACTGATGTCCTCCCAGTTCCTGGTGGCATTGGGATAGAGTGCCAGAAGCATCGGGATGGGGTCTTGCGGGCCGGCGTCGAGCGGCAGGTATAGGTACAGCGAATCGTTGACCGCCTCCGCCCGTTCGAAGGTCCATCGGTGCACTTGGGCTCGGGCCCCCTTGGGAAACGGGGTCTCCACAACATAGCTGCCGGCCGGTTCAAGACTGTAGGCCTCCGCGGCAACCGGGCCCAACACATCCTGAAGCTCCAACTCCAGTTCGATCACGGGCGCCACCGCAGTCACATCGTCCTGGACGGCGACTGAGACCGGCAATCCCAGAATCGACCTCGGCATCTCGTACTCGAAACCCGGAGCTCCGGCGATGGGCACGTAGGAGCCTGGTGGCAGATCCGTCAGCAGATAGTGCCCCTCCGCGTCCGTGTGCGTGACATGCGGCGTTCCCGCAGGCTGGGCCACCAATACCACGGCATCGGCAACGGGCTTGCCCGCGTACACCACCTGACCAGCCAACATGCCTTGGCCAGGCGGCAGGGGAGGACCAAGATGCGGCTCTCCCCCGGCCATGGCCATCTCAATTGGATTGGTGATCACCGACATGCAACCGGTTGCCGCCCACACCGTTCCAACCAGGATCCCCAACAGGCTGACGCGCCACTTCCAACATGAGCGGGATCGCGTGTTGGAACACGAACCGGCGCGGCTACCCTCGCATCCGGCTTTGGAATTCAACACGCAGCGACGGAGTGAAGATTGCATGGCGGAGGTTTGGCGGGTGGCTCGATGAACTTGCAGAAGGCCTGAACTTCCGGGAACGCGGGCTGGGTCATTGCAACCGCCCGCAAACCACGTCCCCTATCCCCAAAGGTTAGCAAGCCGAAACGAAAAATGGCGGTAGGATTTGGCACTGGCTAAGCGAACCGCCGTCGGATCCAGGCCCCATTGCGCAGCCGCCTCGATCGGACGCGGCCTGTGCTCCTGAGATGCGGGCGCGTCCTCGACCAATCTCGGATTTGCCCCGGCTTTGGATCCGGATTTCACTCTCTCTTTGCGACAATGGTCCGGTTCCGGTTTACAACCGGTCCTTGTGCCGGAGTCGGATACGGGCAGTGGCAACCCCTGGCCCCATCTCTCCGCATCCGGTCGGCGCCAACTGGCGCGCATGCATCCCCGCCATTGGAACACGCACATGCAGGGCTACTACCGACATCCGACCGTCCAGAAAGACCGCGTTGTCTTCGTTAGCGAAGACGACTTGTGGTCCGTTGGCCTTCAGGGCGGAGTTCCTCTGCGTCTTACCAGCAATCTTGGCGAGATCGAGTTTCCCCTGCTGTCTCCCGACGGATCCCGGATTGCGTTCGTGGCCCGCGACGAAGGCGCTCCCGACATTTATGTAATGGATGCCGCCGGCGGCCCTGCCCAGCGCCTGACGTGGCAGGGAGATGCCATGCAAACGGCGGCGTGGAGCCCCGACGGCGACTGGATTTACTTCGTCACATCGGCCCGTCAGCCCGTGCGCGGATCGACGGTTCTCAATCGGGTTCGAAGTTCACCTTCCCGATGTGTTGTCGAGGAGGTGCCTCTGGGGCGGGCCTCGGCGATTGGATTCGGACCCGACGGCGCGGTCGTGCTGGGCCGCAACACCGGTGATCCGGCCCGTTGGAAGCGATACCGGGGCGGCACGGCCGGCCGGCTGTGGGTATCCCCGGGGGCAGGCGAGCAGTTCAGCCGCATTCTTCCCGATCTGGACGGCAACCTGGCTTCGCCCATGTGGATTGGGACCGGCCAGGGGCTGACAGACGAACGCATCTTCCTGGTCAGCGACCATGAAGGCTGCGGGAACATCTACAGTTGCCTACCGTCCGGTGACGATCTCACCAGACACACCAACCACGCCGACTTCTACGCGCGCTATCCAGCCTGGGGCTTGGACGGCGATGGCCGGCCCATCATTGCCTACCATGCAGGAGCCGACCTCCACCTGCTGGACGTCCTGAACGACACCGCCGTTCCGATGGACGTGACCTGGTCCTCACCGAGGGTGCAGCGCAACCGCAAGTTCGCAGAGGCATCGGAACACCTCGAGGCGGCCGACTTGCATCCGGAAGGGCATTCGGTCGCGCTGTCGGCGCGCGGCAAGGTTTTTGCATTCGGCAACCATGCCGGCGGGGTTCTGCAGCTGGGGACATCCCAAGGAGTGCGTTACCGCCTGCCCGCCTGGCTGCGGGACGGCAAGCGCATCGTGGCCGTAACCGATGCCATGGGTGAAGAGCGTCTCCAGGTGTTCACACCGGGCCGTGAGCCGGCCGAGTCGGACTTGCATGAGGCGTTCGCCTTCGGCCGGGCCATGAATCTGTACGTCAACCCGGCGGTGGACATGGTGGCGATCACCAACCACCGCTACGAACTCTGGCTGTACAACCTGGAGAACCGGACACAGCTGCTGGTCGACCGATCGCCGCACGGCCACATCGAACACGCCGACTGGTCTCCGGATGGCTGCTGGCTGGCCTGGGACAGGGCTCCCACCCTCCACAGCCATGCCATTCGTCTATACCGCAGGGAATTGCCGGTGTCCGCCGGCGAAGAACCCGATGGTTCGGAACAGCCCCTGACCGTGGACCTCGGAACACCCGTACTGCAGGACCACTGTCCGGTATTCGACCCCAAGGGCCGCTATCTCTACTTTCTGAGCAGCCGGATCCTCAACCCGGTCTACGACACCATTCAGTTCAACCTGTCGTTTCCCGCTCCCATGCGCCCCTATCTGGTTACGCTACAGCAGGATTTGCCCAATCCGTTTGTGCCGCGCACCGGTGAGGATGCGGACGAGGAGGACGAAGAGGAAAAACAGAAACAGACCAAGCCCGACGCAGACGGCACGACCGCGGCGAACGGTGATGCGACTGCGGAAACCACCAACGGACCGGACCATGCGGAACCGGCCAAGACCAAGGATCCCGCGCCGGATCCCCTGCAGGTTGACGTTGACGGCATCGCGGACCGGATTCTTCCCTTTCCGGTGCCTGCGGGCCTGTTCACCGGCCTGGCGGCGGCCGGGGATCGGGTGTTCTGGCTGGCTTCGGAAACCAGGCAGACCATGAAGGATCCGTGGCTGGAAGATGAAACATCGCCCGGAGCCACACTCCAGGCGTGGGTGTTCAAGGACCATAAACCGAGCGAGGTGGCCACGGATGTGTCCGGCCTCAGCCTGTCCGCCAACCGCAAACACCTGCTGTACCGGGCTGATCAGCGTCTTCGGGTCATCAAGGCCAGCGAAAACGCCGACAGCCTGACCAATGAAGGCGCGTCCCGCGTCACCGGATGGTTGGATCTCGGTCGCATCCGCCTGTCGATCGAGCCTCCGGCCGAATGGCAACAGATGCTTGCGGAGGCCTGGCGACTGCAAAGGGACCAATTCTGGACCCCCGAGATGTCCGGCGTGGACTGGCAAGCAGTCCACGACCGGTACGCACCCCTGGTGCAGCGACTCGCAAGCCGGCGCGAATTCAGCGACCTGTGCTGGGAAATGCAGGGCGAACTGGGCACGAGCCACTGCTACGAGTTCGGGGGCGACTACCGACCGGGTCCCCAATGGCCGATCGGCACCCTGGGCGCGGAGTTCGAGTGGCAGGCGGATCCACCGGGCTGGCGGCTCGATGACTGGATTGAAGGCGACGTGTGGGAGCCCGAAGTCCATTCCCCGTTTGCCGAGGCCGGGGTCGACGTGGTCAGGGGAGATCTGCTGGTTTCCGTCAACGGACAACCCGTTTCGGAAAGCGTTCCCCCCGCCAGATTGTTGGTCAACCTGGCGGGTCAGGAAGTTCAGCTTGGTTTCCGGCGCGGTGCCCAAGTCGAGGCGGGCGACAATGAGTCGTCGGCCGAAACCGACATGCTGAAGGAAGTCACGGTCCGCACCATGACCGGTGACAAACGCGCGTTGTACCGTGCCTGGGTGAACGCCAACCGGGTGAAGGTGCATACGGCATCGGACGGTCGTCTTGGCTATCTGCACATTCCCGACATGGGACCGTGGGGCTATGCGGAGTTTCACCGCGGCTTTCTGGGTGAACTCCATCGGCAAGGCCTGGTTGTGGATTTGCGCTTCAACGGCGGCGGCCATGTGAGTGCCCTGCTGCTCGAAAAGCTGGCGCGCCGCCAGATTGGGTTCGACCAAACCAGGTGGGGCGGAGTCGCACCCTATCCGGAGGAATCGGTGTCCGGCCCCATCGTGGCCTTGACCAACGATGCCGCCGGCAGCGACGGCGACATATTCAGCCATGCCTTCAAGCTGATGGGACTGGGAACGCTGATCGGCACGCGGACCTGGGGCGGCGTGATCGGGATCTGGCCGCGCCACGCCCTGGTGGATGGCACGGTCACCACGCAGCCGGAGTACAGCTTCTGGTTCAAGGACGTGGGCTGGACAGTCGAGAACTACGGCACCGACCCGGACATTGAAGTCGAGATTTCCCCCGACGACTTCCGCGAAGGGCGCGATCCCCAACTCGACACCGCGGTGGCCGAAGCACTTCGCCTGTTGCAGGAACAACCGCCTCTCCGGTTCGAACCCGGGGACCTGCCGAATCTGGCCGGTGCGCCCCAATTGATACCGGGAACCAAAGCGGAGGACAACGATCAATGACCGGATCCGGCGGCAGCCGCTTCGACCCTCGCGTCCTGGACGCGGACCCGGAACGCAGACACTCCGTACTCCAAGTGCTGGAGGCGGCACTCGAGGCCGTGGATCCGGCCCGTGCGGTTCTGCACCACGTGTCGCTGGACGGCGACCAATTGCGACTGGCGGATCAAACCATTGACCTGTCCGCCGTGGACCGCATCCTGGTGACCGGAGCGGGCAAGGCCGGAGCATTAATGAGCCAAGCGTTGGAGACCATTCTGGGGGACCGGATAACCGCGGGCCTGGTGGTGGTCAAGGACGACCATCGGGCACCAACGGAAATCATCGAAATTTGCGAAGCCCGCCATCCCGTACCCGACGAGGCCGGCGTGACGGCGGGCCGTCGCATTCTGGAACTGCTGGCGGACACCACGGAACGGGACCTGGTGATTAACCTCCTGTCCGGAGGTGGCTCCGCGTTGCTGGTGGCCCCGGCCGAAGGCCTGACCCTGGCCGATCTGCAGGCCATGACAGCCAGCCTGCTTGGGGCCGGGGCGACGATCAACGAGATCAATTGCCTGCGCAAGCACTGCAGCCTGGTCAAGGGCGGACAGCTGGCCCGTTCCATCCACCCGGCTCGCTTCGCCACCCTCGCCGTGAGCGATGTCATCGGCAGTCCCTTGGACGTGATTGCCAGCGGACCCACGGTCCCCGACAGCGGTGACTGGCAGGAAACCCGGAGCATCGTGGAGAAATTCCAGTTGATGCCGTCATTGCCGCCGCCAATCCGCGCCCGCCTGGAAGCAGGTTGGCGCGGCGACCTGCCCGATACTCCGAACACCGACGATCCCCTCTTCGAGGGCAATCCCACGCTTGTGGTGGCGGACAACCGCACGGCCATGGCCGCGGCTGAAACCCGGGCGCGCGCATTGGGCTTTAACACGGTGTGGATGTCCTCGTACGTGGAAGGCGAAGCGTCCGAAGTCGCGAAAGTGTTGTGCGGCTTCGGACGCGAGGTGGCCGGATACGGCCTGCCCATTCCCGCTCCGGCCTGTCTTCTGTTCGGGGGGGAAACAACGGTAACCCTTGGCGAGGATAGCGGAAAGGGGGGCCGCAATCAGGAACTCGCGCTCGCGGCCGCCTTCGAATTGGCGGACCAACCCTGCACGGTCCTGGCCTCACTGGCCACTGATGGAACAGACGGCCCCACGGATAGTGCCGGTGCGCTGGCGGACGCGGGATCCCTGCAGCGGGGTATGGCGGCCGGTTTGAATCCCCGTCGGCATCTCACCGGGCACAATGCCTACCCGTGGCTGACCGCGGCCGGTGACATGCTGGTCACGGGGCCCACGATGACCAACGTCAACGATTTGATGGCCTTGTTCGTTTGGACATAGACGGAAGCGTCGGCGGGATTGGGATGCAGTGCCGAAAGGCCACGCCTGACTGTTCGCGGCTTGTCCTGAAACCGTCTCAGAGGGTGGGCGACCATCCTTCTTCCCGATCTTCCGATTCCTGTTCACGTCCCGGCCAGCAGGTCGGCCAACTTGCGGGCTTCGCACTGCAGCATCGGACCGGACTTCAAGTCTCGACGATATGCAAGCGCCAATGCCGTTACATCCCAGTCCATATCCAGATGCTCACGCCCGTATGGACGTTCCCGGATCTGCCTGAGTGCTTCGCTGACCGGGCAGTTGTACTTGGCTTCGATCACATACATGCGCTTGCCAATTCGAAGTTCATGATCCACACGGCCGCCCTGTGAGGACTTTTCGGACTGGGTTGGCTCCCCCATTTGCAGGAAAAGGGCCTGCAGCAATGTGCGGAAACTGGATTCGCTTCGCAGGTTTTCGCCCGCAAACTTGGATGTGAATGCCTCAAGACGATGACAGAAGCCCTTGACATCCCCCTGTCTCAGGCAGCCGTGCAAATCCTCAATCAGGGCGTTGTCCTTGTGCAGGGGGTGTTTCCAAATTCCCAGAATGTCACCCGTCCAAGCGGCAGCCACTTCACGGTTGGGAAAGTTCAAGTGCAGCGATCTGCCCTCCTTCCCGCCATGCCACGTGTAATAACCGGTGTCCAGCATCAAACGCGAGTAGTCCGGCCTGGACAGATCACCCAGTTCCGGGGCGGGAAGTGGCGGCATGCCTCCTTCCCATACAACTCCCGGCATGGATTGATGCGTGTCTTCGGCCAATCGCACCGTGAGTCCGGCGTGTCCGGACTTGGCCCATGCGGAAGGCCAGTTGCCCTCAACTGCCGCCTGGCGCTCCCGAACAGTTGACAGTACCCCGTGCATGCCCTGGATTAAGGTGAAGGGGTTGTACATGCGGGGAGTGTCGGGATAGGGGGAAAAGCGATAGCCGTTGTACAGGTTCCGCCATGTTCCGAGAATATCCTGCTCGCGAAATCTTGGCTCCATGGCTGTCAGAGCATCCCTGTGAGGAGCGAGGCCCTGTCTTGTCTCATCTTCCGTAAAACCGCAGAGATCTCCGTATTCCGGGTACTCGGAGATGTCGGTCAAGTTGTTGAGGGATGAGAACAGGTGCTCGCGGGCAACCGTGGTAATGCCGGTGATGAAGACCCCGTACAACAATCCCGGGTCGTCCTTGAGGGTACGGTAGAAGTCCCGCAGAGCACCGACTGCCGGTCGTATGTCTTGCCCGGAACCCATGTGGTTGGTGATGGGGGCGTCGTACTCATCAACCAGGACCACCGGACGTTTGCGGTAACAACGTCCCAAACCTGTAATGAGGTTGTTCAGCTTCTTGTTGGGCGGGTCGTTGTACCCATGTCCCGGGATGCCTTTGTCTCCCCAGGGGACGCCAAGCCACTCCCAAAGATCTATCAATTCATTGAGGTAGGCTTGAAGCCCGTTCCACGTCCCCTGAGGAGTGGGAGCGGCAGCCCGTGCCATATCCAGTCGGATAACCGGATGCCAGCCATGATGGCCGTGCCAATCCTCGGCGTCAAGTCCGTCCCACAACCATGAAGGACAGGTCCAGCCCTCGGGCAGACCAGCCCAATCCTTGGTTTCCTGTTCTGGATTGGCCACATGGCCGGGAGACAGGCCTTGGAACCAAACTTCCAAGGTGTCAATGAGCAGGCTTTTCCCAAACCGGCGGGGGCGGGCGAAAAACAGATGGCTGTTGAGAAGTCTGGGAGGGTACTCCGCGGTGCCCACGGCACCGCCTGTATCCAGCAATCGCCGGAAGTGGCGGGTTTTGTCCACATAGAACTCTTGCTCCCTGCGAATGTCGGCAAACGCTGCTTGGCCGGGGTGCAGGGCAGGGTAGGGAAGCATGGCAGGGCGGGGCAGAGGCTAGTGGGCTAGTATGCCACCGGGCATCGAAGTACTCGGTGGCATGTCCAGGATATCCCGCATTCGACTACACGGATGCCGGTGCTGCCACCACCGATTCGATCCTGCTGGGAGGCCGGGTTGAATCCGTGTCGACGCCTCGCGGAGCACAATGGCCACCCATGGTTGGCCGCGTCCGGTGACCTGCAGGTCACCGGGCCCACAATGACCAATGTCAACGATTTGATGGCCCTGTTCGTTTTCGAATAGACGGTCGGACCCGTAAGATCCGGGTTCGCACAGTTCCGCCGATCCACTCGGCAACACCGCCCAACACAAGGAGCACCGCATATGAGCACCGTCAACATTACCGTCAAGGGGGAAGGCACCTTCTCCGTTCCGGAAGGCAAGCGCCTGGTGCTCGCGCTGGTGGACGAGTGCGGCATCGACCAAATGCACGCCTGCGGCGGCAACTGCATGTGCACCACCTGTGCCGTTAGTTTCGTGGAGGGCGAGCCAACCGTCACCACGGCAGCCGAACAGGCCAAGCTCGCGGAGCGGGGATTGAGCGGCGTCCGCCTGTCGTGCCAGATTCAGGCAGCGGACGGCATGCAGGTCGCTATTGTGAATCGCCTGGAGGGTTCAGGCCGGCCTGATCCGGGCAGTCGTCCGAGTGACGACATTACACCCGAACCGGAGTGGGTGAACCTCTAACGGCAGCAGACATCGGAGCACGCGGCGATCGAACGGCCGCGTGCTCTGCCCTTCCGGCGGGTCCCGCACGGGATGACGCGGGCCGACGGCAGGACCTGAAGCCAAGCTGGCGCCAGTTCAACACCGTCCCGGCGGTCATCGGCACAGCGTTGATTATCCGCCCTTGGGCTTGCCCATGCAGGACAAGGGCGTGTTCCATGGATGTTGCGGTGGCTCGGACCACCGAATGAGCCTGCCGGCTGATGGTGCCGCAGGCTCCATGCTGCAACACACGGAGAGCGTGGAGCAATTCCACGCTCTCCGCGTTCAAACCGGCTTCCGACCCTGGGACTCCGCGATGGAAATCAACCTCGCATCTTCAATCCGGAGTTTCGGGATCTAGCCGAGGGTCAACAGCCTGGCCAGCGCCAAGGCCAGCGACGCAGGCTGAATTTGACCGACGAGCTCGCCTGTCAACGCGTTCATGTCGCCCATGCCGGTAGCGACCGCGATCACCAGTTCCTGCAGCGTGTCGGGGTTGATGTCCTGGAGCAAAATGCCGCCCCAGACCTGTTCGATGGCCGCATCGGAGAAGAGACGGTCGGCCAGCGCCCCGGGCAGCATATCGCCCATGCCGGCCGCGACCGTTTCCTGGACAAACGGTGCGCGCAGGGCCTCCTGCACGATTCCGCGCCACGTCTCATCGGCCAAGTCGTCGGCGACCATGGTGATGTAGTCGGCGGTGGACATCATCTGGCCCATCAGGACGCCATTCACGATGCCGGCAACCGTCCCGGGGCTGAGATCGCCCAGGATCAGTGCGGCCACGCCCGTGCTTGTCGCGAGGTCGCGCATGGAGTCGTCAAGCACGACACAGGCCGACATGGACTGGAGATTGCCACTGGCATTGACGCCAACCGAAACCCGACCGCTGCTGCTAAACGACAAAGGGCTGATGGACGCATCGGCCGTAGCCAGGCAGCCGGTCTGGAAACTCGTTGCCACCTGACGCAACCATGCGGTCACCGGCGTAACGTTGGCATCTGCAATCTGGTTGAGCCGGGCCGCGGACATGGTGGAGTCCTCACCCAACCCGGAAATGGAGTTGACGACCAGGGACACACCCAGATCATCGATGCCGCCCTCGGTTACCGTCACCGTGTAGTCCACGTTGTGCACGCTGCTGGTGTAGAGCGACATGTTCGGCTCGCACGTGCGCTGGGACAGCTGCATGCGGGAGCGGAGGTTCATGACATTGTCGGCACCGCTTGTAATGACGGTGGAGGCCGGAACCCAGCGCATGCGAACTTCGCAGGACTCCTCGACGGAGCCGCCGTACGCCAACTGATCGTCGATCAACTTGACCACATCGTTGAGATTGACGGTCCCGTTGATCCGCATGCTGAGGACGCCGTCGTCCATGCTCACCGGGTCGATGCCGTCGAAGGACACCGTCACCGTGCGGTAGCCGGCCGGAATTTCGATTTCGCCGTCCGTATGGCCGTCGGCCAAGGCTGCCGAAGGGGCCAGGAGCAGGATCAAGGCTGTCAACGCCAAGGCGGATAGCAAAGTGAGTTTGCGCATTGCGCTCTCCCAGGTTTGGAAATGGAACTGAGGCACTCGATGTCTGCCGACACGAATGGCGTGCCGCGCCGATTGTACACCGGAACCGGGCGATGGATTTTAACGATTCACAGTCGAACTGTCCTGCCAAGTTGACACATGGCAGCGCCTCCCGGAGCTGTGTGCCAAGAGTCGCGGAGGCATTGTTGCCCCCGCGTAGGCAAATCGTCAGATTCGGACTGTACTGTCCAACCCTCTTCAAGTTTGGCTGCCGCCCCGGCTCGTCAGGGAGGCGGCGCAGTACGAGATCTTGCCGAGGGGCGACGGCCTAGGCTCGGTCCGTACATCGCGCCCCCGTTCGAAACACAGCGGAACTTCAACGTGGAAAGGGAATGGCTCTCAGTCCATGTCCGCCGGCAAGCCCGTTTTCCTGGCCCGCGCCCGGCAGGCGACAATGCCGGAGTGTCCCCTATTCTCAATCCATGCAGCAGGTAGAATGGGGTCATGCGATGCAGCCGGGAACGGGAGGCGAAGATGGCTGCGGTGGAGGTGAGGGAACAGACATCGGCAAGTCCCAACGGGCGTGTGCGGGAACGATATGCCGAACCGACCATGACGCGGGCCGCGCGGGAAACGCGGGCCGCGCGGCGGCGGGCAACCCCCGAGGCATGGCGATTCGACCTCGAGGCTCTATACCACTACACCGCCGAGTACCCGTACGATCCCGGACACGAATATGAAGATGACTGGACCACCGACCCCAACTACGGCATCGAGGGCATCCACCTCTGCAAGTTCGACGCGGCCGGCGTAGAGCTTATGGCCGACAACCGGGCGCGGGAAATCCAGCGCACCGCGGGCAACACCGCCTTCGACAAGCTGGGTGACTGCGTGGAACTCGAAACGGGTGTCCACTACATGACACCGGACGGTGTGGTGCGCTGGGTCTTCCCGGATCTGATGGTGCTGCCGCAGGTGAACATGCTGGGCATGGCAACCGGGCCGGACCGTGCCCTGCGGCTCCACCAGGGGGATCCCCCTCCGGCATTGGTGTTGGAAATACTGTCGTACGGTGGTGCACAGCGGGACCTGGACGCCAAACTACGACTGTACGCCGACTTGGGGATCCGCGAGTACCTGGTGTACGACCTCGGGGGCAAGCGCCGAAAGGAATCACCGCGGGAACTGCTGTTGTACCGCCTGAAGGCCGGAGGCTACGAGCAGGTTGAGCCTCTGAAGAAGGCATCCGCATCCGGCCCGGAAGTGCATGGGAGCGATGTGTTTGGCACAAACATTCGCATGCGACCGGATCCGCAGGAAGAGTTCAGTGCCCAGTCGGAACAGCAGCGTCCGGCACCCCGCTTTCAATGGTGGGACGAGGGACAAGACCGCTGGCGCGACCGCCAGACCGATGAGGAAGTTGAGCGGGAACAAGCAGAGCAGGAGACGCGCCGCCGGCATGCGCGGGAACTGCAGGAAAGCCTGAAGGAAGGAGAGGCCCGCGGTCGGGAACTGGCACAGACGGAGATGGCCGTAGACCTGTTGCACAAGCTCCTATCCGAACTGCCCGAGCTGCCTCTGGACCAAATCGCGGCAGCCTGGCACCGGGACAGTGCACCAGCGGACGCGGTGGACCGCATCCTGGCAGTGCGGCAGGCACCGCGCGAGTGGCGTTCCCTGCTACTACCCGACTAACCCGACCACGGCGGCGGTCTCTGTTAGGGCCACTTCCCGGCTTCCAGCCGCCCTAGCCGTCTCTGCCTGCCCTGCAGAAACCCGGACGCCCGGCGGTCTGCCGCGCGGGAACGGGGGCTTGATTGGGAAACCGTGGTCGCCGCGGCGCGACAACGGCCCGCCCCCGGATCCGGATGCCGCCGACATGCAGTGACAGCTGGTTGAACTTCTCCGGCAGGTCGGTGCTGGCCTCGATCCGTTCAGCAGCACCCCGTGGCCCAACAGTAGGGAATTCGTCTGGCGGAACCTGATCGAGATCGACGAGATGCCCTAATGAGCAAGGGTGACAACCTGTCGGCCAATGTTCCGGAGATCAATGCAGACGTCCTCGTCCGACTTGGCCGGGGGCTCAACAAAGGAGATGAGAGATGAGCTTGGTTGACCACCTTATGGGGAATAAGACAGCAATCTTTCCGGAGGAGTTGAATGGTCTGTATGGACACATCTTGGCCCAAAACGAAGAGTTTATAGTGGGCTTCAAGTCATTCAGAGATTCGATCCTGTTCACCAGCAAGCGCCTCATCCTTGTTGATGTGCAAGGGTTGACAGGAAGCAAGATTGAGTTTATGTCCGTGCCCTACTCTTCCATCACGGCTTTCAGCCTGGAGACGAAGGGCACATTTGACATGGACAGCGACCTGAAGATGTGGGTGGGGTCTAATCTTGACTCCTTCATTCAAAGGAAGCTGTCCCGGAAGATTGACATCGCCACACTGAACAGGCTACTTGCCACACACATCCTAGGCTGATCAACCAAAACAACAGCCCCGGCTTCTGTGCCAGTGCCGAGCGGTGAGACCATCCAGGTCAAGCTGGAACGTCTGAACCAATAAGGAAGTGGCCGATGCGGCCCTGGAGCAGTTGTCGCCGGAGTTCGACCGCATGTACGCCCGCGTGGGCCGGACCTCGGTCCCGCCCGAGCGGCTGTTGAAGGCTTCCCTGCTGATCGTCCTGTACTCGGTGCGCAGCGAACGCGCCTTCTGCGAGGAGCTCGAGTACAACCTGCTGTTTCGCTGGTTCCTGGACATGGACCTGATGGAACGCAGCT